>CAYNKL010000079.1:12633-18085 GCA_964397775.1 uncultured Rhodobacterales bacterium | reverse complement strand
ATGACGGCTTCTCCTCCATGGTCTGGGAATGGCTTGACGGGCTCGGCATCACCGAAACCGGCGGCGCCCCCGCCTTCCTGCGCGAAGGACATGCCGAACTCGGAGCGCGTCTTCCGCTCAACACCTTTGGCGGTGCGCTGGGAGAGGGCCGCCTGCACGGCATGGGCCATCTTCGCGAAGCCTATCTGCAAGCAAGCGGCCGTGCCGGCGCGAGGCAACAAAAAGAAGGGCCTGCCCTGGTGCAGGTTGGTCCCTTCGACGATTCCTCTTTCGTGCTCTTCGAACCCGCAACCGCCTGACATGACCAAGGGAACGCCATGAAAGTCCGCGACTACCTGTCCATCCCCTACCTGCTGGAAGCTCAGGCCGTGGAACGGGAGGGGGGATGGACCCGCCGCCTGAGATACCCCGAGCTGGCCTCGGTGGAGGCCGAGCACGAGGACGTCGAGATCGCGCTTCTGGAGCTCGAGCGCGCCCGGATCACCGAGGTCATGCGCCGTCTGCGTGCGGGCGATCCGCCGCCGGTTCCAAGGCGACCGCTGGATACGACGGACCAGGGCTGGTGGGCCCGGAATCTGGGGCTTGGAGGCATCATCGAGGGCCAGCTGGACCGCGAGGCCAGCGAATTGGCTGGCCAGTAAAGGATACCGCGCCGCGGCCTGGGAGGGGGCGGCGCCGCAAGGGAAAAGGAGGAAGACCCCATGCTTTCGCACGAAGACAACGAAACGCTCGTCCGGGTCGGTCCCGGCACCACGATGGGCGGGATGATGCGGCTCTACTGGTTGCCGTTCATGGCCTCCAAGGACCTGGAAAAGGATGGCGAGCCACAAACCGTGCGGCTACTCGGCGAGACGCTTGTGGCCTTTCGCGACAGCGCCGGCAACGTGGGGCTGGTGGACCATATCTGTCCACACCGCGGCGCCCCCATGGCCTTTGCCCGAAACGAGGATTGCGGCCTGCGCTGCGTCTATCACGGCTGGAAGTTCGGCGTGGACGGCAAGGTCGCCGACATGCCCGCCGAGCCCCCGCGCTCACGCCTGAAAGACCGGGTCCGGATCAAGTCCTATCCCTGTGTCGAACGTGGCGGTGTCGTCTGGACCTATATGGGCCCCGAGCCCGAGGAAAGCCGCCCGCCGCTTCCGAACCTGGAATGGAACATGGTTCCGGAAGAAAACGTCGTGATCAGCTTCCGCGTGCAGGAATGCAACTGGCTGCAGGCGCTGGAAGGCGAGATCGACAGCGCCCATGCGCCAATCCTGCACGGTCGGATCGACGACGGCGGGTCGATCAACCAGTGGGTTGCCAAGCGCGATCTGCGCCCGACGTTCGAGTGCATGCGCCAGGAATTCGGTATGTCCATCGCCTCGCGCCGGGTGCTGGATGACGACACGCTCTACTGGCGGGTCAACCAGTTCATCATGCCCTTCTATTCGCTGGTTCCGCCCCAGTCGAACTATCCCGAGCTGTCGGGTCATGCCTGGGTACCGATCGATGACGAAAACACGCTGTGCCTGATGTTCAGCTATCACCCGACGCAGCCGATGTATGAGAAGAGCCGCGACATCTTCGTAAACGGTCACAAGGGCCGCGAGACGGGCCATGCCAGTGTCAACGCCTTCGAGGATCAGGGCGCGCTGGTGCCCTATGGGCGCTATGTCTCCAAGTATCGCCGCGAGACCGGCTACCTGTTCGACCCCGAGGCACAGCGGACGACGTGGTTCTCGGGCCTGCCCGGCCTCTGGGTGCAGGATGCCGCCTGCCAGTCCGGGGTGCTGCGGATCTACGATCGCACGCTCGAGCATCTGTGCACCTCTGACACCGGGATCGCGATGACGCGCCGGATGCTTCTGGAAACCGCGCATGCCTTCGCCGAAAGCGGCCAGCGGCCCGAACGTTTCGCCGATCCCGACCTCTACATGGTGCGGGCCGTGTCGATGAAACTGCCCAAGGATGAGGCCTGGAACGAGGCCGGCCGCGGACCGATGACCGCGCGTCTTGGCGAAGGCTTCGGGTACGAGCTGTGAGTGCGGCGCAATCGGCCCTCGCGGGCATGAGGGCGCTGGAAATCTCTGCACTGGCGGGTGCGGCCTGCGGGCGCGTGCTCGCCGATCTGGGCGCCGAGGTCGTCAAGCTGGAACCCGAGGGCGGTGAACCCTTTCGCCGCTCCCTGCCCCTCATACCGACGGCACAGGGCGAGGAAAGCGCGGCCTGGCTGGCCTACAACCACGGCAAGCGCAGTGTGACGCTCGATCCGGCGAAGGACGAGGAGACCTTTGCCGCGCTCTGTGCCTCGGCCGACATTGTCGTCACCGACTGGGAACGGCTCGATCTCGACACGATGGATCGGCTTGCGGGTGTCGCGCGCAAAGCCAACCCGGCGCTCGTATGGTGCGAGGTTCTTCCCTTCGGCCGAGGCGGGCCTTACGAGCGGTATCCTGCGACCGACACGGTGCTGCAGGCGCTCGGAGGACACCTGTACCTGAACGGCGACGTGGATCGCCCCCCGGTGCGAATAAGCCTGCCCGTGGGACTGATCCAGGGCGGCGTCGAGGCGGCCTCGGCGGCGCTGATGGCCCACTGGCACGCCCTGAAGACCGGCGAGGGGCAGCGCGTCGATGTCTCGGTCCAGGCCTGCATCGTCTGGACGTTGCTCAACTCCACCATGGCCTGGCAGATCCTGGGTCTGAACGAGATGCGAGGGGGGGCGATCCGCAAGGAGAGGGCCAACCGTTTCTACACCCGGCTGGTCTGGGAAACGCGCGACGGCTACATCTTTTTCGGCGCAGTGGGCGGCGGCGGTGGCTCGGCCCGGATGAAGTCCTTCGAGGCGCTCGTCGCCTGGATGGCCGAGGACGGCATCACCGATCCGATCCTCACCAGCCATGACTGGAACGGCGATGGCCAATTCTTCATCCCTCAAGAGGATTACGACGCCGTCACCGAGGTGATCGTCGGCTTTATCCGCTCGAAGACCACCGAAGAGCTAATGGAGCGGGCCGTGCGCGAGCGCATTCTGCTCGCTCCCATCTCCTCCGTTGCGGGCGTCTTCGACAATCCGCAGTTCCGGGCCCGGGGCTATTTCCAGCCCCTCTCCGACCCTGGCCGAGAGATCGAGGTCGAGCTTCCCAGCCGATGGGCCAATCTGTCGGCCACGCCACTGGCGATGCCCACCGCGGCGCCCTTCCCGGGGGCCGACACCGAGGCGGTGCTGTCATCGCTGAACCAAGGAGCCCTGGCATGAAAGATGCTTTTGATGCCGTCGCCACCGAGGCCGATGGGATCTTCGCTGGCCTCAAGGTCGCCGACTTCACCTGGGCGGCCGCCGGCCCGATCGCGACCAAACAGCTTTCCGACAACGGCGCGACCGTCGTCAAAGTGGAGAGCTTCAAGCATCCGGATTCGATTCGTCTTGGCGGACCTTTCATCGACGACAAGCCGGGGATCAACCGATCGGGCTTCTTCGCGGATTTCCATTCCTCGAAGTTGGGGATTTCGGTCGACATGAGCAATCCCGCCGCGATCGAGATCATCCGCCCGCTGATCGAATGGGCCGATGTCGTGGCCGAAAGCTTTCGCCCCGGCGTGATGGAGAAATGGGGGCTCGATTACGAGGCTCTGCGCGCAATCAACCCGCGGATCATCATGCTGTCGTCATCGCTCTACGGGGCCGACGGCCCATGGGCCCGCCATCCGGGGTACGGGGCGCAGGGTCAGGCGCTCGCAGGTGTGCACGGCATGACCGGCTGGCCCGACCGCCCGCCCGCGATGCCCAAGGGCGCCTATTCCGACAGCGTGTCTCCCCGCTATGCGCTCACGGCGCTCATCGCCGCGCTCATTCACCGCGAGAAGACCGGAGAAGGCCAGCATGTCGAACTGGGACAGATTGAGGCGACCGCCCAGCTTCTGGCCCCCGAACTATTGATCTACCAGGTCACCGGCGCCGAGACGACCCGCGCAGGGGCCACCAAGCCCGGCTCGGTCCTGCACGGAGTCTTTCCCTGTGCCGGCGAGGAACGCTGGATCGCGATCGAGGCCGTGACCGATGAGCAATTCGATGCGCTTGCCGATCTCCTCGGCGACGACGATGCGCTGGCTGCCGCCCGCGACAAGGGCGACGAGGTTATGAACGAGACGGTCGCCGCGTTGACCGCGCAGAGGGACGCTTTCGAACTGATGGCCGAGTGCCGCGCCGCCGGGGTTCCGGCAGGTGTGGCGAACAAGGCCTCGGATCTTTTAGACGACGAGGTACTCAATGCGCACGGCCACTTCTGGCCGCTCGATCATCCCGAGATGGGCAGGTTGAAGTACAACGGCCCCGCCTACCGCTTCGAGAAGACACCGAGCACCCTGCGTTTCGCCTCGCCTTGCCTGGGCGAACATACCGAGGCGGTGATGACCCGCGTTCTGAACTTCAGCGCCGAGGATATTTCACGCTTCAAATCCGAAGGTCTGTTGCAATGAGTGATGCTGAAATCCAGGTCCGCGTGAAGCAGATGCGTTTCGAGGCCGATACGATCCTGTCCGTCGTTTTCGAAACGCTGGACGGCTCATCGCTGCCGCGGGCCGAGCCGGGCGCCCATGTCGACGTGATCCTGTCGGATGATCTGCGTCGCAGCTACAGCCTCACACAGGCGACGGACGGAACCTCACCTGCCTACACCGTGGCCGTCCATCGCGACCCAGACAGCCGAGGCGGATCGGCCCACGTTCACGAGAGACTGAGAGTCGGCGACAAGCTGCGGCTGTCGAGACCCAAGAACAACTTCCCACTCGACGAAAACGCTGCAATGTCGGTTCTTATTGCCGGGGGCATCGGCATTACCCCGATGCTGGCCATGATCCGCCGCCTGAGTGAAGCCGGCCGCCCGTGGCACCTTCACTACGCCGCGCGGAGGCGCCGCGCCGCGGCGTTCTTGACGGAACTCGGCGATTGTGTCGCGAACAGTGGCGGCAAGGGTCAGGTGACAACCCATTTCGATGACGAGGCGAAGGGCGCGCTTCTGGACATCGCGGGCGTCTTCGCGAGCGCCGAACCGGACACGCATTTCTATTGCTGCGGTCCCGAACCCATGCTTGCCGCCTATGAGGCCGCAGCGCGCGATACTGCCAAGGACCGTGTCCATGTCGAGTATTTCTCGGCTCGCGAGGAAGTGGCCCGCGACGGCGGCTTCGAGGTGGTGCTGAACCGCTCGGGCAAGGTGCTGCATGTCGAGCCCGGAGAGACCATCCTGGACGTGCTGATCGCCAATCAGGTGAGCGTGCCCTTCGCCTGTACCGAAGGCACCTGCGGCACCTGCGAAACCGGGGTGATCGAAGGCCGCCCCGATCACCGCGATGTCGTCCTGACGGACGAGGAGCGTGCGCAGAACGAAACAATGATGGTCTGCTGTTCCGGGTCGAAAAGCGCTCGGCTGGTGCTGGACCTGTAGCCCACGATGTGGCCGAAGCGGCC
>CAYNKL010000079.1:0-12623 GCA_964397775.1 uncultured Rhodobacterales bacterium | reverse complement strand
GGCCCGGTTCTGCGGGCGGGGCCGCGTCGCCTTCAGTCTTCAGTCGGCGAGCGATGGGTTCAGCCGCAGAGCCTCGGCCTCGGACAAGCGCGGTGAGGCACAGACGGTGACATCCTCCGGCATCAGGCCGAAGCCCAGAAGCACGATCACCAGTTGCGAGTCGTCCAGCCTCAACTCGGCACGGAGAGCGCGGTCAGTTGCCGGGGTCACGGACCAGTTCAGAAAGCAGGTGCCCAACCCTTCGGCGTGCAGCCCATGACATAGCGACATGGCAAAGAGGCCGCCGTCAATCCAGGCCTGATAGCGTTCGCCTCCGTGCTCCCAATTGCGGAGGTCTGAGGTGATGACCGCGATGCCGCCCAGTTCGTGCCCGAAGGTGCGATTGCCGGCCTGATGACGGCGCACCCGCTCGATCAGCGGGCGGTCCGTCCACACATGGGCGGTACAGCTCTGACGATTGCAGCTTGATGGTGCGGCCTGTGCAGCAGCAACGGCGCGGCGGATCGCCTGCTCCGGCACCGGGCCCGACGCAAACTGACGAACCGATCGCCGAGATTGCGCGAAGGCCAGGAAATCAACGCCCGGCGCAGACGGCGCGAGCCCCGCCCGGCTGACCCCGGCCGCGACCCCCTCGCCGCCCGAGAGCGCGAGGGCTTGCTCGACACCCGCCGGCAGCGCGGTGCGGCTGTTGAAATCGGCCCAGGCACGCAGTGTCGCCAGACCGATCGCGCCCGCTGTCCTGTCCGCCCCCTCTTCGCGAAGATCTGACGCCAGTCGCGCCGCGCGGGCGATACCGAAACCGGGCCGCGCCCCGCGAATGGCCATTCCGTATTCAAGAAAATGCGCATCCGCCAGCATCCGCGCCGCCCGGCTCTCAGGCGTGCGGACGCGATGAAACCAGGCATGACGGCGGAACCGCAGGGCGTCGTAGAACACGCCCTGCCAAAAGGATGCCTCAGCCCGAGCCCGTGACCAGATGCCGAAAAGACCGCCAGTTGCCACGATCCGGCGACCTGCCTCGGGCCGTTTTTCAGCCCTCACCCCACACCCTCAGCGAACCGAGGATCTCGTCCGTGGCCTCGCCCAAAGCCGGGATCGCGCGTCGGACCTGGGCCCTGGTCTGCGACATGCGGAACGGCGGATTGGGTACGGCGAAGGCCCCCGCGCCGTCCTCGACCTCGCCCATGATCCCCCGCTCGACGGAGACCGGGTCGGCCAGGGCTTCAGCGACCGTCCGGTAGCGGGAACAGGGAACGCCCGCCTCCATGAACAGCCGCTCGCACTCTTCCGAGCTGCGTAACTCGGTCCAGCGCTCCACCTCTTTCATGATCTCGGCCCAGTTCGCCTCGCGCTCCGCCGGGGCGGCAAAGCGCACATCCCTCCCCCACTCCGGGTTCCCAAGCACATCGAGCATCGCGGCGAAATTCTTGCCCGACAAGGGCACTACGATGACGAAGCCGTCGGTGGTCTTCACCGGAATGTAGACGTGGCGTTTGCGGGATTGCGGGAACTGCGCCTCCTGGCATTCGTAGATCATCATCGAGATCAGGCTGTCCATCAGGGCCACATCGACCGACTGTCCCTTGCCCGTGCGCTCCCTCTCGAAAAGCGCGGTCTGTACAGCGCCCCAAGCATAGACCGCGGCCAGCACGTCGGCGAAGAACATCCCCGTGGGTGCCGGTCTCTCTGCGCCCGGCGCGAAGTCCATCAGCGCAAGATCGAGCCCCGAGGCGGCGTGGATCATCGGGGCATAGGCGGGGCGCTTGGCCCCCTCGCCCTGCTGTCCAAACCCCGAGACGGCGCAATAGATCAGGCGAGGATTGGCCGCGGACAGGGCATCGTAGCCCAGACCAAGCCGCGCCATGACGCCCGGACGAAAGTTCTCCAGAACCACGTCCGCCGTCTTTGCCAGTGCAAAGGCATCCCGGCGTCCCTCCTCAGTCTTGAGGTCCAAGACGACGCTGCGCTTTCCCGCGTTTAGCGTGCCGAAGTATGCCGAATGCCCGTCGCGCAACGGCGGGCGGCTGCGCATCGTGTCTCCCTCGGGGGTTTCGATCTTGATGACTTCGGCGCCGACATCGGCCATCAGGCGGCCCGCAAGCGGGCCTGCCATCACCTGACCGAAATCGAGCACCCGGATCGGGCGGGGGCTCATCCCTTCAGCATTGCCCGGGCGATGATCAGACGCTGGATCTGGTTCGTGCCCTCATAGATCTGGCAGACCTTGGCGTCGCGCATGTAACGCTCGACAGGGTTGTCCTGCAAATACCCTGCCCCGCCAAAGACCTGCACCGCGTCGGTGGTGACCTTCATCGCCATGTCCGAGGCAAAAGTCTTGACCATCGAGACCTGCATCGGCACATGCGGATTTGTCGGATCTCGGTCGATCAGCGCGGTGACCTGATAGAGCATCGCGCGCGCGGCCTGAATCTGGATCGCCATATCGGCCAGCATCGCCTGCACCAGCTGAAACTCTGAAATCGGGCGACCGAACTGCACGCGGTCCTTGGCATAGGCCAGCGAGGCATCGAGTGCGGCCTGGGCCAGTCCGATCGCAGCAGCCGCGACGGTCGGTCGGTTGTAGTTCAGAACGCCCATTGCGTTCTTGAACCCCTGCCCCTCGGCCCCGATCATCGTATCGGCAGCGACGCGGACGTCCTCGAAGAACACGTCGCAGTTCTTGATGCCGCGCAGGCCCATCTTCTTGGGGCTGCCGCCGATGGTGATGCCCGGCGTGTCCATCGGGATCAGGAAGGACGAGATCCCGTCATGGCCCTTGGCCTCGCCGGTGCGGGCGAAAACCAGGATATACTTCGCCTGGTCGGCCTTCGTGATGTAAACCTTCTGCCCGTTGATGACGTAGTCGTCGCCATCTTTGCGGGCCGAGGTCTTGATGCCCGACACGTCCGAACCGGTATGCGGCTCGGTCAGGCCGATGCAGGACAGCGTCCGCCCTTCGGCGATCTCGGGCAGGTAGCGCCGGCGCTGTTCTTCGGTCCCGAAGTGCACCAGCGGCAGGGCCATGGCAATCGAGGTCGCACCGACGAGATGCGACACGGCGAAGGACGCGCGCGAGACCTCTTCCTTGGCGATGCAGGCCATGGTCGTGGTGCCGCCGGGGCCGCCGTATTCCTCGGGCACCATGATCTGGATCAGCCCCAGGTCACCGAAGATCGGCACCAACGAATGAGGCATGTCATCGTCCTGGTCGATCTTGGCCGCGATGGGCGCGACCTCCTTCTCCGCCATACGCCGCACGGTGTCGCGGAACATCAGCAGATCTTCGTCGATATGGGTGCTGTCCAACATGGTCTTTCCTCCTCTGACTGAAGAAAGGTGTATTGGACCTACCATTCCGAGTCAACGCTTCTGTCAGCCCCGCTGAGGTGTCTGCCAGAGACGGCGGTGGACGCGGTCGAGATGCTCGGACAATTCCGTCTTGGCGGCGTTGAAACGGCCGTTGCGCAGATGATCGAGGAAAGCGCGGCGCGACGTGAGCAGCTTGTCACCGTCCATGTCTGCCACACGCCGGCGCAGGTAGGCCTGGATCATCTCGGTCTGGGCATCGATGGTGAATTCCAGCGCGCGATTGCCGGTCAGTGCCGCAATCTCGTGGTAAAACTCGCGCGCGAGGAGAACCCGCCGCGGGGAGTCGCCCTGCGACACCGCCTCGATCGTGGCGTCGACATTTGCCTCGAGCGCAGAAAGATCGGGATCGGCGCCTTCGCTCGCAAGATGATCGAGCACCATGCCCAGCATCATCACACGCGCTTCCAGGAGATCGTCGAGGCTGATCGCATCAAGGATAACGAGGTCGTTGAGGGCTGCGCTGATCCGGGCAGCACTGCCCTGTTCGATGAAGGCCCCGCCATGCGCGCCCTTGCGGGTCTTCAACAGGCCCGCGTTTTCCAGCGCCCTGAGCGCCTCGCGCACGACGTTGCGGCTGACATCGAGTTGCTTGGCCAGCTCCCGCTCTGCGGGCAGCTTGTCGCCCGGACGCAGGTCGCCCGCGGCCAGTTTCTCGCGGATGCGCTGCACAACGATCTCGTAGGTGCGGTCGCTGCGAACGGGGGCGAACAAGGCGTCGCCGGCTGCATTGGCCATGAGTCTCTCCGCATTATTCGGGGTCTTGAACTGGCGCGCAGAGTGGCACGCCCGACACGTAAGAACCAGCGCAAACGGTCGTGGTGGCATCCGTTCCGATTGGTAGGCCCATTACCGGCCTACGCGGCAGCATTGTGGCCTTTGACCTTTTCCGGAGGGGCAGAGACGGCCCGGCGCGACGGCCGCGCTGTCTTATTCCGAGAACGCGATCGCTGACCGTCAAACGAAAGCGGCCGACACAAAACCGTGCCGACCGCTGATGGCTGGTGATTGTAGGAAGATATCAGAACTCGAGCTTGCTGTAGATCTCCTCCCAAAGCACTTCGGCCAAAGCGTCGGTGTCGCCCTGGATGCGGTCCGCGGCCAGCTTTTGCCAGCTCGCGAGATTGCTTTGGTACGCTTCGGCGATGGCTTCGGGATCTGTGGCACCGCGCGCCTCGGCGGCGGCAATGATCTCGGGCAGGCCCTCGGCATTGATCTTATCGAGCGCCTCGCGGATCTCGGGTACGGAATCGTTGAACGAGACCTCACCCTGGTATTGCGCCCGCACTTCCGCATCGTCAGCGATGTAGCCGTCGATTGTCGCGCGCGCCACGATCCCGGGCATCTCACGCAGCATGGCCAGTCGGCCATCTTCGCTCAGCCCCTCCCAGGCATCGCGGTTCCATGTGACCAGTCCCAGCCCGCCCAGGACACCGAGCGGCTCACCGACGACGGAGCCGATCACCTCCCCCAGCGAATACTGGCGCAGCCAGGCGATCGGCCCGACGACGCAGTCGAGTTGTCCGCGCTCCAGCGCCTCGTACATATCACCGGCGCCCATGTTCACCGGGGTTCCACCCAGCGCCTGTGCGATGCGCGACATGGCCCCAGACCCCCCGCGCATGCGCAGACCGGAGATATCGTCCAGGCTCGAGACGTCGTCCCGGCACAAAAGCCGGTAAGGCGTGGGCACATGGCCGCCGAGGAAGACGAGATTGTTGTCGGTGAATTCCTCGATGCATTGCGGGCAATCCAGCAGCAGGGTCTGCAACGAAGCCCCCGCAACGGCGATGGGATCGGCGCCATAGGGCATCATGTCCGAGATCACGACCGAGTTCGGCAGGTCGGATGGCGCATAAACCGGAATCACGAAGCCGAGGTCTGCGATCCCGTCGCGTACCCCCGCCAGCATGTCCTGCCCTCCGAGCAGCTGCCCGCCCGCAAAAGTCTTGATCTCGACCTCGCCATCCGTTTCCTCGGCGAGGGAATCGAAGGCGGGTTGCAGGGCCACGGTGTTATTGGCCGCCTGTGGCGGCACGAAGGTTGCGTAGTTGTAGTTTTCGGCCAGAGCCGGGGCGGCCCCGAACGCCAGGGCAACCAGCGCCGTACCGGCGCGCATCAGGTTCTTCATGGTCTCCTCCTCCATTGAACCAAGCGCCGGGCTCAGTGCATGAGACCCGGCAGGAAAAGCGCGATTTGCGGAAAGATCACCAGCAGACCGACAACGATCAGCTCGCACAACAGGAACCAGCCGATGCCACGGAAGATCTGGGTCAAGGCCACACGATCGCCGACAACTGTCTTGATGGTATAGACGGACAGACCCACCGGCGGCGTGATCAGCCCGATCTCGACGAACTTGATCGTCAGGATGCCGAACCAGATGATGTCGAATCCACTATGCTCGATGATCGGCAGCATGACCGGCAGCGCGATCAGCATCAGCCCGATGGGATCGAGAAACATTCCCAGGAACAGGAAGACCAGCCCGCAGAACAGCACGACGTAGTATCCTTGCAACCCCTCGGCACCGAACAGATCCACAATTGCATCGGGCACCCCCGACAGCGCCACGAAGCGCGACAGCATCACCGCACCGATCGAGACGAAGAAGATCACAGCAGTGCCGGTGACCGTATCGACGATGCTTGCCTTCATCACCGCCCAGTTGAGCCGGCGGTAGAGCAGCGCGATGAGGATGGCGAGGAAGGCTCCCAGCGCCCCGGCTTCAGTCGCGGTGACGTAACCGCCGTAGAGCCCGCCAATCACGCCCACGATCAGTAGCGGCATTGGCCAGACCTGCGCCAACGCGTGCATCCGCTCACCAAACGTAGGGACAATATCCACGGGCGGTGCGAGCGAGGGCTTCGCAAGGCAGCGCAGCCAGATCATCACCGCGTAGAGAAAAGCTGTCAGAATGCCGGGCAGGATGCCCGCGATCATCAGCCTACCGATCGAGGCCTCGGCAAACGTGCCGTAGAGGATCATCAGGATTGACGGCGGGATCAGCGATCCCAAGGTGCCCGCGGCGGCCACCACGCCGGTGGCAAGGCCCGGGTCATAGCGGTAGCGCAGCATCTCGGGCACGGCGATGCGCCCCATGGCCGAAGCCGTCGCCACCGAAGATCCCGATGCGGCGGCAAAGCCCGCGCAAGCAAAGTTGGACGCGATCGCAAGTCCGCCCGGCAAACGGCAAAGCCAGAGCCGAGCTGCGGAATAGAGCGAACTGACGATGCCGGAATGGTAGGCGACCGCCCCCATAAGCAGGAACATCGGTATGGCCGAGAGAGACCAGTGCGAGATGAATTGGTAGGGGATCGTCCGCAGCGCTCCGAGTGCCGGGCGCTCACCCAAAAGCACCCAGATTCCGGCAATCGAGACGCCGAGCAGGGCGAAGGCGATTGGTACACGGAGTGCAAGCAGCACGAGGATCCCGGCGAGCCCAAGGCCCCCGATGGCGACATCAGACATCGAACGGCTCCTCGGTGCCCGGCGCCCGCGTCACTTGCTTCTCGGGAAAACCGAGCAACTCGACGATCTGGAACAGACAGACAAGAAGCGTCGTGGCCATCGAAAACGGCACCAACCAGCGCGTCGGCCAGACAGGGATCGTACCCGTACCTGCCTCCACCATGGCCAGCCGGCGGGTCTGTCGCATCGCTTCTTCGCTCGAAACCCAAACAAAAGGGATCAGGATGCCGATACAGGCCACCAGGACGACGACGTCGATCCAACGCTGGACACGTGGCGAGACCGCCGCGGTAAACAGCTCTACCCTTATGTGATGCCCCTGCGCCTGCGCCACCGGGATCGCCAGGAAGACGAGCGCGACCATGTACCAGAAGGACACGATTTCAAGCGTGCCCGAAAACGGTACGGCGATTTCGCGCAGCACCACGTCCAGCACCACATGCGCCAGCATCGCCACAAGCGCCAAGCCGGCAATCACGAAATTCGCGGCAATAAGACCGTCAATCGCCCGTCGCAGGCGCCCAGAGTACATGCCACGCTCCTCCCCAGTCGGCAGCAATTGAACCAATTAATGGCCTAACCATTTAAGATATGCAAGCGATACCTTTTCCGCGGGCTGTCGCGGCTTGCCCTGCCTATCCTTGGTTGCCTTGTCTATCCGCCGCTAACCGGCTGCTGTCGCGACAACAGGTAGCTATGCAGTCGCTCCATATGCGAGTTCATCTCCGCAACCGCGGCTTCTGTGTCGCGCTCCCGCAGGTGCAGGACGAACTTGGTGCGCGAGGCGGCCACGTCCCAGCTTCGGTCGACGCCGATCTGCTTGATGTAGTAGGCCAAAGGCTCGGTCACCGCCGACATCAGGATCTCCATCGCCTTGTTCCGCGTTGCCCGCGCCAGAAGGGAGTAGAACTGCACGGTTAGCGCGGTGCGATCTTCGATTTGAGCCTCGGAGGTCTTCTCGCGCGTGGCTGCGATATTGGCTTCGAGCGCGTCGAAATCCGCCTCCGTCGCGCGCTCACAGGCCAGTCGGATGATCTCTTTCTGCAGACAGGTGCGTGCCTCGGTGTAATCCGTGAGCGAAAGCCCCCCCAGAGACAGCAGGTCCGAAATCGTCTGCGTAATCGGGCGGACGTCGCCATGCATTACCACGGCCCCGCCTTTCACGCCCTTTTGCAAGGAGAGCACCCCGCCGATCTCGAGCGTCCGGAACGCTTCGCGCACGGTGGCACGGCTGACCTGGAGCTGTTCAGCCAGATCCCTTTCCGACGGTAACTTGTCGCCGGCGGTGATCCGTCCGGCCTGAATTTCGGACCGAATTTGATCGCAGACCTCTTCGAAGGCGCGTTTCGTCTTCACCGGGCGAAAGCCCATCTCTGCGGCCATGGTGTGTCTCCTTATGTCTGACCAATTATCGAACCAACAGCAGATCCGAAGCAAGGGCCGGTTGACTTATAGGTTCTACCATTCAACTATTTGACTCCATTTCGCGCGCATGAGGGAGGAGACATCGTGTCAGCGGAACCTGCAGGGCGTCTTGCGTCCATCATCACGCCCGATGCAACCATCGATCAAGCTGAGCTGCAGCACCGGGCCAGTGCCGCCGCGACCGGCTTCACTGCTCTCGGACTTGGCGAGGGGTCAACTATCGCGATCCTGATGCGCAACGACATCCCATTCATCGAAGCCTCTGTCGCCGCTCAGAAAATCGGTGCCTTCGCGGTGCCGCTCAACTGGCATTCGACGTCCTCGGAAATCCTCTATGTACTCAATGATTGCCGCCCAGACCTTTTGGTTGCGCAGGCCGACCTGCTGACAATCCCGGGGCTGACACTGCCTGACGGCCTGCGGGTCATTGCCGTTGCGACGCCACCCGCCACGGCCGCGGCCTTTCGCCTTCCGGCCTCCGCCTGCTCCGTTCCCGAAGCGGTCACCGACTGGGAGGGGTTTGTCACCTCCCATCCGCCCCGAACCGACCCCGACGGGCCGGCGCGCGGCGCCATCATTTATACCTCGGGCACGACGGGTCACCCCAAGGGCGTGAAACGCGATCCAATGGATGCCAATCTGCTGGCACGCAACGTGCGCTGCTTCGTCGACACCTATGGCCTCGCGCCCGATGTCCGCACGCTTCTTGTCACCCCGCTCTACCACGCCTCTCCCGGCGGTTTCGCCCGCTACGCCGCGACGCGGGGCGAGCTTCTCGTGCTTGTCCCGAAGTTCGACCCGGAACAGTTCCTGGCCCTGATCGAAAAGCACCGGATCAACACGATCACCGCGGTGCCCACGATGTTCGTCAAGCTTCTGAAGCTGCCTAAGGAGGTGCGTGACCGCTATGACGTCAGCTCACTGCGCTGGGTCAGTCATACCGCCGCCGCCTGCCCAGTGGACGTGAAGAAGGCAATGATCGACTGGTGGGGCCCTATCCTGCACGAAGTCTATGGTGGCACCGAGGTGGGCATCGCCATGCATTGCACGTCAGATGAATGGCTCACCCATCCCGGCACGGTCGGCCGTGTGATCGACGGGGCCGAGATCCGCATTCTTGATGAGGACGGCACCCCCCTGCCCCAGGGCAAGACCGGCGAAATATATGTCCGCAATCCGAACTACGCCGATTTCACCTACATCAACCTGCCCGAGGCCCGCGCCGAAACCGAGAAGGACGGCTTCATCAGCATCGGCGATGTCGGTTGGCTGGACGAGGATGGCTTTCTCTTCCTCGGGGATCGCAAGCGCGACATGATCATCTTCGGCGGCACCAACATCTATCCGGCCGAAATCGAATCGGCGCTTGTCCAGCATCCGGATGTGGCCGATTGCGCGGTTATCGGGCTACCCGATCCCGAATTCGGAGAAATCGTCTGTGCCTGGGTGCAGCCCGCTAAAGACGCGTCCCCGACCGAAACAGCGCTGACCAACTTCCTGGGACAGACGCTGGCGCGCTACAAGCTGCCGCGACAGTATCATATCGTCGATGCTCTCCCGCGAGAGGAGAGCGGCAAGTTGATGAAACGAAAACTGCGCGCGACGTTGGCTCCGGGCTGAGAGCCCGGACCAATGCACCCCTTCAGGGATCGCCGAAGGAGGGCGGGCGTTTCTCGGACATGGCGGACATCGCCTCGCGGAAATCAGAGCTTTTCAGGCTCGCGGCCAGTTCGCGCTCGCCCCGCGCAAGGATCTCGGCAGGGGTATCGAAGCGCAGCCCCTGAAGTTGGCGCTTGATGACCGCAGCCGAACGGGGCGACACCTTGGCAGCCATCTCGGCCGCATAGGCCTGAACCGCATCCTTAAGATCCGAATCTGGAAACACTTGGCTCACGAGGCCGAAGCGCAGCGCCTCTTCCGCGCCGAGCTTGCGGCCCGACAGCAGCAATTCCGCCGCCCGCCCCTGCCCCACGATTCCCGCCAGCGCCCAGTCGATTCCCTTTTCCGCGATAAGTCCCAGACGCGAGAAAGCTGCGATGAAGGCCGCGCTCTCGCCCGCGAAACGGATGTCGCTGTAGAGCGCCAGCGCATAGCCGACACCGACCGCCGGACCGTTCACCGCCGCGATGACGGGCTTCGGCACAGCCGCCGGCATGGCGAACTTGCCCTTCAGCTCGGGGCGCGCCTCGGGCCAGGGGTCCGCCTCGGTCTCGCTGATCGTCGCCTCACCGCTGCCCAACTGTTTGAGAAACTGTGCATCCGCGCCAGCGCAGAACGCCGTGCCCGCACCGGTCAGCACCATGACCCGCACGGCTGGGTTGCGGCTCCCTTCGGCCAGCGCAGTGCGCAAATCGTTCTCCATTTCGGCGATCCACGCGTTGCGGCGTTCGGGACGATTCAAGGTGAGGGTCTGCACGCCCTCGGCGATGTCGATCAGAACAGTGCTCATGCCAAATCTCCCATCCGCAGATCGCTCATCGTGTTCACATCAGGTTGGGCAGGAAGGTGATGATCTGCGGAAAGCTGATCAGCAGAGTCATCACGATCACTTCCGCGATCAGGAACAGCGAGACGCCGCGAAAGATCGTCCCAAGCGGCACGCGGTCGCCCACGACGCCCTTCATGACGAAAACGTTAAGCCCCAAAGGCGGGGTCAGCATGCCGATCTCGAGATATTTCACGATGATGACGCCAACCCAGATCGGATCGATTTCGGCGGCCTCGAAGATCGGCAGCACAACTGGCAGTGTCAGCAAAAGGACGCCCATCGGGTCCAGGAAGCAGCCGAAGACAAGGTAGACGACGGAGGCTCCGAGCACGATGACCAGTGGGTCGGTACCCATCTGATCGATGAGTCCAGCTATCTCGTACGGCAGGCCTGTGAGCGCGAGGAAGCGCGTGAACAGAAGTGCGCCAGTCGCGATGAAGAGAATCGAGGCCGTGGTCGCAACCGTCTCATACAGGCTGCGCCGGATCACCTCGCCGGTAAGAGCGCGGCGCATCGCGGCCACGAGGAAGGCGAGCGCCGCACCCAGAGCCCCGGCTTCGGTCGGCGAGACGAGGCCCGTATAGATGCCCCCGATCACGCCGAGGCTGAGAACCGGAAGCGGCCACGTGCGCCAAAGGATGCGCCGGATCTCGGCCTTCGGCAATGTCTCGGTTGCCACAGTCGGGGCCATGTCAGGCTTCAACCGCACGACCAGGTTGATGACCAGCGCATAGGCGGCGGCCGTCAGCACGCCCGGCAGAACCCCGGCGATCAGCATCTTGCCGGCCGAAACCTCTGCAAAGATCGCGTAGACGATCATCATGATGGATGGTGGAATGATAGCGCCCAGAGTGCCGACGGCCGAGGCGACGCCGGTCGCCAGCGCAGGGGAATAGCCGGCCGCCAGCATCTCGGGAACCGCGATCCGGCCCAAAGTGGCGGTGGTCGCCATGCTCGATCCGCAGGCGGCGGCGAAACCCGCACCCGCGAAATTGGTGGCGACCGCGATCCCGCCCCTGACGCGCCCCAGAACCAGCTTGAACGCCCGAAACAGATCGGTCGTCAGTCCGGCATTGCCCGCGACCGCGCCCATCAGCAGGAACATCGGCACGGCAGTCAGCGTCCAGTGGGCGGTGAACTCATATGGCAGGTTCTGCAGGAGCGAAGCCGCAGGGCGCGGCCCGCGGACGGCCCATGTCCCCCCGAACGCCACAGCGGCGAGAGCGAAGCCGATCGGCACGCGCAGCGCCATGAGGCCCAGCAGAATGACGACGCTGAGAATACCGATGGTCGAACTATCCATGGTCGTTCTCCAGCATCGAAAGAGGACGCCTGGCGATCACCAGCGCGATCTGCAAGCAAAGCGTGACGAATGTCGCGCCATAGCCGGCGACGAGCAGCCAGCGCGCAGGCCAGAGCGGGAAATCGACCACTGACAGGTCGGCGTATTCACCCGTCTGGGTCTTGTGCAGCGCAGAGATATACGAGTGCCAGGTCAGCAGACCGGTGATGCCGGCTGCGACCAACAAGGAAAAGACGATCACCAGGCGAAGCGGACGCGGGCCGATCGCCATGGTGAAGGAATCCACCGTCAGGTGTGCGCGCTCGATCTGAACGAATGCCAGCGGCAGGAAGCAGACCGCGATCATGTAGTAATGGGTTACGGTCTCGACCATCCCAATGGTCGGCCGCCCCAGCAGTGCCCGCGACACCACGTCGACACCGATGTGAAGCATCATCAGCACGACTGCAACGGCCCCCATCAGGAACAGTAGCCGCATCAGCTGCCGAGCAAGGCGTATCAAGCCTGTCATCGGAATTCCCTCTGCTCACGGTGCAGGTTGGCGCCGCGCCACAGGCATTGTGGCGCGGC
>CAYNKL010000078.1:16467-18748 GCA_964397775.1 uncultured Rhodobacterales bacterium | reverse complement strand
CGTTGAGATAGGGGCTCACCATGTCGGTCAGGTTCAGGATGTTGCCGATCAAGCTGAGGATCAGCACGCCGACCACCGTGCCCCAGACCCGGCCAAAGCCGCCCTTGAGCATGGTGCCCCCGATGATCACTGCCGCGATGGCCTCTAGCTCCCACAAGAGCCCGGTGGAGGCCGAGGCGGAGCCGAGGCGCGGCACGTACATGACCACCGCGACGCCCACGAGGAGCCCGAGCAGCACGTAGGTCAGGGTCTTGACCCGCAGCACGGCGACGGTGGAATAGCGCGCGACCGTTTCGTTCGATCCGATGGCGGCGCAGTGGCGACCGAAGGCCGTGTGGCGCATGACGATCTCGCCGAGGATCGCGACGACGGCAAAGACGATGATCGGCCACGAGATTCCGAGGATCCCGCCGTAGTAGACCGGCCGGTAGAGTTCGCGCATGGCGTAGTCGAGCGAGAGCGTTCCGCCGTCGGCGAGCCAGGTCACGAGGCTGCGGTAGATGCCCATGGTGCCGAGCGTGACGATGAAGGCCTCGATCCCGGCCCGGGTCACGAGAAGGCCGTTGATCGCCCCCGCGACAAGACCCGCGGCCAGAGCGACCAGAACGCCGATCAGGATCACACCGAGGTTTTCGCCCATCCCGGGGATCAGAAGGTTCATGCAGAGGATCATGAGCCCTGCGATGAAGGCCGCCATTGAGCCGACCGAGAGGTCGAGCCCCCCGGCGGTGATGACGAAGGTCATGCCCACCGCGATGATCCCGATGAAGGCTGACCGCGCCAGCACATTGGTGATGTTCGCGTAGCTGAGGAAGTTCGGGTTCAGAAGGATGCCGATCAGGACCAGCGCGAGAAGCGCGAGGATCGGTCCCAGAACGGTCAGGTCTATCTTGAAACCGCGTGCCGCGGCGCCGTTGGTGCTTGCGGTGCTCATGCCGCGTCCTCCCTGTGTCCTCCAAGACCCGTGGCGAGCCGGATGACGTTGTCCTCTGTCACCTCCTTGCCCTGAAGCTCTCCGCTGATCCGGCCGCCGTGCATGACGTAGACGCGGTCGCAGAGGCCGATCAGTTCGGGCATTTCGGACGAGATGACGATGATGCTGCGCCCTTCCTCCGCGAGGCGGTGGATCAGGCGGTAGATCTGCTGCTTGGTGCCGATGTCGATGCCGCGGGTGGGCTCGTCGATGACGACCACCTCGGGGTCGGCCAGCATTGTCTTGGCCAGAAGGAGCTTCTGCTGGTTGCCGCCAGACAGGTTGCCGACCTGCACGTCGCGCGAAGGCACGCGGATGTCGAAGTCCTTGATGGCTTGTTCAAGCGCCCTTGCCTCGGCTTTCCGGTCGATCAGCGGCTTGGCATAGCGGTGAAGGACCGAAAGCGTCAGGTTCTCGGTCAAGGACTTCTCCAGGAGGAGACCGGCGCCCTTTCGGTCCTCGGTCAGGTAGACGAACCCGCGGCGGCGGGCCTCGGCCACGTCGCCGTCGGGCAGCGGCGTATCCTTGAACTTCACTTCACCCGTGCGCGGGCGCAGGCCGACGAGGCCCTCCATCAGTTCCGTCCGCCCCGCGCCGACCAGACCGCCGATGCCGAGGATCTCGCCCTTGCGCAGCGCCAGCGATGCGCCGGTCACGTGGCCGGGGACATCTACATCCCGCGCTTCGAGGATCGTCTCGCCGCCGCCGGGGCGCTTTTCGGGGAAAAGGTCCGAAACCTCGCGCCCGACCATGGCGGTGGCCATCTTGTCCTGCGTGAAGTCGCTGATCGGGCCGTGCGCCACGACCGCCCCATCCCGCAGCACCGTGACGCGGTCGGCGATCTCGCGCACCTCGTCGAGCTTGTGAGAGGTGAACAGGATGGCCGCGCCCTCGTCGCGCAGGCGGCGGACCTGCTTGAACAGCACGCGGGCCTCGGCGCCGGTCAGCACTGCGGTTGGTTCGTCCATGATCAGGACGCGGACGTTGCGCGACAGGGCCTTGGCGATCTCGACCATCTGCTTCTCCGGGACCGAAATGTCGGACAGCCGGGTGGTGGGGGCAACATTCGCTTCGAGCGCCTGCATCAGCTCGCGCGACTTCGCTTGCATGGACCGGTGATCCAGGAAGGGGCCGCGTTTCAGTTCGCGCCCAAGGAAGATGTTCTGTTCGACGCTGAGGTGTTCGGCGAGGTTGAACTCCTGGTGGATCATGATGACCCCGGCGGCTTCGGCCTCGGCGCTTTCGGAAAACTCGACCGCCTTCCCGTCGAGGCGCACCTCGCCCTCTGTCGCGGAGAGGTAGCCGCCG
>CAYNKL010000078.1:0-16457 GCA_964397775.1 uncultured Rhodobacterales bacterium | reverse complement strand
GATCTTCATCATCGTGGACTTGCCTGCGCCGTTTTCACCGATCAGCGCGTGCACCTCTCCGGGGCGCAGGTCGAAGTCGACCCCATGCAGCACTTCGATCGGCCCGAAGCGCTTTGTCACTTCGTGAAGGGCGAGGGCAGGGGCCGTCATGACTTCAGTTCCACCCAGGCGGCGTCGCGGGACGACGAGCGCACGCAGGCTTCGACGAAGGCGACACCCTCGATACCGTCCTCAAGGCTCGGCAGGTCCACGCCCTCCGGCACGGGCTCGCCCCGCTGGTGCGCTCGTATGGCGAGAGCGGCGTCGGTGTAGATGTTCGCGAAGCCTTCGAGGTAGCCTTCCGGGTGGCCTGGCGGAATGCGGCTGACCCGCGCTGCCGCGTCCCCGGTGCCGGGTCCGTTGCGCGTCAGCCGGCGTGTCGGTTCCCCGTGTGTCGTGTGCCAGAGCTGGTTCGGGTTCTCCTGGAACCACTCGAGCGCGCCCTTGTCGCCGAACACTCGCAGACGCAGCCCGTTTTCCTGGCCCGGCGCGACTTGGCTGCACCAGAGCATGCCCTTGGCGCCGCCCGCGAAGCGCATCATCACGTGCGCATTGTCGTCGAGCTGCCGTCCGGGCACGAAAGCCGCAAGATCTGCGGCCAGTTTTTCCAACGTCAGTCCCGTCACGAACCGGGCGAGGTGATAGGCATGCGTGCCGATGTCGCCGGTTGCACCGCCGAGGCCCGCGCGCTCGGGGTCGGCGCGCCATTCGGCTTGCTTCACCCCCTGTTCTTCGACCGCATCGGTCATCCAGTCCTGCGGATATTCAACCTGGACCACACGGATGGCGCCGAGCGCGCCCGCGGCAACCATCTCCTTGGCCTGGCGGACCATCGGATAACCCGAATAGTTATGGGTCAGCACGAAAAGCGCGTCGGCCTTTTCCGCGGTCTGGCGCAGGCGCTTGGCCTCGGCCAGAGACGAGGACAGCGGCTTGTCGCAGATTACGTGGATGCCCCGCTTGAGGAACTCTCGTGCGACGGGGACGTGCAGATGGTTCGGTGTGCAGATCGCCACCGCCTCAATGCCGTCTTTCAGCCGGGCCTCGCGCTTGGCCATCTCGGTGTAGTCGGAATAGGTCCGGTCTTCGGCAAGGCCGACCGCGGCGGCGCTCTGCTCGGCCCGTTCGGGTGTCGAGCTCAGCGCGCCGGCCACGAGGCGATATCGTCCGTCAATGCGGCTTGCGATGCGGTGCACGTCGCCGATGAAGGCGCCGGCGCCACCGCCGACCATGCCGAGCCGGATGGGAGTGTGACGCTCCATGTTCAGCTCTCCAGCCCGAGAAGTTTGCGGTTCGTCGCGTCGTCGGCGCCTGTGCCGGCGAAATCGTCAAAGGCGCGATCGGTGACGCGGATGATGTGGTCGCGGGTGAAGGCTGCACCTTCGCGCGCGCCGTCCTCGGGGTGCTTCAGGGCGCATTCCCACTCGACCACCGCCCAGCCGTCGAAATCGATTGCGGCGAGCTTGGAGAACACCGCGCCGAAGTCCACCTGGCCGTCGCCGGGGCTGCGGAACCGGCCCGCACGGTCGACCCAGCCCTGGTATCCGCCGTAGACGCCCTGCCGCCCGTTGGGCCGGAACTCGGCGTCCTTGACGTGGAACATGGCGATCCGGTCGGCGTAGATATCGATGAACTCGAGGTAGTCCATCGCCTGCAGCACGAAGTGCGAAGGATCGTAGAGGATGCGCGCGCGTTTGTGCTGTTTCACCTTGTCGAGGAACATCTCGAAGGTGACACCGTCATGCAGGTCCTCGCCCGGGTGCAGCTCGAAGCAGACGTCGACGCCGCGTTCCTCTGCGTGGTCGAAGATCGGCAGCCAGCGCGCGGCGAGTTCGTCGAAGGCGGCGTCGATCAGGCCTGCTGGCCGCTGGGGCCAAGGGTAGACGAAGGGCCAGGCGAGGGCACCCGAGAAGGCCGCGATCTTGGTCAGGCCCATGTTGGCGGCGGCGTCGATGGTCTTTTTTACCTGATCCACGGCCCACGCCTGTCGTGCCTTCGGGTCGCCGTGCACCGAGGCATCGGCAAAGCCGTCGAAGGCGAGGTCGTAGGCGGGATGTACGGCGACCAGCTGGCCCTGAAGATGGGCAGAGAGTTCGGTGATCTCGACATCGGCCTCTGCGGCCCGCCCCTTGAGGTCATCGCAGTACTCGGTGGAGGTGGCTGCCTTGTCGAGATCCATGAGGCAGGTCTCGGCCGTTGGCACCTGTACTCCGGCATAGCCGCATTCGGCAGCCCACCGGCTCAGACCGTCGAAGTTGTCGAACGGCGGCTCTGAACCGACGAACTGGGCGAGAAACAGGCCTGGGCCCTTCATGGTCTTCATGCATCCTCCCTTGCCGCGTTTCAGGGCGTATCTCGGGGAGATTCACCTCTGTAATCGGTTTCATCAGGGGAGCACATCGTGTAAACCTTTACAAGTCCAGATTGTCCTGCTTCTTGCACCGGCACTGGATGGAAGAGGTTCCCGACCATGAATGAGCACCGCCCGCAAAGAACCGCACGCATCAAGGACGTGGCGCGGATCGCGGGTGTCTCGACGGCGACGGTGAGCCGTACCCTGTCCAATCCCGACATCGTTTCCGAAGATACGCGCAGGGCCGTGCTCGAGGCGATCGAGGAGACCGGGTATTCGGTCAATCTCAGCGCGCAGAACCTGCGCCGGCAGCGAACAGGCGGCATCCTCGCTCTCGCGCCGAACCTTGCCAACCCGTTCTTTTCCGAGATCCTTTCGGGAATTTCTGACGTTCTTCGCGGAGCCGGGCTCAACCTCATCGTCGGCGATACCGCGATCGGCGACGACGCGCGTCTCAGACTCGTCGATTATGCGAACCGGTCACGGTGCGACGGGCTTATCGTGCTCGACGGGAGCCTCGATCCGGAGGTCTTCATGCGAAGCCAGTGCCCGCCGGTCGTTCAGGTCTGCGAATGGATCCAGGGGCTTGCCGCGCCCAAGGTCCTCGCCGACAACGAGCGTGGCGCAGGTCTGGCGGTCGATCACCTGGTGGGGCTCGGGCATGAGCGCATCGGGCGGCTTGCCGGGCCGGAGAAGAATACGCTGACCCAGGCGCGGGATTCGGGATTTGGCCGGGCGCTGGGGCGACACGGCCTTGTGCCCGACGTTGTTTATCGCGGCGACTTCTCGCTCGCTTCGGGACAGCGCGCAGCGGAGCAGCTTCTCGGAGCGCGCAACCGGCCTACGGCGATCTTCTGCGACAACGACGAAATGGCCTGCGGCATGATGGGAGCCCTCCGTCGCGCAGGGCTGCAGGTGCCCGAGGACCTGTCGATCGTCGGGTTCGACGATATCGAGTTGTCGAGGCATCTCACGCCGGCGCTGACGACGGTTCGCCAACCGCGCAAGGCGCTTGGCACGCGAGCGGCGCGAACGCTCCTCCAGCAGCTCGATGGGGTGGACGTTCCCAACGAGACGCGCGTGCCGGTCTCGCTCGAGGTGCGCGAAAGCACGGCGCCACCCGCGCGCTGATCCGCCGTCGCGCATGAGGGCGCTGCCGGTCCTTTCATGGCCGAAGTGTCGGCTGACACGCTTCGCTCGCTCGACCGGCGCCTGATATTTTTGACATCCGTGGTGATAAGCGGAGGGCCTGTGGCCCGCCCGCGGCTTTGTTTCCGGCCTGCCGAAGCACGTGTTTTCAATTGTGGGCTAGGGCGCTCGCGGTCGTGTCAGGGCATTTGAGTGGCGTACCGGCATTCGAGCATCTAAAACGTCGATTAACCTTGAGCTTTCCCGGCCGAAATGCAGGTTTGGGAAGAATTCGCATGCCAAATGAACCTTAGGAGTCCGCGTGTCCCTGTTCTTCATCGTTGCGCTGCCGTTCTTCGGTGCCCTGCTGCCGGGCCTCATGAATTCAGCCGGAAGATCGGCGTGCTCTGGTGTGACATTCGTCGTTTCGCTTGCGGCCTTCCTCGGCCTGCTGACAAACCTGCCCTATGTGCTGGCGGGTGAAGTCGTCACGGCGCAGGTGGACTGGATGCCGGCGCTCGGGCTGAACTTCACGCTGATGCTGGACGGGCTCGGGTTCTTCTTCGCCCTGCTGATTCTGGGCATCGGCCTGCTCATCATCATCTACGCGCGCGGCTACCTCAGTCGCGACGACAATATGGGCGAGTTCTTCACCTACCTGCTGCTCTTCCAGGGGGCGATGGTGGGCATCGTCCTCAGCGACAACATCCTGCTCCTGCTGATTTTCTGGGAGCTTACCTCGCTCTCGTCCTTCCTTCTGATCGGCTACTGGAAGCATCTGCCGGAGGGGCGGCAAGGGGCGCGCATGGCGCTGACCGTCACGGGCATGGGTGGCCTTGCGATGATTGCGGGCATGCTGATCCTCGGGCAGATCGTCGGCAGCTACGATCTGAGCGTGATCCTTCAGAATCGCGATCTCATCCAGGCTGACCCGCTCTACGTGCCGGCGCTGCTGCTGATCCTGCTCGGCTGCTTCACCAAGTCGGCGCAGTTTCCCTTCCACTTCTGGCTGCCGCACGCCATGGCCGCGCCGACCCCCGTGTCGGCCTACCTGCACTCGGCGACCATGGTGAAGGCGGGCATCTTCCTGATGGCGCGCATGTGGCCGGTGCTGTCGGGCACGCCCGAGTGGATGGTGATCGTCACCACGGCGGGCCTTGTCACCATGGTGCTCGGCGCGGTGATCGCGATCTTCAAGCATGACCTGAAGGCGCTGCTGGCCTTCTCGACCGTCAGCCACCTCGGACTCATCACCATGCTGCTGGGCACCGGCACCGCCTTCGGCGCCATGGCGGCGGTCTTTCACATCCTGAACCACGCGACCTTCAAGGCCGCGCTCTTCATGTCGGCGGGCATCATCGACCATGAGGCGCACACCCGCGACATCCGCCGCCTCGGCGGCTTGCGCAAGCTCATGCCCGTGACCTTCGTGATCGCGACGCTCGCGGCCCTGTCGATGGCGGGCATTCCGCCGCTCAACGGTTTCCTGTCGAAAGAGATGATGCTGGAAGAGGCGAACCACACGGTGCTCTTCGGTATCGACTGGCTTGTCCCGGCGCTCGCCGTCGTGGGCGCGCTCTTTTCGGCGGCCTACTGCTTCCGCCTGATTTTCCACGTCTTCTTCGGCCCCGTGCGCGACGACTACCCGCACAAGCCGCACGATCCCGGCGCCACCATGTGGCTGCCCCCGGCGATCCTCGTCGTGCTCGTCGTGCTGATCGGCGCCGCGCCCTTCCTGGCCGAACCCTTCGTGAAGCTGGTGACCTCGGCGCTGCTGGGCACCGCGGGCGAGGTGCCCGAGGCACACTTCAAGATCTGGCACGGGCTGGTGCCCGCGCTCTACATGTCCATCGCGGCGGTTGTCGGCGGCCTGCTCTTGATCGCAGCCTTCAAGCCGCTGTCGCGTGCTTGGGATGCCGCCCCGCGCCCAGAGGCCAAGGTGATGTTCGACGCTGTCGTCGCAGCCGCCGCGGGCCTCGCGCAGCGGCTCATCCAGCCCTCGCACGACGGCTCCTTCACCCGCTACGCGGCGATCGGCTCCGCGGCCATCATCGCCGCGGGTCTGCACGCCTGGAGCACCGGGACCGTCGAGGCCGCGACCCGCGTCCTGCAGCCGGCAAGCCCCGTGGCCATCGCCGGCTGGGCGATGCTGGTCGCCGCGACCGTCGCGCTGCTCTTCGTGCACCGCAACCGCTTCATGGCGCTGATGCTGATCGGCATCGTGGGGCTCATGGTGTCGGTCGGCTTCGTCTTCTTCAGCGCGCCGGATCTTGCCATGACGCAGTTCACGGTCGAGGTCGTGACGATCATCCTGATGCTGCTCGCGCTCAACTTCCTGCCCAAGCGCACGCCCGTCGAAAGCACCGTCCTGCGGCGCATCCGAGACGGGGTGGTCGCCGTGGCGGGCGGGCTCGCCACTTTCGGGCTCTCCTACCACTTCCTGCTGCGCGACACGGTCGCCACGCCGATCTCGGAATTCCACCTCGCGAACTCCTACAAGGGCGGCGGCGGCACCAATGTCGTCAACGTGATCCTCGTCGACTTCCGGGGCTTTGACACCTTTGGCGAAATTATCGTGCTCGGCATCGCCGCATTGCTGATCTACGCCCTGACCGAGGCGCTGCTCGACGGCCCGGTGCGCGCGCGTCTGCTGAACCGCACGCCCGATCAGCCGCTCGCGGGCGACCGCCACCCGATGATGATGGTCGTGCTGACACGCGTCATCATGCCGGTCGTGCTGATGGTGGGCTTCTACATCTTCCTGCGCGGCCACAACGAGCCGGGCGGCGGCTTCATCGCCGGCCTCATCGTCTCGATCGGCGTGGTCATGCAGTACATGGCCAGCGGCTTTTCCTGGACCTCGGCCCGCCTGAGATACCCCTACCATGGCGTGATCGGCGCAGGGGTGCTCGTCGCCGGCCTCACCGGTATCGGCTCATGGTTCGTGGGCAAACCATTCCTGACCTCAGACTACACCTACCTGCGTATCCCGCCCTTCCACGAGTTCGAGGTTGCGACCGCCATGTTCTTCGACCTCGGCGTTTTCCTCGCCGTGGTCGGGGCCGTGATGCTGTCTCTGGAGAGCTTCTCTCGCCTCGCGCGGCGCGCGCACATGCCGGAAAGCGACTACCCGATGGATATCGACCCGTCCCGAGACGACCCGCCGCCAGGCGCCCCCGGAGCCGCAAGGGAGGGGGTGTGACATGGAGCTTCTGTTCGCGTCCGCCATCGGCGTCATGACGGCCGGGGGGCTCTACCTCGTGCTGCGTCAGCGTACCTTCCCGGTGATCCTCGGGATCTCGCTGCTGACCTACGCCGTGAACGTCTTCCTGTTCGGCTCGGGCCGCCTGACCACCGGTGCCCCGCCGATCCTGAGCGACGATGCATCGACCTACACCGATCCGCTGCCGCAGGCGCTGGTGCTGACCGCCATCGTGATCTCCTTCGGGATGACCGCCGTGGTGGTGATGATCGGTCTTGGCGCTTTCCTCGGGTCCGATGACGACCACGTGGACGACCAGCCGGAAACCGGCACCGAAGCCCCGGAGGGCCGCCAATGACCCACTGGATCATCGCGCCCATCGTCCTGCCGGCGATGCTGGCCCCCTTCATCGTGCTCGTGGCGCGCTATCACCTCGGCATTCAGCGCACGTTTTCGCTGGCCGGCGTGCTCGCGCTGATCGCCATCGCGGCCTCCCTTGCGTGGGAAGTGTCGGACGGTGACGTCATCCTCTATCAGCTCAGCGACTGGGCCGCGCCCTTCGGGATCGTGCTCGTCGGCGACCGGCTGTCGACCCTCATGGTGCTTCTGACCGCGGTGCTGGCACTCTTCGTGCTGCTCTACGCCATCGGCTCTGGCTGGGACGGGCGCGGACGGCACTTCCACGCGCTCTTCCAGTTCCAGCTCATGGGCATCATGGGCGCCTTCCTGACCGGGGACCTCTTCAACCTCTTCGTGTTCTTCGAGGTGCTTCTGATCGCTTCCTACGGGCTGATGATCCATGGCGGCGGCAACGACAGGTTGAGGGCAGGGGTGCAATACGTGCTCTATAACCTGATCGGCTCAACGCTCTTCCTTTTCGCGCTGGGCTCGATCTACGCCGAGACCGGCACGCTCAACATGGCCGACCTTGCGCAGCGTGTGGCGCAGATCGACGCAGCGGAGACCGCGGGGATCCGCGTGGCCGCTGTGCTGCTGATCCTGGTCTTAGCCATCAAGGCCGCGCTGGTGCCGCTGCACTTCTGGCTGCCCTCGGCCTATGCCGAAGCACCGGCGCCGGTGGCCGCGCTCTTCGCGATCATGACCAAGGTTGGCGCCTACGCCATCATCCGCGTCTACACGCTGATCTTCCCACCCGATCTCGACGTGACGGCCGGGCTGCACCAGGTCTGGCTGCTGCCCGCGGCGCTGGTCTCTCTGGCGCTGGGGATGATCGGGGTGCTTGCGGCGCGCAAGCTGGACCGGCTCATCGCCTTCTCCATCGTGGGCTCCATGGGCATGGTGATGGTGGCGATCTCGCTCTTCACACCGCAAAGCATCGCGGCGGCGCTCTACTACATGATCCACTCGACGCTGGCGGGCGCAATGCTCTTCCTGGTGGCCGACCTCGTCCGTACCAGCCGCCCCGATCTGGCACTGGCGCCGCGTCCGCCTTTCGCGGGCACCGCGCTGACCTCGGCGCTCTTCTTCGTAGGGGCCATCGCCATGGCGGGCCTGCCACCGCTCTCGGGCTTTCTCGGCAAGTTGCTGGTGCTCAACGCGGCCTTCGATACGGACGCGATGGGCTGGATCTGGACGGTCGTGCTCCTGTCGAGCCTCGTCAGCATCCTCGGTTTCGCGCGCGCGGGCAGCATGGTGTTCTGGAAATCGCACGGTATCTCGCCGGATCCGGAGGCCGAGCCGATGCCACGGCCGACAGCGCTCAGCTACGTGGCGCCCGGGGGGCTCGTGGCCCTGCTGATCGCATTGACGGTCTTTGCCGGGCAGGTGCACGGCTATGCCGAAGATATCGCCGCGCAGCTTTTCGCGCCCGAGCCCTATGTCTCGACCGTGCTCGAGACGCCGGGCAAGCTCAGCGGGCCGACAAAGGAGGACCACTGACATGGGACGCGCCTTTCGCTGGCTGATACCGCACCCGCTTCTGACGCTTCTGCTGACCGTGGTCTGGATCCTGCTCCAGAACCAGCTTTCGGCCGGCATGCTGGTCTTCGGGATCATCCTCGGGATTCTCATTCCCTGGGGGACATCGATCTGGTGGCCCGATACGCCAAAGGGCTTTCGCGCGGGCAGGATGGTCTTCTACAGCCTCATCGTGATCTGGGACATCATCATCGCCAACATCCAGGTCGCCTGGATCGTGTTGACGGTGCCCAACGCAAAGCTGAAGCCCGCCTGGATCGTCGTGCCTCTCGAACTACGCCAGCCCGAGGCGATCACGCTGCTTGCTGGCACGATCACGCTGACGCCGGGCACGGTTTCGGCAGACCTGTCCGACGATGGACACGAGCTTCTGGTGCATGTGCTGCACACCGATGACCCCGATGCCGTTCGCGACGAGATCAAGACCCGTTACGAACGCCGCCTGAAGGAGATCTTCTCATGACAACAGCTTCGGGACTGATGGAAATCGCGATTGCCATCACCTTCGCCGCGCTCGCGCTGGGGCAGATCCTCTGCATGGCCCGTCTCGCGATCGGGCCCACCTCGGGCGACCGCGTGCTCGCCCTGGACACGATGGTCATCAATTCGCTCGGCCTGATCGTGGTGCTGGGCATCCGACAGGGTGTGCAGATCTACTTCGAAGTGACCCTGCTGGTTGCGATGCTTGGTTTTGTCTCGACCGTCGCGCTGGCGCGTTTCATCTTGCGGGGGGACATCATCGAATGACACTCGAAGTGCTCGGCATCTACGCCACAGCGATTTTCCTTCTGATCGGCTCGGTCTTCGTCATCGTCGGCGTGATCGGCCTCCTGAAGTTCAGCGATCCGATGACGCGGCTGCACGCCCCGACCAAGGTCGGCACGCTCGGCATTGGCATGCTGCTGCTGGCCTCGATCACGCATTCCTTCGCCACGGGCGGAAGCTCGATCCACGAGCTGCTGATCATGGCCTTCCTTTTCGTGACGGCGCCGATTTCGGCAAACTTCATCGCCAAGGCGAATATCCACCGCGGGGTCTGCGCACCGCTGCCGGATCTGCCGAACGACGGCACCTGGTCGACCCTGACCCCGGTCGAGAACGAGCGCGCGCCGCGTGAGGAAGCCGCCGACGGCGGTCGCGCCTGACGCAAAGCTCCGGGAGCTGAGCCGCCGAAGACGCCAACCGAGGGGTGGGAACGGGTTGGGAACCGATGCCCCGGACCTCCCCAAAGCCGGAGGATGCCATGACCACGAGGCCATCCGCGACGGTCGACATCGAGGATCTGCTGGACCAGCTGACGCTCGAAGAACAGGTGGCCCTGATGGCAGGGGCAAATTTCTGGCAGACGGTCCCGGTGGCCCGGCTGGGGATCCCGCAGGTTAAGGTATCCGACGGGCCGAACGGCGCCAGAGGGGCGGGCGGGTTGAACGCCGGCACGCCGGCATCGGCCTTCCCATGCGGTGTCTGTCTTGGCGCAGGCTGGAACACCGAGGGAGCCCACGCCATGGGCGAGGCGCTTGCCGCCGAGGCGCGCTCCAAGGGTGCGCGGGTCCTGCTTGCACCGACTGTCAACATCCATCGGTCGGGGCTGAACGGGCGCAATTTCGAATGCTATTCGGAAGACCCGCATCTGACCTCCGCCTTGGCAGTGGCCTATATCCAAGGCCTGCAGGAGAACGGCGTCGGCGCGACCATCAAGCACTTCGTCGCAAATGATTCCGAGGTCGAGAGACAGACGATGTCCTCGGATGTCGACGAGCGCACCCTGCGCGAGATCTACCTCCCGCCTTTCGAAGCCGCCGTGAGGAAGGCCGGGGTCTGGGCCGTGATGACTGGTTACAACCGGCTGAACGGCAGTCACATGGACGCCCAATCCTGGGCCATGACCGACGTCATGCGTGGCGACTACGGCTATGACGGCATCTTCATGTCCGACTGGTTCGGCACGAATTCGACGGCAGAGTCGGTAAACGCTGGGCACGACCTCGAAATGCCGGGACCGGCGCGCTTTCGCGGCGCAAAGCTGCTGGACGCGGTTCGCAATGGGGAGGTGGAGGAAAAGACCATCCGGGCCTCATGCCGGCGGCTGCTGCGGCTTTTTGAACGTGTCGGGGCATTCGCCTCTGATGGACCGGAGCCCGAGACGACACGCGAGGATCCCGAGACGCGGTCGCTGATACGTCGTCTTGGCGCGGACGGTGCGGTCCTGATGAAGAACGACAAGATCCTTCCTCTGGACGAAGGGTGCAGCGTGGCCGTGATCGGCCCGAATGCGGCGGTGCCGCGCATGATGGGGGGCGGGTCGGCACAGATCAACGCGCCGCATCGTGTCTCGCCGCTTGACGGTCTCGTCGAGGCGCTCGGGGCAGATCGGGTCATCTATGCAATAGGGTGCTCGAACAACCGCCTGATGGAGCTGGTCTCCACCGACCTCGAGGTAGAGTTCTTCAAAGGCCGTGCCTTCGAAGGGGCCCCGATCCACCGTGAGACCGAGCATGAAAGCAATTTCTTCTGGTTCGACGTTCCGGTCGAAGACTTCGATCCTGATGATTTCTCCGCACGCGTCGAAGGGCGTTTCAGCGTCGAGGAAAGCGGGACCTACCGGGCGGGGCTGACAAACGCCGGTTTTGCGCGCGCCTATCTTGATGGCGAGCTGATCATCGATGGCGAAACCGACTGGCAGAAGGGCATGAATTTCTTCGGGCTCGGCAACGATGAGCGCAGAGCCGAGCTCGAACTCGAAGCGGGCCGGAGCTACGACCTGCGGATCGACTATGTTTCGCCGGACCAGCCAGACGAAGGGATCACGGTTCGCGCCCTCCGCTTCGGGATCGAACGCGTTCTCGGACAGGCGGAGATCGATGAGGCCGCCGCGGCCGCGGCAAAGCAGGACGTCGCCATACTATGCGTGGGCAGAACGGCAGAATGGGACAGCGAAGGTCACGACCTTCCCCATATGGAGTTGCCGGGCGAGCAGGTGAGCCTCATCGAGGCCGTGGCCAAGGCCAATCCGAACACCGTCGTCGCATTGCAGACCGGCGGTCCGATCGAGATGGGCTGGGCTGAGAAGGTGCGCGCCGTGGTGCAGTTCTGGTATCCCGGGCAGGAAGTGGGTCACACGATGGCCGATGTCCTGACCGGCAAGGTCGCACCGGGTGGCCGTCTGCCGCAGTCCTTTCCCGCTGCGATGAAAGACAGCTCGGTCTGGACGGAAGATGCCCGCAGCTACCCCGGCAGGGACGGGCATGTCAGCTACGCTGAGGGTGTCTTCGTCGGCTACAGGCACTTCGACCGTGAGGCCTCTCCCGATGCGGCCTATCCGTTCGGATTTGGTCTCGGCTACACGGACTTCGACTGGGGCGCGCCGGAGGCCTCTTCGCAGATCGTGGGGGACGCCGGTGTCGATGTGGCGGTCGAAATCCGGAATGTCGGACAGAGGTTTGGGGCCGAGGTCGTGCAGCTTTACGTGCGCCAGCTTCGCCCCAGCATCTGCCGTCCGGTGAAGGAGCTGCGCGCCTTTGCCAAGGTGTCTCTGGAGCCCGGCGAGACCGGCACCGCGCAGCTCAAGGTGGAGCCGCGCGACCTTGCCTGGTTCTGCACGACGCGGAGGGCATTCATTGCGGAAACAGGGGACTACGAGCTTCTTGTCGCGGCGAATGCCGAGGATATTCGGCATACGATAAACGTGAGGCTGGACGAGACCCTGACGTTCGCCCCCTGAGCCGTCGCGCTTACCGTGGCGGTGGGATGCGGCCGCGGTGGGCGCTCGATGCGAAGTTGAGGACTTTGGCCAAAGAATACCCAGCGGCCCTTTCATTTCTTATATTTCGGAAATAGGGAAGTTTGACCAATGCCGGACTGGCGCTGGCCAGGCGCGCGGAGGTGCTGTGTCATTGGCGCCTATCCGGGTTGCCGAAACGGCGTTCGATTGAGTTTTCGGAGAAAGGAGCGGGGATGGCCGAGAGGGAACGCGAGGCGCCGCAGGTGATGGGCGGTTTCGAGCGCTGGTTGAGTGTCTGGGTCGCGCTGGCAATGGTCGGCGGGATCGCCATCGGCCAGATGGCGCCGGGTCTTGTCGAGGCCATCGCTGCGGCGGAGATCGCGCAGATCAATCTCGTCGTCGCGGTCCTGATCTGGGCCATGGTCTATCCTATGATGGTCGGCGTGGATTTCGGTGCGGTGTCCGGCGTCGCGCGGCAACCGAAAGGCCTCCTTGTGACGCTGACGGTCAACTGGCTGATCAAGCCCTTCACCATGGCAGGGCTCGCCGTTCTCTTCTTCGAGGTGGTCTTCGCCCCGTTCATCGCCCCCGAGGATGCCGCCCAATACGTCGCGGGCCTTATCCTGCTCGGGGCGGCGCCCTGTACTGCGATGGTCTTTGTCTGGTCGCAGCTGACGCGTGGAGACGAGACCTACACGCTTGTGCAGGTCTCGGTGAACGACCTCATCATGATCGTCGCTTTCGCGCCGATCGTGGCGCTGCTGCTCGGGGTGACCGAAATAGAAGTGCCATGGGAGACGCTCGTTCTCGCCACCATCCTCTACGTGGTGCTGCCGCTCGCCGCAGGGCTCGTCACGCGACGGGCGCTGGGATCGACGGTGCGGATCGAGGCCTTCACCGCGCGGGTGAAGCCGGCCTCGGTCATCGGGCTTGTCGCGACGGTGGCCATCCTCTTTGGGCTTCAGGGCAGCGTGATCCTGAACCGGCCCCTGACCATCGTGCTCATCGCCGTTCCGATCCTGATCCAGAGCTACGGAATCTTCGCGCTCGCCTACGGCGCGGCCTGGTGGCTGCGCGTGCCGCACAAGATCGCCGCACCCTGCGCGATGATCGGGACGTCGAACTTCTTCGAACTGGCAGTCGCCGTGGCGATCAGCCTCTTCGGCCTCAATTCCGGCGCCGCGCTCGCCACGGTCGTCGGTGTTCTCGTCGAAGTCCCGGTGATGCTGTCGCTCGTCGCCTTCGCCAACCGCACCCGGCAGGGCTTTCCCGAAAGCTGAGCCGGGGGCGCCATTCTCGACAATCTGGCTTGCGGGTCGCCGAGGCACGAAGACATGCCGGCGACGACCCCGGGTGGAAGGGATTCGAAACGTCACCCGCATGACGCGATGCGCTGGTCCACGATCTCGACCGACCGCAATTCGGAGCGTGTCGAGAGCGCGAGGGCGCTTTCGGACGTCGTCATCAGGTCCAAGCTCCAGGCGATATCCCGGGCCGGATATTAACCTTTTGCTAGCAAAGCTTACTCGGATCTCTCACCTGTTAAGGGTTTCTTCGAGATTGGCACCGTAGCTTTTCAAAGTCTCGCTGCTGCCGGAGCTTCTCCCGATGATTTCCAGATGGCTCGTGCTCCTGCTGCTCCTGAGCGGCGGCAACATGGCTCGGGCAGAAACCTGGCGGGTCGTTTACAACGAGTTTCCTCCCTATTCGGTCACCACTGCCTCTGATCAGCCCGTCGGGTTCGCGATCGATTTACTCAAGGCGGCGGTCAGCGATCTCGATGTCGAACTCGCGTTCATTCGCGCGGATAATCCTGGCACCGCCATGCAGATGCTCGCAGACGGTGAAGCAGATCTTCATCCGCACCTTGCGCCCAACTCGACGCGTGCGGAGGTGCTGAACTTCACCACCTCGATCAAGTCATTCCAGGTGCGGGCCTACCAGAGGCGGGATCGTCCTGAGCCGGCCAACACGAGCCAGTTCACCGGACTCCGTATCGGTGTTGCGGCGGGCTCTCTGCCGGATTTCCTCGCGTCACGCTATCAAGCCGCAAGCGTCGTCCGATTGCAGGACAACAATGCCTTGTTCTTCGCGCTTGCGAAGGGGGAGGTCGATCTTGCCTTCTACGCGGACAATGCCTTCGAGAGTATCGCTGTGGGGCTGGGTGTTGAAGGCGACTACAGGTCGGTCGGGCCCGTTCTTTCGACGCGTCAGGTGGCCATGGGTGTCCGTCGCGCGCGGCCTGATATCTTGCAGCCGCTGGACAGCAGACTGCGTGCCCTGGTCGATACGCCTGAGTACTGGGCCATCCATGCGAACTGGTTTGGCGGTGGCCAGTCAAGCTGGTACCAGTCCGAACTCGCCTGGCTCGGAGCGCTTCTTGCGGCATTCGCTGCCGGGATGGCGACCCTCTTGGGCCTCATGTGGCGACGCAGTGCTAACCGGCGGGCGGACCGTCATGCTGGGCCTCTGGCCGCGGAGCGTGACGGCCTTCTCGACCTGCTGGAAAGCCAGAAGCGAGACTACCAGGCGTGTTTCGAAGAGGCACGCCAGAGGGTCAGGACACTCTCACACGACCTCAAGCCGCCGCTTGTGTCGATTTCGGGCTTCGCCGAGATGCTTCGCGAGGCACGCCGGGAGGAGCACGCCGAGACCCGGGACCAGATGCTGGATACGGCGATCAGGCGCATACAGGCGCATGTCGAAGACATGCGACGCATGATTTCGGGGCTCGGTGGCATGCCTGTGTTCGAAAAAGGGCGTGCCGGCCGCACGCGGTTTTCCCTGGACGAAATGGCGCTGGATCTCCGGGCCCGCCTTGGCTCGACGCTCATGCAGAAAAATTGCGAGCTGGAAGTGCCGCCACTGGGCGACGGGGTGGGAGATCCAGCGCTGATCCGCGAAGCGCTTCGGGCACTTGTCGAAGGTGCGCTGGAAACGGAGCCGCACGCCACTCCTGCGCGCATTCAGTTTGTGAAGGAAGAAGGCAACAAGGACTGGTCAATCGGGGTGCACTACAGTCGGCCACCCGTGCAGCACGAAGAAGCAAGCCTGGCCGCCGAAAGACGCACCGGCCGAGCCAAGGATGTCCACGAGCCTGCGCCCGGACTATCGGTCGCAGAACACGTCGCGCGACGCCACCGTGGCCTTGTGCGCGTGGTCGAGGAGCCGCAGGGAGGTGTTACCGTCTGGCTCACGGTGCCGAATGATCCGAGTGGAATGTCGGTGCCCTCGCGGCTGGGAACGTAGCGTAGTCGGTAATGCGACGTTCACCGAAACGGCCTTCTCAGGCAGGGATGTCATGCCGGTTCGAAACCGCAAGGGGAGGCCGACGGAAAGGGCGGGAAAGCTCGAGGCAAGCCGAGGCTTCCGGCATTGAATTAAAACTGGAAAAAGGGCTTTGGAAGCACAATTACAGTTGATGGGCGGACAGCCCGTGTTCAAACACCGGTGAGCTGGCCTTGCTGCCCTGCCGGATATGGCCGTATCCGAGTTCAGCCCGCGTGATCCGAGCCGGGCCCAAGGCCGCAGGGGACCCGATGACGATAGCCCGACAAGATACCATGGCCGGGCAGCGCCGTTACATCGCCTGCCCGCATTGCGATACCCTGCATGTCGAGGCGCTGGTTCCGGAAAATTACACGGCCAATTGTCGCCATTGCGGCCATGTCCTTGCCGCGCCGCGCAGAAACGCCTACGCGCGGGTTCTGTCGCTGGCCATAACGGCCCTCATCCTGATGCTCGGCGCACTGTTTTTCCCGTTCATCTCGCTCGAGGCCGCAGGGCTCTCCAACAGGACATCGGTCGTCGACGCGATGCTCGCCTTCTCCGATGGGCTGATGCTGCCGCTGTCGATCGCGGTCGCCCTGCTGATCGCCTTGATCCCGGCAGCGCGCCTTGGTGCGATTGCCTATACTCTGGTGCCGCTGGTGTTCGGAGGAAGACCTTACCGCCACGCGGAATTCGCGTTCCGGATGGCCGAGCGCCTTCGACCCTGGTCGATGGCAGAGATATTCATCGTCGGTGTCGCGGTCGCTCTGGTCAAAGTATCGGGGCTCGCATCCGTCAGTTTCGGG
>CAYNKL010000077.1:0-18751 GCA_964397775.1 uncultured Rhodobacterales bacterium | reverse complement strand
GAAACCAGCAGCCATCCGGGCATGGTGGCGTCACCCATGGTCGGCACGGTCTACATGCAGCCCGAACCCGGCACGCCGTCCTTTATCGCGGTCGGCTCCACCGTCTCCGAAGGCGACACGCTGCTGATCGTCGAGGCGATGAAAACAATGAACCACATTCCCGCCCCCCGCGCGGGCACCGTCAAGCGCATCCTCGTCGAGGACGGCGCCCCCGTCGAATACGGCGCGCCCCTGGTCATCCTCGAGTAAGGGCCCGTCATGTTCGACAAGATCCTCATCGCCAACCGGGGCGAGATCGCGCTTCGCGTCATCCGCGCCTGCCGCGAGATGGGCATCGCCAGCGTCGCGGTCCATTCCACCGCCGATTCCGATGCCATGCACGTGCGCATGGCCGACGAGACCATCTGCATCGGCCCCGCTTCCTCGACCGACAGCTACCTCTCGATCCCGGCCATCATCTCGGCCTGCGAGGTCACCGGCGCCGAAGCGATTCACCCCGGCTACGGGTTCCTTTCGGAAAACGCCCGCTTCGTGCAGGTGGTCGAGGACCACGGCCTGACCTTCATCGGCCCCCGCGCCGAACACATCCGGGTCATGGGCGACAAGATCTCGGCCAAGGAGACCATGAAGAAGCTCGGCGTGCCCTGCGTGCCCGGCTCCGAAGGCGGCGTGCCCGACGTCGAGACCGCCATGCAGCTCGGTGCCGAGATGGGCTACCCGGTCATCGTCAAGGCCACCGCCGGCGGCGGCGGCCGCGGGATGAAGGTCGCCCAGAACGCCGAGGACATGCAGCGCGCCTTCCAGACCGCGCGGGCCGAGGCCAAGGCCGCCTTCGGCAACGACGAGGTCTACATCGAGAAGTACCTGCAAAAGCCACGCCACATCGAGATCCAGGTCTTCGGTGACGGCAAGGGCAACGCGGTGCACCTCGGCGAACGCGACTGCTCGCTCCAGCGGCGGCACCAGAAGGTCTTCGAAGAGGCCCCCGGCCCCGAGATTACCCCCGAGAACCGCGCCCGCATCGGCAAGATCTGCGCCGACGCCGTGGCCGAACTGGGTTATGCCGGTGCCGGCACCATCGAGTTCCTCTTCGAGGACGGCGAGTTCTACTTCATCGAGATGAACACCCGCCTGCAGGTGGAGCACCCGGTGACCGAGGCCATCTTCGGCGTCGATCTCGTGCGCGAACAGATCCGAGTCGCCGCAGGCCAGCCGCTCTCCTTCACGCAGGACGAGCTGCAGATCCTCGGCCACGCCATCGAGGTGCGGATCAACGCCGAGAAACTGCCGAACTTCTCGCCCTCGCCGGGGCAGATCACGCAGTACCACGCACCGGGTGGCCTTGGCGTGCGCATGGATAGCGCGCTCTATCAGGGCTACAAGATTCCGCCCTACTACGACAGCCTCATCGGCAAGCTCATCGTGCACGGCCGCGACCGGCCCGAGGCGCTGGCGCGTCTGCACCGCGCACTGGGCGAGCTGATCGTGGACGGCGTCGACACCACGGTGCCGCTCTTCCACGCGCTCCTGGCGGAACGCGACATCCTGACCGGGGATTACAACATCCACTGGCTCGAAAAGTGGCTGGAGCGAACCTTCGAGCAGGGGTAGCGTGCCGCGCATGACCTGCGCGTTTTGCCCCCTGTCACCGGACGACTGGCCCGCTCAGGGCCCGTCCGCGCCGGGGGCAGCCGCATGAGCATGACCCCCGAGCTGCTCCTGCACGCCTATCGCAGCGGCATTTTTCCCATGGCCGAAACCCGCGACGACCCGGATATCTTCTGGGTCGATCCGCGCTGGCGCGGGATCTTCCCGCTGGACGGCTTCCATATCTCGCGCAGTCTTGCCCGGCGCTTGCGTCGCGACGACTACGAGGTCACCCTGAACCAGGCCTTCGAACGTGTGATCGACGGCTGCGCCGACCGCGACGAAACCTGGATCAACGCCGAGATCCGCGCGCTCTACACCGAGCTTCACCGCGAGGGGCAGGCCCACTCGATCGAGGTCTGGATGGAGGGTGAGCTTGTCGGCGGCGTTTACGGGGTCGTCATCGGAAGCGCCTTTTGCGGCGAGTCGATGTTCTCGACCCGCACCGACGCCTCGAAGATCGCGCTGGCCTGGCTGGTGGACCTGCTGCGCCGCGCCGGCTTCACCCTCTTCGACACGCAGTTCGTGACCCCGCACCTCGCCTCGCTGGGCGGGATCGAGATCAGCCGCACCGCCTATCGCACGCTGCTGGCCGAGGCGCTGGAGCGGCAGGCGGACCTCGCCGCCACGCCGCTTGCCGCCTCAGGTCAGGAGGTGGTGCAGCGCAGCACCCAGACATCGTAGCGAGGGTGGTCCATGGGGTTGAGCGCCGGCGACGCGGCGATCATCCAGCCGCGAAAGACCGGCTCCGGCACCCCCGCCTCGCGCACCGTCAGAAAGGCATAGGCATTGCCCGACGGATCGTCCGTCGGATAGCGGCAGTCGCTCAGTTCGATGTCGATACGCCCGGTGGTGGCATGACTGCCGTTCTCGAGCGTCACGTCGTTCACCTTGGCGTTGAGCTTGTCCAGCGCACGCAGCACCGCGCCCGTTCCGCTGGTGACCTGCTCGCGCTGCCCTGCGGGGGGACGGTTGCGCAGAGCATCCTCGGTCGGCACCCACTGCTCTTGCGGGGCCTGCTGCTCCTGCTCGGGTGCCGGGTCGAGCGGAATGACCTCCACCTCGCCCTGCGCCAGCGCGCCGACCGGAAGGGCGCACAGCAGCGTTATCGCCATCCATCGCATCAGGAGCCGCCCTCGCCGCCCACGAATTTCATGAGAAGGGAAATCAGGCTGACCGACCCCTGCGTGTCCTGGATCTGGTCGCCCGGACCATAGTAGAACGGCGACCCGCCCGGATTGATCTCGATGAAATTGCCGCCGAGGAGGCCTTCGGAGGCCACGACGATCGCGCTGTCGTCGGGAATCTCGATACCGTCGCGGATCGTCACCGTCGTCTCGGCCCGGTAGGTTTCCGGATCGAGCGCCACGCCCGAGACCGAGCCGATCTTCACGCCAGCAAGCCGCACATCCGTGCCCACGCCGACGCCCTCGGCCGACCGGAACGATGCGCTCAATTGATAGCCATCGCCCGCGCCGCCGAACTCCAACCCCGTGACCTGAACGGTATACAGTCCGAAAGCCAGCGCACCGGCCAGCACGACACCGCCGACCACGACCTCACCGGCCGAATGACTCATTCGGGGCTCCAGGCCTCGTAGTCACGCCGCTCGGCGGGATGCTCCCGCCGGATCGACCCTGCCGGGGCATAGGCCAGCGCCGTGCCGGTCAGGTTTTCCTGGTGCGGCTTTTCCCAGGCGCGGTGCGGCAGCGGCTTCTCGGTCGGCGGCTCCTTGTAGGTGTAATGCAGCCAGCCATGCCAGTCCGCATTCACCCGGGTCGCCTCGGCCTCGCCGTTGAAGATCACCCAGCGGCGCTTGCCGTCCTTGGTCTGGTAGAAGACGTTGCCCTGCTCGTCCTCGCCCACCTTGGTTCCGTGCCGCCACGTGTGCAGCATCGTGCTCAGCGTCGCACCGTTCCACCACGTGACCGCGCGGATGAGATAGTCGATGAACTTCATGGACGACTCCTGTGTGCCTCGGCCACGTTATGGCGAAACGCCGGCCAAAGGTCCAGTGGTCGGGCTGCCGCATCCCCCCGTCCCGCCTGCGAAAATACGCTGCATGCGCGCGAAACGGCTGGCGCACGGGATGGGGTGACACGTGCCACGCCTCTATGCGGCAGAGGGAAGGACAGCCGTCACCTCAATCTCGATCCGGAACTGTGGCGCGATCAGCCCGCATTCGATCATCGTCGCAGCGGGCGGATGGTTGCCAAAGGCCTCGCGCAGCAAGGGCCAGCAGGCTTCGAACTCGCCATGATCCGGCAGCATGTAGGTGACCCGCACCACATCCGCCATCCCCGCACCCGCCTCGGCCAGCGCCCGCTCGATCCGCTCGAGCGCCGAGCGGCACTGCGCCACGACATCCGCCCCTTCGCCGGTGCAGCCCGACACAAAGACAAACCCGTTGGCCACCACCGACCGGCAATAGCCGATCTTCGCCTCATAGGGGCCGCCCGACGGGATCCGCGTGATACTCATGCTCTCTCAACTCTCAAAGCACCGCCGCCCGGGGCGGCCAAAATGACCGGCCCAGGGCCACCGCACAGAAAAAGGGCGGCGCCACACGGCCCCGCCCCTGAAATTCTGTCGAAAGCACCCGGCTCAGCTGGCCGAGGCGCCTTCCTTCTTCTGGTCCGCGTAGATCATGAGCGGTTTGGCGTCGGAGTTGACGGCCTCCTCGTTCACGACCACCTCGGTCACATCGGACATGCCCGGCAGCTCGAACATGGTGTCGAGCAGGATGCCTTCGAGGATCGACCGCAGGCCGCGTGCCCCGGTCTTGCGCGCGATGGCCTTCTTGGCGATCGCGCTCAGCGCGTCGTCGGTGAAGGTCAGCTCTGTGTCCTCCATCTCGAAAAGCCGCTGGTACTGCTTGACCAGCGCGTTCTTCGGCTGGGTCAGGATCGTGACAAGCGCGTCCTCGTCGAGATCCTCGAGCGTGGCGACGACCGGCAGACGACCAACGAACTCCGGGATCAGGCCGAACTTCAGCAGGTCCTCGGGTTCGAGATCCTGGAAGACCTCGCCGATGTTGCGCGATTCCTCGTCCCGCACGTCGGCGCCGAAGCCCATGGCGCTCCCCTTGCCGCGCTGTGCGATGATCCGGTCGAGACCGGCAAAGGCGCCACCGCAGATGAACAGGATGTTGGTCGTGTCCACCTGCAGGAATTCCTGCTGCGGATGCTTGCGCCCGCCCTGCGGCGGCACGGACGCCACCGTACCTTCCATCAGCTTCAGCAGTGCCTGCTGAACGCCCTCGCCCGACACGTCGCGCGTTATGGAAGGGTTCTCGGACTTGCGTGTGATCTTGTCGACCTCGTCGATGTAGACGATGCCGCGCTGCGCCCGCTCCACGTTGTACTCGGATGCCTGGAGCAACTTGAGTATGATGTTCTCGACATCCTCGCCTACGTAGCCCGCTTCGGTCAGCGTGGTTGCGTCCGCCATGGTGAACGGCACGTCGAGGATGCGCGCCAGCGTCTGTGCCAGCAGCGTCTTGCCGCAGCCCGTCGGGCCGATCAGCATGATGTTGGATTTCGCCAGTTCGATGTCGCTGCTCTTGGCTGCGTGGTTGAGGCGCTTGTAGTGGTTGTGCACCGCCACAGAGAGCACCCGCTTCGCCTTGGCCTGCCCGATCACGTAGTCATCGAGCACGTCTGCGATCTCGCGCGGCGAGGGCACCCCGTCCGAGGACTTCAGGCCGGCGCCCTTGGTCTCCTCGCGGATGATGTCCATGCACAGCTCGACGCATTCGTCGCAGATGAACACCGTGGGGCCGGCGATCAGCTTGCGCACCTCGTGCTGGCTTTTGCCGCAGAAACTGCAGTAGAGCGTGTTCTTGCTGTCGCTGCCTGAAGTCGTCGCCATATCGTACCTTTCCCGGCCGTGTCGTCGATTTCGGCGCCGTGCCCGGCGCACCTGGCCGCCAAGTTCCGGACAGCTTAGGACACGGATTTCGCCTCGACAATCCGAAATTTGGCCTCACGCCCGAAGGCGTGAAGCCACGCGATCACTTGCCGCCCTTGTCATCTTCCGGGGTCACCCGGCTTGTCACGATCTCGTCGACGTGGCCCCAGTCCACCGCCTCTTCGGGCGTCATCCACTTGTCGCGGTCCAGCGCCTCGCGGACGGTGTCGTAGTCCTGGCCGGAATGCTTCATGTAGAGCTTGTACATCCGCTCGCGAGTCTGCTCGATATGCTTGGCCGAGATCAGGATGTCCGCCGCCGTGCCCTGTGCGCCGCCGGAGGGCTGGTGCACCAGGAACTCCGCGTTCGGAAGCGAGAACCGCAGGCCCTTTTCGCCGCCGATCGCGATGACCGACCCCATCGAGGCCGCCATGCCGCAGACCAGGGTCGAAACCTTGGGCTTGATGTACTGCATGGTGTCGTAGATCGACAGGCCCGCCACGACCGACCCGCCGGGCGAGTTGATGTACATGCTGATTTCCTTGGACGGGTTTTCCGCCTCGAGGTGCAGCAGCTGGGCGACGATCAGGCTCGACATGCCGTCGTGAACCGGGCCGTTCACGAAGATGATCCGCTCTTTCAGAAGGCGCGAGAAGATGTCGTAGGCACGCTCGCCGCGGCTGGTCTGCTCCACCACCATGGGCACCAGCGTGTTCATGTATGTATCTAAGGGATCCTGCATCGCCCACCTGCCGTTTTGCTGAGGATCGGGCCTAAGCCCGAAAAGTTGATAGAGTCTTAGTTCTGCCCCGGAGGCCCCGCAAGGGGCGGGGCAAAATCGACCCTCCCGCGACCACCCGGGAAACCCTTCAAAACACCGCGAATCGCGCTTGCCAACCGGGGCCTTTCCGGTTAGCAGGCAGGCCTTCACGCGGGGTGACAGCCTTGGAGGCACCCCGCCATATATTAGGAGTTCTAACATGGCTGACGAGATTCCCGATCTCATCGCCCAGGAACGGACGGGGACAGGCAAGGGCGCCGCTCGTCAGGTTCGCCGTGACGGCGACGTTCCGGGCATCGTATTCGGTGGCGACAAGGATCCCCTTCCGATCCGGCTGCCCTTCAACGAGCTGATGAAGCGCCTGAAGGCCGGCCGCTTCAAGTCCACCCTCTTCAACCTCAAGGTCGAGGGTCAGGAAGACGTCCGCGTGATCTGCCGCGACGTCCAGCGCGACATCGTGAAGGACCTGCCGACGCACGTCGACTTCATGCGCCTGCGCCGCGCCTCGAAGATCAACCTCTTCATCCCCGTCGAATTCGTCGGTGAAGATGTTGCTCCCGGCATCAAGCGCGGCGGCGTGATGACCTACGTCCGCCCCGAGGTCGAACTGATCGTGACCGCCGGCGACATCCCGGAAAAGCTCGTCGCGGACGTCAGCAAGATGAAGATCGGCGACACGCTGACCATCTCGGCGATCACCCTGCCCGACGGCACCAAGCCGACCATCGACCGCGACTTCGTGATCTGCAACATCACGGCGCCCTCCGGTCTCGCCGCCTCCGAAGACGAGGACGACGAGGAGGAGGTCGCAGCCGACGAAGTGCCCGCAGGCGCCGTCGACCAGTCCGAAGAAGCGACCGCCGACGAGTGATCTGCCGCGCTCCGGCGCGACACTCTCTTTGATATCAAGGCCCCCGCCCTTCCCCGGCGGGGGCCTTTCTCGTTCGGGGTTTCGCCCGTTTTCATCCCGCCGCCCGTGACCTGCTCTGAGCCGCGCATCGCAGTCGCGCGCGGTGGCGATCGAGACCATCGGTATTCGCGGTTTATCTCGGCAAATCCGGAAGACCTCGGCACGAGGCACCCAGCGTCAACAAATCGCCGCCGCGTTGGGGCGCGGCTGCGATGCGCGGCGGGCCTGCGGCCCTTGTTCCGCGCAGAGGGCTTCGCGCACGGACGGAGTTAGATCTTCCTGGGCGCCGGATCGCCGACGTCACGCGTAGGATCGCCCCTTACACCTCCAGCGCCTGCACCGTCTCGAAGACCTCGAGCTCCGGCGGCCCGAGGTACATGCCCGAGGAACTGCGCGCCCCGCTGTGCGCCGCACGAAAGGCCTCGGACTTGGTCCAGGCGACAAAGCTCTCCTCGTCGGCCCAGACCGTGTGCGAGGCATAGAGGATGTGATCCTCGCGCTCGGGCCCCTTCACGAGGTGAAAGCTCTTGAACCCCGGCACCTCCGTCAGGTGGCTGTCGCGACTCTTCCACATCTCCTCGAACGCCTCGGCCTGCTCTTTCACCACCTTGAAGCGGTTCATCGTGAGGTACATCTCGTCTCTCCTGCTCTGCTTGGTTGTGAAGCGCCCCGTGGCTGGCCTAGATAGGGGGGCAAGGCCGCTTCGGAGGGCAAGGTGCAGATTTTCGTGGGCCTCGGCAATCCCGGGGGCAAATACGCGCAGACGCGTCACAACATCGGCTTCATGGCGGTTGACCGTCTCGCCGAGGAGAACGGCTTCGGCCCGTGGAAGGCCAAGTTCCAGGGCCAGGTGACCGAAGGCCGCCTGGGCGGCGACAAGGTGCTGCTGCTCAAGCCCGAGACCTTCATGAACCTCTCGGGCCAAAGCGTGGGCGAGGCCATGCGCTTCTACAAGCTGACGCCCGAGGACGTGACCGTCTTTCACGACGAGCTCGACCTCGCCCCCGGCAAGGTCAAGCTCAAGACCGGCGGCGGGCATGCCGGCCACAACGGGCTGCGCTCGATCCACGCCCACATCGGCGAGGCCTACCACCGCGTGCGCCTCGGCATCGGCCATCCGGGCCGCAAGGAGCTGGTCTCGGGCTACGTGCTGCACGATTTCGCCCGCGCCGACGCCGACTGGCTCGACGACCTCATGCGCGGGCTTGCCGACGGCGCATCCTACCTCGCCGCCGGCGACCGCTCGCGCTTCCAGAACGCCATCGCCCAGCGCATGGGCACCGGCAAACCGGAAAAGCCCGCCCCCAAGCCCAAGGCCGAAGCGGTCCCCAAGCCCGACAGCACGCCCGATCCCGAACCGCAGGACGACCGCAGCCCGCTCCAGAAACTCGCCGACCGCTTTCGCTGAACTTGCCAGTCCGCGCCCGGCGTGAAAGCGTTGCGCGCATGGGGAAAGACACCATGCCACGAGTCCTGCGTATCACGGCGATCATTCTTGCCGTGCTCATCGGCGCCATCGCCCTGGGTACCGCCTGGAACTGGCAGCAGGTCAGGCGCCTGCACTCGGTCGTCACGCTCTTCGATCCCGAGCGCATCGTCTATAACTTCAGCCACATGGACGAGCTTTTCGGCTCCGTGCCGGTGCTGCGCGGCGACGGCCCCTCCAGCCCCCTGCCCCCGGGCCGCGACCTCTTGCTGCCCGAAGGCTGGGAGGACTGGCTCGAAGAACGCAGCGTGACCTCGGTGGTGGTCCTGCACGACGGCGCGCTGGTGCACGAAAGCTACGAACTCGGCACCGGCGAGAACGACCTGCGGATCTCGTGGTCGGTGGCCAAGTCCTTCCTGTCGCTGCTCTTCGGCGTGATCCTCGAACAGGGCCGCATCGACAGCATCGACGACCCGGTGACGAAATACGCCCCCGAGCTCGAAGGCAGCGCCTATGACGGCGCGACCATCCGCAACGTGCTGCAGATGTCCACCGGCGTGGTCTTCGACGAGGATTACCTGGATTTCTGGAGCGACATAAACCGCATGGGCCGCGTGCTCGCGCTCGGGCGCTCGATGGACGGGTTCGCCGCGAGCCTCGACGAGACCGACATGGAGCCGGGCCGCGAATGGCGCTACGTCTCGATCGACACCCACGTGCTGGGCATGGTCCTGCGCGGCGCCACGCGGCGCAGCATCCCCGACCTCATGTCCGAATACATCATCCAGCCGCTCGGGGTGGAGCGCGAACCCTACTACGTCACCGACGGCGAGGGCGTGGCCTTCGTGCTTGGCGGGCTCAACCTGATGACCCGCGACTATGCCCGCATGGGGCAGTTGGTCCTGCAGGACGGCCGGGTCGAGGGCGAACAGGTGGTGCCCGAGGCCTGGATCCGCGAAAGCACCGCCCCCTCCGCCAAGACCGCGCCGGGCGCCCTGCGCTACGGCTATCAGTGGTGGATGCCGGCCGATGCCGAGGGCGGCGAACTGCTTGCCCGCGGCGTCTATGGCCAATACGTCTACATCGACCCGGCAAGTGACGTGGTCATCGCCACCACCGGCGCCGACCGGGACTTCCGAGAGGACGGCGCCTTCGATCAGTCACTCGAGATGTTCAGGCAGGTCGCCGATCAGTTGAGCGAGGCGCCATGATACAAAAAGACCCCGAGATCAACGTGCTGGGTGACACGCTTCATCCCTGCTCCACCGAGCCGATGACCGGCTTCTTCCGTGACGGCCACTGCAACACCTGCGTGCAGGACCAGGGCAGCCACACGGTCTGCGCCATCATGACGGCCGAATTCCTCGCCTTCTCGGCCTACGTGGGCAACGACCTCAGCACCCCGCGCCCCGAGTTCGGCTTTGCCGGCCTGAAGCCCGGCGACAGCTGGTGCCTCTGCGCCAGCCGCTTTCTGCAAGCCCACGACGAAGGTTGCGCCCCGAAGGTCAACCTCGACGCCACCCATCGGCGCGCGCTCGACGTGGTGCCGCTGCGGGTGCTGCAGCAGTATGGCTCCGCGGACTGACCGCGTCTGCAAAGCCTATCGCTTAACCGTCCCCTACACCGCACACATGCCCTCCTCTGTCCGTGCCGGAACGGAGACCGGCTTACCTGAACAGGACGTCGAAAGTCGTGGGACGCCGCCCCGGGTCGCGGAGTTTGTTCAAAAGCGGTATATCCACAGTTTCATACACAGGTAGCCTCTCTTCCCGCCACCGGGCAGCGCCGGCTTGACCCGGCCGACGAGCTCGCCCAAGGGGTCGGCGGCAAAGGCTGTCGGGCGCAATGACTCCACCGATGGAGATTGCTCCCCCTCGGCCGGAACAGGCAAATGCGCGGCGACCTCGATTGAGACGGAAAACCCTCCTCCTCGCGGGCCTCGTCGCCACGCTTCTCGCGGCACTCGGCCTGTGGCGCCTGGCGGACCATGACCTCGCCCATTGGCGCAGCCAACCATTCGACATCCAAGGCCCCGGCTCGCGCATTTCCGGAACGATCTGGCTTCCGGACGGCCCGCCTGTGGCGGTGCTCGCGGTCGTCCACGGTGACGGCCCGCAGGACCGGACCTCAGGCGGCGGCTATGCCGCGATTTTCAACGTCCTGCTCGAGCGCCGGATCGCGCTCGCCGCGTGGGACAAGCCCGGCGTCGGTGCCTCGCAGGGCAACTGGCTTGACCAATCCATGGCGGATCGGACCCGGGAAACCCGCGATGTGCTGCGGCACCTCAGGCGACGCTTCCAAGGCACCCCCGTCGGGGCGCTGGGATTCTCTCAGGCGGGTTGGGTCCTGCCCGCCCTGACGCGGGCGGAAGCGGATTTCCTCGTGCTGGTGGGGCCCGCTGTGTCCTGGCAGGATCAGGGCGACTACTACACCCGCGTGCGCCTGAGACGGGATGGGCTGTCCGAGCCGGAGATCGAGGCCAGGCTTGCGGAAGAGGCGCGTGAAGACGACCGCATGTTCGGCCCCGACGCCACCGCAGCCGATGCGCCCGAGGGGCTGCCGCCCGACCGATGGCGCTTCATCCGCACCAACCGCGACGCCGACGCGCGGGCCGACCTCGCCACGCTGGACCTGCCTCTTCTGGCGATCTGGGGCGAGGGCGACCTCAACGTCGATGCCGAGCGCAACGCCGCAATCTACCGCGAAAGCCTTGCCAGCCGCGCGGCTCCGACAAAGATCATGATCTGGCCCGACGCCACACACGGCCTTCTGAAGTCCCCCGCCTACAACTGGCAACTTACCGAGGACTGGTCCACTTTCGCGCGGCTCAGATATCTGGCCGAAGGCCGCCATGCCTTCGCCCCGGGCGTGCTCGGGGCCATCGCAGACTGGATTTCGGAACTCGGCACGCCACCGTAGCGCAGGCACGCCCGAGAATGATGCGCCAGACAAACAAAAAGGCGCGGCCCCGCCGGCCCGCGCCCTCTAACTCGGTCGGCTGAAGGACCTCAGTCCATATCGAAGCCCAGGTGCTTGGCCACGGCGTAGATGTCCTTGTCGCCCCGGCCGCACATGTTCATGCAGATCACGTGATCCTTCGGCAGATCCGGCGCGATCTTCATGACGTGCGCCAGCGCGTGGCTCGGCTCCAGAGCCGGGATGATCCCTTCCAGCGCGCAGGACAGCTGGAACGCCTCCAGCGCCTCCTTGTCCGTGATCGAGACATACTCGGCCCGGCCCACGTCCTTCAGCCAGGCGTGCTCGGGCCCGATGCCCGGATAATCCAGACCCGCAGAGATCGAGAACCCTTCGAGAATCTGCCCGTCGTCGTCCTGCAGCAGGTAGGTCCGGTTGCCGTGCAGCACACCCGGGCGCCCGCCCGTCAGCGAGGCACAGTGCTCCATCTTGTCATCGACACCCTTGCCGCCGGCCTCGACCCCGATGATCCGCACATCGGGATCGTCGAGGAAGGGGTGGAACAGCCCCATGGCGTTCGACCCGCCGCCGATCGCCGCGATGACCGTGTCGGGCAGACGGCCCTCGGCCTCGTGCATCTGCTCGCGCACTTCCTTGCCGATGATCGACTGGAAATCGCGGACCATCGCCGGATAGGGATGCGGCCCCGCCACCGTGCCGATGCAATAGAAGGTGTCGCGCACGTTGGTCACCCAGTCGCGCAGCGCGTCGTTCATCGCGTCCTTGAGCGTACCGCGGCCCGAAGTCACCGGCACGACCTCGGCGCCCAGCAGCTTCATGCGGAACACGTTGGGCTGTTGGCGCTCCACGTCGTGCGCGCCCATGTAAACCACGCACTTCAGACCGAACTTGGCGCAGACCGTGGCGGTGGCCACGCCGTGCTGACCGGCGCCGGTCTCGGCGATGATCCGGTCCTTGCCCATGCGCTTGGCCAGGATGATCTGTCCCAGCACGTTGTTGATCTTGTGCGCGCCGGTGTGGTTCAGCTCGTCGCGCTTCATGTAGACCTTGGCACCGGCCAGGTGCTCGGTCAGACGCTCGGCGAAGTAAAGCGGCGAGGGCCGGCCGACGTAGTGCTTCCAGAGAAAGTCCATCTCGTCCCAGAAGCTCTGATCGGTCTTGGCGTGCTCGTACTGTTCCTCGAGCTCGAGGATCAGCGGCATGAGCGTTTCCGACACGAACCGCCCGCCGTAGAGGCCGAAGCGCCCCTTGTCGTCCGGACCGGTCATGAAGCTGTTGACGAGGTCGTCCATCTGCCCTCTCCCACTGCGATGCTGCCGGTCTCTCTACGCCAGCAGACGCCCCGCTGGCCAGAGGCAAATCGCGCCCCCGCTCATGCCGCGGCCCGCTCCAGCGCCGGGTAGCGCAGCCCCAGCGTCACGCCGCGCGCCACGAAACAGATCAGCAGCGCCGCCCAGAGCCCGTGGTTGCCCATCAGCGGCAGCAGCACCGCGACCGAGGCCACGTAGACCGCGAAGGACACCAGCATCATGTTGCGCATGTCGCCGGTGCGCGTGGCGCCGATGAAGATCCCGTCCAGCATCCAGGCGGCCACCCCCAGGATCGGCACCGCCACCATCCAGGGCAGGTAGACCCGCGCCTCGGCCTGCACGCCGGGCGCCTTGGCCAGCAGGTCGATCACCCAAGGGCCCCCGAACCAAAAGCCCAGCGCCAACGCCACCGCCAGCCCGATCCCCCAGAGCGACGAGAGCCAGGCCGCCCGCCGCAGCGTCGCCAGCGCCCGCGCGCCCATGGCATGGCCCACCAGCGCCTCGGCGGCAAAGGCGAACCCGTCCAGCGCAAATGCCGTGATCTCAAGGAACTGCAGCAGCACCTGGTTCGCCGCCAGCGTCACGTCGCCGAAGTCCGAGGCCAGGAACAGGAACGAGACGATCACCGCCTGCAACAGCGCCGAGCGGATCAGGATGTCGGAATTGACCCGCGCCATGGTGACCAGCCGCGCCCGGTCGAAGACCCGTGCCCAGTCGCGCCAGTCCGGCACCCGGAACGCCGCCCGGCAAAGCCAGAGCCCCATGCCCAGCCCCGACCACTCGGCGATGAAGGTGGCCACCGCCACCCCGCGCACGCCCCAGTCGAAACCCAGCACGAACAGCAGGTCGAGCGCGATGTTCACCCCGTTCATCCAGACCTGCAGCATCAGCACGTCGCGCGTGCGCTCGGCCGCGATCAGCCAGCCGATGATGCCGTAGATCGCGATGGCCGCCGGCGCCGACCAGACCCGGATCGCCATGTAGCCGCGGGCCAGATCCTCGACCTCGGCGCTCGCGGGGGCCAGCCGGAAGGCCCCCCAGAACAGCGGCACCTGGCACAGGATCATCACCGCCCCGGCGCCCAGCCCGATCATCAGCGCCCGCGTCAGCAGCGCCGCCACTTCCGCGGTGTTGCCTTGCCCGCGCGCCTGCGCGGCAAGCCCCGTGGTGCCCATGCGCAGAAAGCCGAAGATCCAGTAGACCGCCGTCAGCACCAGCGCCCCGATGCCCACCGCACCGATCGGCGCCGCCTCGCCCAGCTGCCCCACGACGCCCGTGTCCACCAGCCCCAGCAGCGGCACCGTCGCGTTCGAGATCACGATGGGAACGGCGATGCGCAGCACCCGGCCATGCGTGATCTGGCCCGGGTCGCGAACGGGGGTCTCGGCAAGGCTCATGAACAGGCTCCGGGCAATGACAAACCCCGACGTCCTGCGCCGCGCGGACGGTCTTTGCAAGGCCCCGCTCCCGCCGGGCGGAGGAACTTCCCATTTCGCGACCGCGTTGCCCGTGAACCGCAGGAGGATCAGCACATGGCCGCGACAAAGACGAGCAATGGCAGGAAGACCGGCACCGGCAGCAAGTCGTCGTCCGGGACCAAGACCAAGAGCGCGACGGGCCAGACCTCCGGCAAGGCAAAATCCGCGGCCTCCGGGACCAATGGCAAGGCCAGCGCCAAATCCTCCACCGGTGTCGGCACCGAAAAGACGACCGAGGCCGAAATCGTACAGCCGGTTGTGAAATCGCAAGGCCGGGTCGAGGCCTTCCGCGATCTGGCCCGCCGCGTCGCGGCTGGCGACGTGATCATCCCGCCGCGCCTCTTCACCGGGCTCGACCGGCGCAACCACGTCCGCGCCACCCTGCGCGAGGATCACCAGACCCGGATCGAGGACCAGTCCCACGGCGCCAAGCAGAAGTTCGAGAAGCTCGCGGGCTCCCGCTTCGCCTTCTTCCGCGGCACGCAGCTGCTCTTCTACCGCGACATGGTGGGCACCGACGGCCATATGCCCACGGTCCTCGCCCTCGGCGACGTGCACCCGGAAAACTTCGGCGTCATGCCCAACAAGGACGGCGTGCCGATCTTTTCGGTCAACGATTTCGACGAGGCGATCTACGCCCCCTTCACCTGGGACATGAAACGCGCCGCCGTGGGCTTCTGGGTCGCCGCCAAAGAAGAGGGCGATCTCGGACGCGGCCAGAGGGCGAAGGTCGTGCGCGCCTTCGTGAACGGCTACCTCGACGCCATCGAGGGCTACGCCTCGCACGAGACGGAAAAATCCGACGCCTTCCGCATGGACAACTCGCCCAAGGTGATCCGGCGCCTCTTCGAGGAGGCTTGGGAAGAGCGGGAGGACTGGCTCTGGGACGACTACCTCAAGCCCTCGGGCAAGGGCTTTCGCGCCGACGACGAGCTCCAGCCCATCTCCTCCGAGATCGAGACCTTCCAGAAGGCGATCGACGACCTCGCGAAGGCCAACAACCTCGACGTGCCCGACCGCTCACCCGAGCTACGGGTCAAGGACGTCTGCGTCCGCCACGGACAGGGCACCTCCTCGCTCGGCCTGCCCCGCTACTACGTCCTGCTCGAAGGCCCATCGAAGAACGCAACCGATGACGTGATCGTGGAATTCAAGAAGGCCCGCCGCTCCGCGCTCGACGGACTCACGCCGCCCAGCGACTTCGACGCCGGCGAAAAGGGCGAGCGCATTGCCCACGGCCAACAGGTGCAGCTCGCCCATGGCGACGTCTTCTTCGGCGCGGTCGAGATCAACGGCGAAAGTTACATGAGCCGCGAACGGGCCCCCTTTCGGGACGACATCGACCTCGACGAGCTCTCCAAGAAGACTTGGCGCAAGTATGCCCACGTCTGCGGCCAGGCCCTGGCGCAGGCCCACGCGCTGTCCGACGATCTCGGCCAGGTCGACTACGACGTCGAACCCTCGATCATCGCCGCCTGCCAGCCGCGCAAGCTCTTCGTGGAGGACCTGCTGCGCTTCACTGTGGAAACAGCCGACCGACTCAAGCACGACCACAAGGCCTTCATCAAGGACTTCGAGGCCGGCGCCTTCGACAGCATCGACATGGTCTACCGCTAGACCTTTGCCGCGCCCCCCGGGACTTCTTCTTGGTCCAAATATCCCCGGGGAGGCCCACAGGGCCGGGGGCAGAGCCCACTCTTCTCCCCGGCCATCCCCGGGGACAGGCCTCTCAGCCCTCGCCGCGCGGCATCAGGAAATGCGCCGTGGCCTCGGCGATGGGGCGCGCGCGGTTGTCCTGCCAGGCCATCGCCCGGACCGAGGCATAGCGCCGCCCGGCGCGGGTCACCTGGGCGCGCGCATAGGCATCCCGCGGCAGGCCCGAACGCAGGAAATCCACAGTGAAGTCGATGGTCTTAGGCAGCCGCGGCAGGCTTTCGGGGCCAAGACTCGCGGGATCGAGCGCACCGGACTCGATATCCTCCCAAAGCCAGGACCAGCTCAGCGAGATCATCGCCGTCACCTCGAGGAAGGCCGCCGTCACGCCGCCATGCAGCGCCGGCAACGCCGGGTTGCCGATCAGCTTCTCGTCGTAGGGCAAAAGCGCCGTCAGCTCGTCGCCGCGCCGGTCGAATCGGATGCCGAGGTACTGGATGTAGGGCACGCCCTCCACCAGCGCCGCGAGCGCCGCGTCGCGCCGTTGCTTGACCACCTGCACGGGATCGGGGGCCGGCCGGGCCATCACGCGCCCTCCACGGTAAAGACGCCCGTGGCCGCCGCCACCGGCCGCTCGCGATCCTCGTCGAAGGCCTGCGCCCGCACGAAGGCCACCGAGCGTGTCACATGATGGCAGGTGGCGCGCGCCACGATGGCCTGCCCCGGCGTCGCCGTCCGCATGTAGTCGATCCGCAGGTCGATGGTCGCCGTGGTCGCCGGTGCCGAGGGGTGGCACATGACCGCCGCCCCGCCGCAGGTGTCCATCAGGGCCGAAACCGCGCCGCCGTGCATGACCCCGCTCGCGGGATCGCCCACGAAGCGCGCGTCATAGGGCATGCGAATCTCCGCCACCCCCTCGCCGATCTCGGTGATCACCATCCCCAGCGCCCTGGCGTGGGGAATCGTCTCGACGAACTGGCGCGCGATCCGCGTCTCGTCCGCGTGGCGGCTGTCATCACTCATCGGCTGCTCCCTCTGCCCCGGTTATCGCGGTCCCCGAACGTTACCGCAAGGCCGCCGCATATTGCCCTTCGTCCCGTGGTTGCCTAGGTTTCCAGCGAGGGGGAAACGAATGTCCGAGACGCGCCTCAGTTTCAAGGAAATGTGCGCACGCTTCGACGTGACGCCCAGAACCCTGCGCTACTACGAATACATCGAGCTGCTGAACCCGGAACGCGAAGGCCGCTCGCGCTATTACGGCGCGCGCGAGATCGCCCGCATGAAGCTCATCCTCCGCGGCCGGCGCTGGGGATTTCAGCTCGAGGAAATACGTCAGTGGTTGCTGATCTACGAAGAACAGGGCAATGAGGCGCAGATGCGCGCCTGGCTTGACCTGTCGGAGCGGCAGCTCGAGACCCTGAAGGAAGAGCAGCGCCAGCTCGCCACCGCCATCGACGAGCTTCGGGCCACGCGCGAGGACGTCGAGCAGCAGATCCGGGACGGTCGCAAAAGCGACAACTAGGCGGGAACCCGCGCCCCTGAAGCTGACGCAGCGGCAGGGTCGCGCCGTTTTTACCGGGCGGTCAAATTTCCCTCTCGAATCTCCGGACCCCAAGGTATATCCGGCGCGTTACCCAAATATGTAACCCTGTGACTTCCATCGGAAATCCACCGCTGCGAGATGCTTTTGGCGCTAACAATGTTACCGGCAACACGGCATGGCCTTGCCTGATCTTACGTCAGCCCGAAAGTGACGCAGCGTCCCGGTTACGTCAACCACGACCGGCATTGTAAGGAGGTGCCACAAGCTGCACCTCCGCCGGCCAGCCGACCGACGCGAGGACCCACGACATGAAAGACGACCAGGTGATGACGATCCGTGAAATGTGCGACGCCTTCGGCGTAACACCCCGGACGTTGCGCTTTTACGAGCAGAAGGAACTGCTGTTCCCGATCCGCGAAGGCCAGAAGCGGCTCTTCACCCGACGCGATCGGGCCCGGCTCAAGCTGATCCTGCGCGGCAAGCGCTTCGGGTTCAGCCTCGAGGAAATCCGGCAGCTGCTGGACCTCTACCACCAGGGCGACGAGCAGAAGACCCAGCTCGAACGCACCTACGAAGTTGCCAAGGAGCGCCTCGCGGATCTCGTCCGCCAGCGCGACGATCTCAACGCCGCCATCGGCGAGCTCGACGACCAGATGAAATGGGCCGAACGCATGCTCGCGTCGATGGACAACCAGAAGCGCGCGGTGGGCTGAGGAGGCCGCCGCCGACCACGCCAGGGAGAGAGACCACCATGCCCGTCTACAAGGCCCCCGTCACGGACCAGATGTTCGTGCTGCACGACGTGCTCAAGATCGCGGAACAGGAAATTCCCGGCTACGCCGATCTCGACCGCGACACGACACAGGCCATCCTCGACGAGGCTGCGAAGCTCTCCGAAAATGTGCTCGCCCCCCTCAACCCGGTGGGCGATGCGCAGGGCTGCAAGCTGGAAAACGGCGTCGTCCGCACGCCCGAAGGCTTCAAGGACGCCTTCGACCAGGTCCGCGACGGCGGCTGGACCGCGCTGGACTGCGATCCCGACTACGGCGGCCAGGGCCTGCCCTATGTGGTCGCCACAGCGGTGGGCGAGATGTTCTCGTCCGCCAACATGGCCTTCAACATGTACCAGGGCCTGACCCACGGCGCCTACAACGCCA
>CAYNKL010000076.1:0-19033 GCA_964397775.1 uncultured Rhodobacterales bacterium | reverse complement strand
GATAGTTGCTCGCCGCCGCATTGCCCTGCGCCTGCGATTGGCCCCCCTGCCCGCTGCTTTGCGACGCGCCCTGCTCGCGCCCCTGCGCCGACCCGGCGGTCGCGTTCTGCTGGGCGTTCCCGCTCTGGCTCTGCGTCGCCTGCTGACGGGGTTCGGGTTCCGGCTGGCGCCGGGGCTCCGCCTCGGGTTCGGGCCGGTGGGCCTCCTCGAACTCGGGCGTACGCCGCTGCGGGCGCAGCGACCGCGAGACAGCGGCACTTTCAGGCTCCTCGCCCATCACCGTTTCCTCCGGTGTCTCGGCCTCGGTGGTCTCCATTTCTTGTGGTGTGGCCTCTTCGACCGGGGCGCTCTCAACCGGCTCCACGGGCTCGGCCCGTTCAGCGGGCTCCGCAGCTTCCGGGGCCGAGGGCAGCGTCTCGCTGATCTCGGCCTCTTCGGCCTCGGCTGCCCCGACCTGCTCAGCCTCCCCGGCAGTCAGCGCCAGCGCCGGCGCCGTCTCCTCGGCCTGCTCGGCTTCTGGACGGTCCGCCACGGGTGCCGGCTCGGCGGGCTCGGACGGTGCCTCCTGAACCTGCTCGGGTTCTGCCGTCTCGGCGCGCTCTGCCTGCGTGGGCTCGGGCTCTTCGGCCTCCGCGACGGGCTCCGGCGCCTGCGGCTCGACTGTATCGGCGGGGTCTTCCGCCGTCATCGTTCCGGCAACCATGTCGGCAAACGACGTCCCGAGCCGCACATCGGAGCCGCCCGCCGCCCCTTCGACCTCCACTTCCTCTCGGGACATGATGGCCAGCGCGACAGCGGCATGGGCGCTGACCGCGACGAGGAAGGCGGCCAGCTTGACCGGGCGGGATCTCGCGATCATTCCAGCCCCCTTTCGGTGACAATCACCACGCGCTCGGCCCCCGCATCCTGCAGGGCACGTCCGATCGCGACGAGCCGCGCGGCCGGCGCATCGCGATCCGGCACGATCCGCACCTTGGCGCGGGCGTCCTCGCCCATCGCCTCGTCCAGAACCGGCATGAAGCTCTCGATATCGGCGACATCCTCGCCGCGGAAACTCAGGCTGCCGTCTTCATGGATCACCAGCGCATCGGCCGGTGGCGCCTGGTCCAGATCGCTAGTCTTCACAAGGCTCAGGTCCGGATCCAGCGGACGGGCCAACGTACCCGCCACGAGGAAGAAGATCAGCATCAGGAAGACGATGTTGATCAGCGCGATGGTGGGCTCGCGCTCGGTCTTCTGACGACGCGCACGCATCACGACCCTCCCAACACCGTGACGCGCAGCCCCTCGACCCCGCGCAACACTGCCAGAACGTCGGTCAGCCGCTGAGCCGTCACCTCTCCGTTGAGCGAGACCAGCACAGGCACGCCCTCCTCGTCCGCCTGCGGGGCAAGCCGTTCCGGCAGTTCCTCGACCGTCAGGTCCCGCCCGTTCAGGCTCAGTCGCTCGGTGGCGATCCGCAGGAAGACGGGCCGCGTCTCCGACGCGCCGCCTCCGCCGGAGGCCGCGGCCAGATCGAGCTCGGCAAAGCGTGTGAAGGTCGAGGTGAGCATGAAGAACAGCAACAGCAAGAAGATGACGTCGATCAGCGACGTCATGGAGAGCTTGCGGCGACGGCGGGTGCTACGCATGGGCGGCCGCGCCGGAAGGCTGCACGTAGCCCACGTCGCGGCGGGCCTTGGCGCCTTCGGGTGCAAGGATCGTGTGGAGCGCGCTCTGAGCGAGCACGCGCTCGGCATCCATCCGCGCTTCGAACCAGCTCAGCACCACGGCCGTGGGCATGGCAACGGCAAGACCCGCCGCCGTGGTCAGCAGGGCGACCCAGATGCCCCCGGCAAGGATCGAGGGATCGACCTGCGACCCCGCCTCCTGCAACGCCTGGAAGGCCGAGATCATGCCCAGAACGGTGCCGAACAGCCCCAGCAGCGGCGCCAGCTGCGCCACGGAATCGAGCAGCCGGAAGCCCTTTTCCAGCCGTGCGAAACGATGCTCCGCCTCGGCCTTGAGCCGCCCGCGATTCTCCTGCCCAGACATGGCCATGGCCACCACCGGACGCAGGTAGCTGCGCGAGGTTTCGAGCAGCGACAGCGCCTTGGCCCGATCACCCGCGTCCCAGGCTTCGACCGCATGGCGCAGCGCCTTGTGACGGCCCACACCGGCCTTGGCGAACTGCCAGAGCTTGTAGATCACGACGGCCAGCGTGAGGATCGACAGAGCGACCATGATGAGGACGACAGGGCCGCCCAGGTCGAAGATGCGGACCAGAAGGTCCTGAATTTCAGTCGCAATACCCGCAATCATCCGATCAGCTCCACATCCGCACGGCTGTTGAGTTCGAGGCCCTCGGTGCAGGCCGCTTCGCCAAGTTCACCCGCTTCGCAGGTTTCGGCGCCGTTGATCAGCACCTGGCCCAGCGAGCCGCAATCGAGGTTCGACAGCAGGAACTGGCGGACGCGCGGACGGCCCGCGGGGAGCGTGCCGAAATCGAACAGGGTCAGCCGGTCGACCCGGCCCTCGGCGTCGAACAGCACCGCCTCGAAGACCGCGCTTTCGACATCGGCCTCGTGTCCGTTCCGGATCAGGAAGCTCATCCGGCAGGACTGGTCCACCTGCTCGGTCGCGTTCAGCTCGATGGACAGCCGGGGTCCGGTTTCTTCCTGTGCCTGGACGGAGGGGGCGAAGAGGGGAATCGCAAGCGCGGCGAAAAGGGCGCATCTGGCCAATGTCATGGTTGGGCTCCTGCCGGTCTGGGTGAAACGAGACATCTCGTTACAAGTTGGCAGGCCACTGGCTGCCGGCACGGGGCCGGGTCTGGCGGGACCTTTGCGGAAATCGCCTAGCATCGCGCCGGAGGCGCTGCAATACCTGACGGAATTTATCGCCAATCAGGCGGGGCTCCTGCCGATCACCTCGGCAGGCCGCCCGCACCTGACGCATCAGGCGCGTGTGACCAGCACCGAGCCGACCGAATACCCCGCCCCGAAGGAACAGATCACGCCCCGGTCGCCGGGTTCGAGGTCATCGGAATACTTCGAAAAGGCGATGATCGACCCGGCCGAGGACGTGTTGGCATAATCCTGCAGGATGTTGGGCTGTTCTCCCGCCTCGGGCTCGCGCCCCAGCACCTTTTTCCCGATGAAGTCGTTCATCGCCTTGTTGGCCTGGTGCAGCCAGAGCCGCCGGATGTCGTCGGCGCTCCAGCCCGCGTCGGCAAGGTGACCCGCGATGTGCTGCGACACCATCGGCAGCACTTCCTTGAAGACCTTTCTGCCGTTCTGCATGAACTGCATGTCCCGGCGGTCCTCCATCTGGTCGCGCGTGCGCCGCAGGAAGCCGTTGTTGTTGCGGATGTTGTTCGAGAACTCGGTCGCGCAGCGGGTCGAGATCACGTCGAAACGCGCGCCCTTGGCCTCTTCCGCACGCTCCAGAACCACGGCGGTGGCGACATCGCCGAAGATGAAATGGCAGTCCCGGTCGCGCCATTCGAGGTGGCCGGAGGTGATCTCGGGGCTCACCACCAGCGCCCGGCGCACGCTGCCGCTCCGGATCATGTCCGCCGCCGCCTGCATACCGAAAGTGGCCGAGGAGCAGGCCACGTTCATGTCGAAGGCAAAGCCCCCCGCGCCCAGCAGCTTCTGGATCTCGATGGCGACCGCCGGATAGGGGCGTTCGTGGTTGGAGGCCGCGCAGATCACGAGGTCGATCTCGCTCCCCTCGCGTCCCGCCATCTGCAACGCCTTGCCGGCCGCATCCAGCGCGATCTCGGCCATGACACCGGGCTCGTCGTCGGACCGTTCGCGCAGCCGGGGGAACATGCGGTCCGGGTCCAGCACACCCTCTTTTTCAAGGACGTGGCGGCTTTCGATCCCGCTGGCCGAGAGGATGAAGCCTGCACTCGACTCCGTCTTGGCCTCCAAATCGCCTCGCGCGATCTCGTCGGCGTGGGCCGCGTTCCACTTCGCCGCGTAGGCGTTGAACGAAGCGACAAGCTCGTCGTTCGAGATGGTCTGTTCGGGCGTGAAGACGCCATGGCCGGTGATGGATGGCTGAAACATGCGCTCTCCCTTGGTCGCCCGGGACCTGACCTATTTAGGACACAAGGGTCAAGAACCAAGGGAACAGTCCCCCTGCGTCAGCCGTTCCACGCCTGCAGGAAAAGGAGTGACCCTATGGACCGCCTGGCCCTCTACCTCAGCATGATCAGCGGTGGCGCGATCGCCGGCACGCTGGTGATCGTCTTCTTCACGCTCGGCTGGTACACGTGGTGGGCGATCGCCCTCGCCGCCGTCATCGGCATCGCGACAGCATGGCCCTCGGCCTACATCGTGTCGCGCCGGATCAAGAAGAACGACCCCGAATGGCACCCGGACCACAAGCCGGGGGATTTCGGAACCGTACCTCCGCGCGACGCGCCCGAGGTGTAAGCTTCAGACGGCGTTCGGCGCATCCTCGCCGTCCAGCACGGCCCGGAGATTGTCGAGCGCCATGAGGCCCATGGCCTCTCGCACTTCGAGCGCCGCGGTCCCGAGGTGCGGCAGCAGCACAACGTTGTCGAGCGCTTTCAGCGCCTCTGGCACTTCGGGCTCGAACTCGTAGACGTCGAGACCCGCGCCCGCGATATGACGGGCTTCAAGCGCCGCGATCAGCGCCGCCTCGTCCACAACGTCGCCTCGCGCGATGTTCACGAATATCCCGTGATCCGGCATAGCCTCGAAAACCGGGGTGCCGACCATGTGATGCGTCTCGGCGCCGCCCGGCACCGCGGTCACGACGATGTCCGAGGCCGCCGCCAGCGCCCCGAGGCTTTCATGCCGCGTCGCGGGATAGTCGAGCGTCTTATCCGACCGCGCGACGTAGCCGATCTCCATGCCGAAGCCGAAATGACACCGCCGCGCGATGGCCTGCCCGATCCGCCCCATGCCGATCACGCCCAGCCGCTTGCCGGTGACATGCAGCCCCAGCATCTGCACCGGGTGCCAGCCGCCCCACGCGCCAGCGCGCACCAGACGCTCCCCCTCGCCCGCGCGCCGCGCGGTCATGAGGATCAGGGTCATGGCAAGATCGGCGGTCGCATCGGTCACCGCGCCCGGCGTGTTGGTCACGGTGATGCCGGCCTCGCGAGCGGCAGCAACGTCGATATGATTGTAGCCCACGCCGAAGTTCGCCAGCACCTTGCAGCGCGCCTTGCCTGCCGCCTCGAAGACCTCGGCCGACCAGCCGTCGCCCAGCGTTGTGAGGATTCCATCGAAGTCGCCCAGCGCGGCAACCATCTCGTCCCGCGTCATCGGCGTGGTCTCGTCGCGGTAGGTCACCTCGCCCGCCTCACGCGCCGCTGCGACGACACGTTCGGGCATGCTGCGGGTGATCAGGATACTGCTCACGACAGCCGCCCGCCGTCTGGCACAGCCTTGTCCGGCGTCACCAGCACCACGCCGCCGTCGGCGTCATGCACGCCCAGCACCAGAACCTCGGACATGAAGGGCCCGATCTGGCGTGGCGGAAAGTTCACCACCGCCATGACCTGCGTGCCGACCAGGTCCTCGGGCGCATAGTGCGCGGTGATCTGGGCTGAACTCTTCTTCTCGCCGATCTCGCTGCCGAAATCGATCCAGAGCTTGATCGCCGGCTTGCGCGCCTCGGGGAAGGGCTCGGCCCGAAGGACAGTGCCCGCCCGGATGTCCACGGCCATGAAGTCGTCGAAACTGATCTCAGCCACGACCCAGTTCCCGCGACCGTTCGGCGGCGGCATGCACCGTCTCGCGGATAAGCTGGCTGAGGCCCCCCTCGTCCTTCATCAGCACCTCGAGCCCTGCCTGTGTCGTCCCGTTGGGCGAGGTCACGTTCTTGCGCAGCTGCCCTGGGTCCTCGCCGCTTTCCTGGGCCAGCGCGCCCGCGCCTGCCACTGTGGCCCGCGCCAGGGCAAGCGCCAGATCCGGGGTCAGCCCCTCGGCCTCGCCCGCGGCAGCCATGGCTTCGATCATGTGAAAGACATAGGCCGGCCCCGACCCGCTGATGCCCGTCACCGCGTCCATCTGCGTCTCGTCCTCAAGCCGCACGACCTCGCCCACGGCGGACAGCAGATCCTCGGCGGTCTGAAGGTGCTTTTCGGTCACCTGCGCGTTGCCCGCGATTGCGGTGATACCTTTGCCAACGGCAGCGGGCGTGTTGGGCATCGCGCGGATGATCGGCGTCGCGGCGCCCAGCATCACCTCGTAGCGCTGCAACGACACGCCTGCGGCCACCGACACGAACAGCGTCGGCCCACCGGCAGCGGGCTGAAGCTGCGGCAGCGCATCGCTCATCATCTGGGGCTTCACGGCGACCAGCACCAACGCAGGATCGGCGGGCGTTTCCCCGTTGAGATTCACGCCCGTGCCCTGCAGCCAGTCCGACGGGGACGGGTCGATCACATGGACCGAGGACGGCGGGAGACCTCGCGCCAGCCACCCCTCCAGCATCGCGGATCCCATCTTGCCGCAACCCAGCAAGACCAGCCCCCGACGTGCAATATCGGTTTCCTGCATCAACGCCCCCTGCTCGCCAAATATGCCGGGCGGGAACCGGTGGGCCCCGCCCATCCGCCCTTGTTGCCGCGCCGCGGCGGGCGATGCAAGAGCGTGCTCGGGACAGGCGAGGTGTCAGGCGTGCCCGTAGGCCTCGGCAATTGCGACCTGCAGCGCGTCGGAAGCGGAGCGGTCGGTGTAGACCATAAGCTGGAAGGCCGGGTAGTAACGCTCGGACGCCAGCACCGCTGTCGAGATCATGGTGTTGATCTGCTCGGCGCAGGCCATCTGGCCACCGGCAAGCAGCAGCCCGTACTTGAACACCATGAGCTTGGGTTCGTCCCAGTAGCTGAAGGCCCCGGCCCAGCACTGGTCGTTCACCGCATTCAGCCCTTCCCAGAGCGCCGGAAGACGCTCCTCGGGCGGCTCCATCTCGAAGGTACAGATCAGCCGCAGGGTTTCATCCATGGGCGACCAGGCAAGCGTCACGGAATAGGTGCGCCACTGGCCTTCCACGGCCATCGCGATCTGATCGTCGCCGATACGGTCGAAATCCCAGTCATGGGTTTCGGCCAGATGCTCCACCATGTCGATGGGATGAAGGTCGTCGGTCAGAAACTGCTCGGACAGGGCCATGGCGCCACCTCTTTGTTGTGATAGCGTCCGAAGCGCGCAGCGCCCCAAACACTAGGTGCCTGCTCTGAGGGTGGTGACGGATCATCCGCCCCTCACGAGATATGGTGCCCGCCCCCTCGTATAAGTGTAAAGCGAAATATTCGCGACACACGCAATAAGTTGTGGACAGCCTTGCAAGACCATCCACAAGTGGGCGACTCACCCATTTATTGCGTCAACTTATGGGGACACCATCGAAGCAGGCGTCCATCACCGCGGGCACCGCGGCAGCATCGACCACATCGAAATGCTGCTCTGACAGAACCTCGCCACCCGCCTCGAAGCGGAAGATCCAGCGCCCCGTCACCAGTTCATGCGCGGCCTCGAAGGAATAGAGGCTGACCAGCGCCCCGCCCGGCAGAAGCTCGGCCGACCAGCTTTCGCGGGTGACCCCCGAGGGGCCCAGCGGCGGGTGCTCGACGACGACGCGGCCCGCCAGCGGCACCGCGCCTTCTTCCATGCCAAGGCGCACCCCGAAGGTCAGCCCCAGTTCCGCCGGGACAAGCCGCGTGACCACGTCCACCCCTTCGGCCTCCCCGATGATGTTGAGGCTTCCGCTCTCGGTATCGGGGGCAGGCTGCTGCCCCTCGATGTCCACGTCGCAGATCACGCCGTATTCGAGCAGATCCGCGGGGGCCACGACGAAGGAAGGGCCGTCCTGGGCGAAACCCGGGACGGCCCAAAGCGCGGCGATCAGCGCCAGTCGTCTCATCCGATGGCGACGGCCTTCACGTCGTCGTCGATGTAGGGAACGTACTGCTCGAAGTTGTCCGCGAACATCTGCACCAGCTTCTCCGCCTGCGCGTCGTAGGCCGCCTTGTCGTCCCAGGTCTTGCGCGGATCGAGCAGCAGCTCGGGCACGCCCTCGACCGAAACCGGCACCTCGAACCCGAAGTTCGGGTCCTTGCGGAACTCGGCATCGGCCAGCGAACCGTCCAGCGCGGCATGCAGCAGCGAGCGAGTCGCCTTGATCGGCATCCGCGAGCCCGCGCCATAGGCGCCGCCGGTCCAGCCTGTGTTCACCAGCCAGCAGGTCGCGCCATGCTTGGCGATCTTGTCGCGCAGCAGGTTGCCGTAGACCTCGGGGCGGCGCGGCATGAAGGGGGCGCCGAAACAGGTCGAAAAGGTCGGCTCGGGCTCGGTCACGCCACGCTCGGTGCCCGCGACCTTGGCGGTGAAGCCCGAGAGGAAGTGATACATCGCCTGCGCCGGGGTCAGCCGCGCGATCGGGGGAAGAACACCAAACGCGTCGCAGGTCAGCATGATGATGTTCTTCGGATGCCCGCCCAGCGCCGTCTTCGACGCGTTCGAGATGTAGTTCAGCGGGTAGGCGCAGCGCATGTTCGCCGTGAGGCTGTCGTCCTCGAAGTCGAGATCGAAGGTCTCGGGATCGAAGACCATGTTCTCCACCACGGTGCCGAACATCTCGGTCGTGGTGTAGATCTCGGTGGTCGCCGTATCATTAAAAAAGATGGTCTTGGAGTAAAACACCCCCTCGAAGTTGAAGGTACCGCGGTCCGACCAGCCGTGTTCGTCGTCGCCGATCAGAACGCGGTCGGGATCTGCCGAAAGCGTCGTCTTGCCGGTGCCCGAAAGCCCGAAAAAGATCGCCGTGTCGACCGGGTTGCCCGGCGCGTGGTTGGCCGAACAGTGCATCGCCATGATGCCCTTGCCGGGCAGGATGTAGTTCAGCAGCGTGAAGACGGATTTCTTGTTCTCGCCGGCGTACTCGGTGTTCGCGATAAGGATGAGCTTCTTTTCGAAGTTCAGCGCGATCACCGTCTCGCTCTTGCAGCCGTGCTTTGCGGGGTCGGCCTTGAAGGTCGGGCAGTTGATGATGGTGAAATCCGCCTCGAAGCTGTCGAGATCCTCGCGGTCGGGACGCCGCAGCATGTGGCGGATGAAAAGGCTGTGCCAGGCCAGTTCCGAGATCACGCGCACGTCGATCGCGTTGGCGGGATCGGCGCCACCGACAAGGTCCTGCACATAGTAGTCGCCGCCCTTCATGTGCTCGAGCATGTCGGCATGAAGCGCGTCGAACCCGGCCGGATCCATCGGCTTGTTGTTTTCCCACCAGATCGTGTCTTCGACAGCCGGGGTGCGGACCACGAACTTGTCCGAAGGCGAACGGCCGGTAAACTTGCCCGTGGTGACAAGAAAGGCACCGCCCTTGCCGAGCGTTCCCTCGCCGCGCTTGAGGGCCGCCTCGATCAGCGCCGGCTCCATGAGGTTGTAATAGACATTGCCAAGCCCCTCGATTCCCTGATCTTCGAGCCGGAATTCCGGGTTCACCCGTCCAAATGTCATCTGCTTTGCTCCTGTCGCCGCGGCGATGCCGCGCGTGTCCTTCCCGGGCATCCTCCATGCCCTTCGCACGGCCGAAATCTCCGCACCCGATGGATCTACCACGGGGCTTTCCGGCATGAACAGGACGTTGGCATGGAGTTAGCGCAACCAAATCACCTTTAGCGATACCATCGCGGCAACATGCCGACACGGGGTGTGCAAATTAGTCAAACCTCTACGATTTTGTACTCTCATGCCTCTTGCCCGTGGGGCTGATTCGCTGTTTGGGATTGTTGCAAGGGTGGAAGTCCCGCATACTGTTGAAAAAGCTTGGCAACAGAGCAGCTACTAAGGAACAAACCATGTCCAAGATCGCCCTTGTGGACGATGATCGAAACATCCTGACCTCCGTTTCGATGACGCTTGAGGCCGAGGGCTTCGAAGTCGAAACCTATCACGACGGTCAGGCGGCACTCGATGCGTTCAACAAGCAGATGCCCGACATGGCTGTCTTCGACATCAAGATGCCGCGGATGGACGGCATGGATCTGCTTCAGCGCGTCCGCCAGAAATCCAAGATGCCGGTGATCTTCCTCACCTCGAAGGATGACGAGATCGACGAGGTCCTGGGCCTGCGCATGGGCGCCGACGACTACGTAAAGAAGCCCTTCAGCCAGCGTCTCCTGGTCGAGCGCATCCGCGCGCTGCTTCGCCGCCAGGAGGCCGTCGCCGGCGACGCCACCGGCGAAAGCGAAGAAGCCAAGCTCATGGTGCGCGGCTCGCTCTCCATGGATCCGCTGCGTCACTCCGTGACCTGGAAGGACATGGACGTCTCGCTGACCGTGACCGAATTCCTGCTGCTGCAGGCACTCGCACAGCGCCCCGGCTTCGTGAAGTCGCGCGACCAGCTCATGGACGTCGCCTACGACGATCAGGTCTATGTCGACGATCGCACCATCGACAGTCACATCAAGCGCCTGCGCAAGAAGATGCGCAGTGTCGATCCGGACTTCTCCGCGATCGAGACGCTCTACGGTATCGGATACCGCTACAACGAAGAGTAAACGATGCCATTGGCCGAACGGCTCTCCGGCAAGAAGGATGCCGAACGGCGCGATGGCGATGTCGTGCTGGGGGACGACTGGGTTGCCCCAGACTCTACGGTCGAGCAGGAGATGCGCGATACACGTGCGCGTCGCGGCCTCCTGTCGCTCAACCGCTCGCCGCTGACCCGCAAGATCATCACGTTCAACCTGATCGCGCTGAACGTCCTCGTCCTCGGGATCCTCTGGCTCAACTCCTCGCGCGATACGCTGGCCATCCAGCACGCCAATTCGCTCCAGGCGCAGGTAGAACTCATCGCCGACGTCTTCGAGGCGCGGGCGACCGGGGACGTGGCTGACCCGAACGACCCTCTGGCCGTGACCGACGCCGCCGCCCTCCTGGACGGTCTCGACCTCTCTGCCAACAACGAGGTACTCGTCTTCGATGGCGCACTCCGCCTCCTCGCAGGGCAATCGGGACATGTCGCCCCAGCGCTCGAGACGCGGGAGGAAGAAAGATCTCCGACCGTCATCGCCAAGGCGCTCGACGCCGTCTGGGGCTGGGCCCGCGGCCTGTTCGACTACTTCGACGATACGCCGGACATCCCGCTTGAGGATCGTCTCCGCCGGCTGATCATGCAGACCGAGCCCACCGCTACCTATGTCGAGGCCGGCATGAGCAACGGCGGCGGAACAGAATTCACCGCAATCTCCCCGATTGTTCGCGACGGTGCCATCATCGGCCACGTGGCGGTCGTTTCCACCGCGCAGGAGATCGACGCCGCGGTCACCGCCGAACGCGAACGCGTGCTGCAGATGTTCGTGATCGGGACGCTGGTCTCCATCGGTCTCAGCCTGGTGCTCGCCTCGACCATCGCCAACCCGATTTCCGACCTGGCCGATGCGGCCGAGATCGGCCGCCAGCGCAACCGCTCCAAGATGGCCACGGGGCGCATCCGCATCCCCGACCTTACCGCCCGGCCGGACGAGATCGGCCGCCTCTCCGGCGCGCTCCGCGGCATGGTCAGCGCGCTCTACGACCGCATCGACAGCAACGAACAGTTCGCCGCCGACGTCGCTCACGAGATCAAGAACCCGCTGGCAAGCCTGCGGTCTGCCGTCGGCAGCCTGCGCATGGTCCGCAAGGAGGAACACCGCGATAAGTTGCTCGACGTCATCGAACACGACGTGCGCCGGCTCGACCGCCTTGTCAGCGACATCTCGAACGCCTCGCGGCTCGACTCCGAACTGGTCAAGGAAGAGGAGCAGGAATTCAACCTGCTCGACATGCTCTCCAACATCGGGGATTTCCTGGGCGAGGACGCCAACGCCAAGGGGATCGACTTCATCACCGACCTGCCCAAGGACCAGATCCGCATCTCGGGGCTCGAGGCGCGGCTGGCACAGGTCTTCGTGAACCTGATCACCAATGCCATCTCCTTCTGCGAGGACGGCGACGCGATCCGGGTCTGGGTCCGCCGCCGGGACAACCGCGTCTTGGTGGTCGTCGAGGACACAGGCCCCGGCATTCCCGAAGAGGCGCTTGGCAAGATCTTCAAGAGGTTCTACACCTCGCGACCGCAAAGCGATTTCGGCAACAACTCCGGCCTCGGCCTCGCCATCTCCAAGCAGATCGTCGAGGCACACGGCGGCGTGATCTGGGCCGAGAACATCCGGCCTACCGAAGCAGATGCCACCTCCGAGCCGCTGGGCGCGCGCTTCGTCGTGGGTCTGCCGGTCTGAGCCGGTGGAGGCCGGGCCCCTCATCCTTCATGCCAGTTCCGTGGCGCTCTCCGGGCGCGGCCTGCTCATCCGGGGCGCTTCGGGAAGCGGAAAATCGTCGCTGGCACTGCAGCTTATCGCCCTCGGCGCGCAGCTCGTCTCGGACGACCGCACAGCGATCCGCGACGAGCACGGCATCCCGATCCTGCATGCCCCCGACGCCATCTCGGGCCTGATCGAGGCGCGCTGCGTCGGCATCCTGCGCACTCCCGCAACCGGGCCCACCCCCCTCACCGCGGTGGTCGACCTCGACACGCCCGAAACCAAACGCCTGCCACCCGAACGCCACACCGAAGTGTTCGGACACAAATTCCCTCTATTTCACAATCCCGAGGCCCCCTATTTCGCGGCTGCGCTTCAGCAATATCTTCTGCACGGAAGAGAGGCATGAGATGGCCGACCCGGACGAAACATTACAGCGCATCGTGCTTGTCACCGGCCCCTCGGGCGCCGGGCGCTCCACTGCGATCAACGCGCTCGAGGACGCCGGTTTCGAGACGATTGACAACATCCCCCTCAGCCTCGTCCCCCGGCTGATCGAGGGCGCAGAGGCCGAGGCACGCCCGCTCGCGCTCGGCATCGACGTGCGCAACCGCGACTTCTCGGCCGCGGCGCTTGCCGAACTGCATGCCAACCTTGCCGCCTACCCGCCGCTGCGCTGCGACCTGCTCTACATCGACTGCGCGCCCGAGATCCTCGCCCGCCGCTATTCCGAGACGCGCCGCCGCCACCCGCTGGCGCCGGGCGACAGCCCCGCCGAGGGGATCGCCCGCGAACGCGCCCTCCTTGATGACGTGCGCGCCCGTGCCGACATCCTCATCGACACGACCGAGATGACCGTGCACGATCTCGGCGCCGAGATCCGCGGCTGGTTCGCCGGCGAGACGGGACAGCGCATGGCGATCTCGCTGCATTCCTTCTCCTACAAGCGCGGGCTGCCCACCGGCGTGGACATGGCGCTCGACGTGCGCTTCCTGAACAATCCCCACTGGGAGCCGGAGCTCCGACCCTTCACCGGTCTCGATCCCGCCGTCGCCGACTACGTCGCGGCCGACCCCAGCAGCGGGCCCTTCCTCGACCGTGTCGTGGACCTGCTCACCTTCGTGCTTCCCGCCCATGTCCGCGAGGGCAAGGCGCACTTCTCGGTGGGCTTCGGATGTACCGGCGGGCAACACCGTTCCGTCGCGATCACCGAAAGCGTCGCCCGCGCCCTTGCGCAGTCCGGCTGGCACGTGTCTATTCGACATCGCGAACTGGAACGGCGCGGCCTGACCGCCACCACCAGCCGCGAGGCGGACAAGCTCGGAAAGGTGTCCTAAGTGATCGGCATCGTCATCGTGGCGCATGGCGGACTCGCCCGGGAATATCTTTCGGCGGTCGAGCACGTGGTCGGTGCCCAGACCGGCATGCGTGCCGTCGCGATCGAGGCCGACTGCAACCGCACCTCCAAGCAGGACGAGATCTGCGCGGCCGCAAACGCGGTCGATACCGGCGACGGGGTCGTGATCGTGACCGACATGTTCGGCGGCTCGCCCTCGAACCTGAGCCTCGCCGCCTGCGCCCCTGCCAACCGCCGCATCCTCTACGGCGCGAACCTCCCGATGCTCATCAAGCTGGTCAAGAGCCGTGGCAAACCGGTCCCCGAGGCCGTCCGCGGCGCGCTCGAAGCCGGCCGCAAGTATATTGACAGTCAGGACATCACCGCGGAAAGCTGCTGATCCGCGCACACCCAGGAAGGACCCCTTGCCCATGACAGGCTCCGCGAGCCGCGTTCTCAAGATCGTCAACGAGAAGGGCCTGCACGCGCGCGCCTCGGCAAAACTGGTCGAAGTGGTGGAGCGTTTCGATGCCACGGCCGAGGTGTGGCGCGACGGCATGTCCGCCAGCGGGGACAGCATCATGGGCCTTTTGATGTTGGCAGCGTCCAAAGGAACCTCTATTGAAGTTCAGACGCGGGGTCCGCAAGCGGAAGCCCTGGCAGACGCGGTCGAAGCCCTGGTGGGGGACCGCTTCGGAGAGGAATGCTGAGGTCCGCGGAACAGCTCCGCGGCGCATGAAACGGGACAGAGACGGGCGCATGGTGGAGAGCTATCAAGCCACAGTCGCGCGACGCCAGGGGGTGACCCGCCCCAATCCGGCCCCCTATGACAAGCGCAAACTCAGCTACGCCAATACCTTCACGAACCCGTGGAAGGCCAACACCATTCGCACGCTCGAATGGCTGACAGGCAAGCTGCCCCTGCTGCGCATGGTGCGCCGGTTCGAGCGCATGGGCCCCGCCGAGGGCCACGCCTTCTGGAAACAGGCGCTCTCGATCATGGGGATCGAGCTGGCCACCCCCGAGGAACAGGTCGCCCGGATCCCGGAAAAGGGACCGGTCATCATCGTCGCAAACCACCCGCACGGGCTTGTCGACGGCATGGTCCTGGCCGAGCTCATCGGCCGTGTGCGCACCGACTACAAGATCCTGACCCGCTCGCTTCTGACTGGCGTGAAGGAGGTCGAGGAATTCATGATCCCGGTGCCCTTCCCGCACGAGGAGGACGCCCGCGAACAGAGCCTCGAGATGCGCGCCCGCGCCATGGGGCACCTCAAGGACGGCGGCGTGATCGTGCTCTTCCCCTCGGGCGTCGTCGCCTCCTCCGAAAGCTGGTGGGGCCCCGCGGTCGAGGCCGGCTGGAACCCCTTCACCGCCAAGATGATCCAGCGGTCCGGCGCCACCGTGGTGCCGGTCTATTTCCCCGGCCAGAACTCGCGCGCCTACCAGATCGCCAACCGCATCTCGCCGACGGTCCGGCAGGGCCTGCTGATCCACGAGGTCGTGCACGCCTGCAACCGCCCGCAGGCCCCGGTGGTCGGAGAGCCGATCGCCCCCGACGCGATCCGTGCCTTCCCCGGCGGTCAGCGCGAATTCGTGGCCTGGCTGCGTGAAATGACCCTGGGGCTCGGCAAGACGGGGTAACCGGCCCCGCCGCGCCCAACACGGTTTCGCCCCGCTGCGCGGTCCGACCCGCCGGGGGCTCTGCCCCCGAACCCCCGAGGTATTTATGGCGAAAAGAAGCGGCGCGTCAGCGCGTGGGGACAGGCGTGTCGCCACGATAGTCGTAGAAGCCCCGACCGGCCTTGCGGCCCAGCCAGCCGGCCTCGACGTATTTCGTCAGAAGCGGACAGGGCCGATACTTGGTGTCGGCCAGCCCGTCGTGCAGCACGTTCATGATGGCAAGGCAGGTGTCGAGCCCGATGAAATCGGCAAGCTCCAGCGGGCCCATGGGATGGTTGGCCCCGAGCTTCATGGCCTCGTCGATGCTGCTGACGTTCCCCACACCCTCGTAGAGCGTATAGACCGCCTCGTTGATCATCGGGACCAGGATGCGATTCACGATGAAGGCCGGGAAATCCTCGGCGCTGGCCGCGGTCTTGCCAAGCCTCTCGACCACCGCAAGGCAGGCCTCGTAGGTTTCCTGGTCGGTCGCGATCCCGCGGATCAACTCGACAAGGCTCATCACCGGCACCGGGTTCATGAAATGGAAGCCCATGAACTTCTCGGGGCGGTCCGTGCGTGACGCCAGCCGCGTGATCGAGATCGATGAGGTGTTCGAGGTCAGGATCGTCTCGGGCTTCAGCTTGGGCACCAGCGCGTCGAAGATCTTCTGCTTGACCTCCTCCCGCTCGGTCGCGGCCTCGATCACGAGATCGCACTGCCCGACGGGCTCCAGTTCGAGCGTGGTGGAAATGCGCGCCAGCGCCGCGTCGCGTATCTCCTGCTCGAGCTTGCCCTTCGAGACTTGACGGTCGAGGTTCTTCTCGATCCGGCCAAGTGCGCCGTCGAGCGCCTCCTGGCTGACATCGTTCAGGACCACGTCATAGCCCGCCAGCGCCATCACATGGGCGATGCCATTGCCCATCTGTCCCGCGCCGATGATCCCTACAGATCCGATGTCCATGCCGATGTCCCTTATGCCAGTCGCGGCGCCACCATAGGCGCGCGTGCCGCACCGCCGCAAGCAGGATGGCCGGTGCCCGCCAACAGGCGGCGCTCTTAGCGAAACCGCAATGGATATGGCCGATTCTGGCCCCGGGTGAGAAGATATTTGGGGGGTGACATGCAACATGTCCCAACGGGGAAGGACTGCCTCGATTACAGTCCATGCGGCTACGAAGGGAGCCGTCTTCAGTTCCGTGGCCCCTGCCGCGACCTGCAGCGGGACCACGTCATCTGCATCGGAAGCACCGAAACCTTCGGCCGGTTCATAGCCGAACCGTGGCCCGACCTGCTCGAACGCGACCTCGGGGTGGACTGCGTCAACCTCGGCGTGGTCAACGCCGGCATCGACAGCTTTCTGCACGACCCCGGCCTGCCCCGGGTGCTGGGAAGTGCCAAGGCCGTCGTGATCCAGGTCATGGGCGCGCACAACCTCTCGAATCGCTACTACAGCGTTCATCCGCGCCGAAACGATCGCTTTCTCCGCGCCTCGCCTACGCTCGCGTCGCTCTATCCGGAGGTCGATTTCACCGAGTTCCACTTCACGCGCCACATGCTCAGCCGGCTTGAAACCATATCCGAAAAGCGCAGCGCCACCGTGTTCAAGGAGCTCAAAAGCGCCTGGATCGCCCGTATGACCGCGCTCTGTGCGCTGATCCCGGGCCCGGTCCTGCTGCTCTGGATCTCGGATCGCCTGCCGCCAGACCGCGCCGAGGTGATCGACGACGGCGAACCGCTCCTCGTCACCCGCGAAATGCTCGAAGCCCTGCGCCCGCACCTCGCCGGCCAGGTCGAGATCGCGGCGCCGCGGGGCATCTTCTCTGCCGCGGGTCAGCCCCTGCCCGGCTTCGCCGCGCCCGCCGCCGCGATCCTGCCCGGGCCCCGCGCCCATGAACGCGCCGCGGCAGAACTGCTGCCGCTGCTGCGCGACGTGCTGCCAGCCGACTTAAGCCACGATTAAGAGCGGCGCGGTAAGACATCTTCAGGTGGCGCCCGTTGCGTCGCCCTCCCACCATGGGGACCCGAGATGACCTATGTGCCCGTCCTGCCCGCTTCGGGCTTTGCCGGCTGGAGCTATCTGAACCGCACGCTGGACACCCAGCAGGCGAATTTCGAACGCAGCGGCCTTGTCGCGCGCGAGACGGCCGGTTTTGCCGAAAAGATCAAGGGCATCGAAACCGTCGACGATCTCATGAAGGACCGCCAGGTGCTCAAGGTGGCGCTCGGCGCCTTCGGGCTGGGCGAGGATCTCGACAACCGCGCCTTCATCCGGCGCGTGCTCGAATCCGACCTGACGGACACGACCTCACTGGCCAACCGGCTGAGCGACAAGCGCTACCTCGACCTGGCCCGGACCTTCAACTTCGCCGGCGAGGCGGGGCCGAGCCTCGCACATGTCGCCACCGCCGAGGCCGCACAGAGCCAGCTGGCCGACGTGGCCACGCCCGATGACCTGCTGTCGAACGGCAGCCTGCTGCGCGCAACGCTGCGCCAATTCGACCTCGAGGATATGGAGGGCAACACCTACTTCCTGCAGCAGGTGCTCGAATCCGATCTCTCGGACGAGACGAGCTTCGTGAACCGGCTGGGCGATCCGCGGCTGGTGGAACTCGCGCAGGCCTTCGACTTTCAAAAAAAGGCCGAACTGTCGAAAAGCGCCGTGGGCTTTGCCGCGCTCTTCGAGGACCGGATCGATTCGCTGACCTCCGCCGACGACCTGCTCGAAGACAGGGCCCTGCTTCAAAGCGCGCTGGGGCTCTTCGGGCTCGAGGACCGCATCGACGATACCGCCTTCCTGCGCGACGTGCTGGAATCGGACCTCTACGACGACACCAGCTTCGCCAACACGCTCGAGGACAAGCGCTGGGCCGCCTTCTCGGACGCCTTCGCCTTTGGCGACCCCTACGAGGAACCCGGCACCGCCGCCAAGTTCATCGAGGTCCTGTCGGAGCGCGAGGCCGGGTTCGACACCTCCTCGGACGTCATGGCAAACGTGCCTGTGCGCCTTGCCACGCTGGATCTCTTCGGGCTCACGAACGAGACACCCGACAACAACCGGCTTCGGCTGGTGCTCGAACAGGACCCCGCGGATTCCAATTCGCTCGTGAACCTGCTCGACGACAAGCGCTATCTCGCCATGTCGCGCGCCTTCGGTCTCGGCGAGCCGGACGCGCCGCCCAGCTACCCGCCCGGCTTCGCCGAGGCCATCACACAAAGCTATATCGACCATCAGTTCGAGATCGCCGTCGGCGAAAGCGACAGCAACATGCGCCTCGCGCTCGCCCTCGAACGCGAACTCGACAAGCTTGTGGGCCGCGGCGGCTCCGACAACGCCATGTGGTTCCGCGTGATGGGCTCCGAGCCGTTGCGCGCCGTCTTCCAGACCGCCATGGGGCTGCCCGACAGCCTTGCCCAGATCGACGTGGACCAGCAGCTTTCCATCTTCCAGGCGCGGGCTGAACGTCAGTTCGGCGTCGACTCGCTCAAGGACTTCCTCGAACCCGACAAGATGAACGAGCTGCGCCGCCGCTTCCTCGCCATGTCCAGTCTCTCCAACGACACGGGCTTCGCCAGCAGCACGAGCATCGCCGCGACGCTGCTTGCCTCGGCGCAACAGCAGCGCCGCTGATCCCCCGAAACGACAACGGCCCGCCGATTGGCGGGCCGTCATGACTTTCGTAGCCGAAAGCCTCAAAGCTTGTCGGTCAGCTCCGGGACGGCCTCGAAGAGGTCGGCGACCAGACCGTAGTCGGCCACCTGGA
>CAYNKL010000075.1:481-19082 GCA_964397775.1 uncultured Rhodobacterales bacterium | reverse complement strand
GATCCTGACCGGCGGCCAGGTGATCTCGGAAGATCTCGGCATGAAGCTCGAGAACGTCACCATGGACATGCTCGGCTCGGCCAAGACGGTGAACATCTCCAAGGATGAGACCACCATCGTCGACGGCGCAGGCGACAAGGCCGAAATCGAGGCCCGCGTCAGCCAGATCCGCGGCCAGATCGAGGAAACCACCTCCGACTACGACCGCGAGAAGCTCCAGGAGCGTGTCGCGAAGCTCGCAGGCGGTGTGGCCGTGATCCGCGTCGGCGGCATGACCGAAGTGGAAGTGAAAGAGCGCAAGGACCGCGTCGATGACGCGCTCAACGCAACCCGTGCCGCCGTTCAGGAAGGCATCGTGGTCGGCGGCGGCGTGTCGCTGGTGCAGGGTGCCAAGTCCCTCGAGGGCGTCACCGGTGCCAACAGCGACCAGAACGCGGGTATCTCCATCGTGCGTCGCGCGCTGGAAGCTCCGCTGCGGCAGATCGCCGAGAACGCAGGCGTCGACGGCTCCGTCGTGGCAGGCAAGATCCGCGAAAGCACCGACGTCAAGTTTGGCTACAACGCTCAGACCGACGAATATGGCGACATGTTCAAGTTCGGCGTGATCGACCCGGCCAAGGTTGTCCGCACCGCGCTGGAAGACGCAGCTTCGGTTGCCGGTCTTCTGGTCACCACCGAAGCCATGGTTGCCGACCTTCCCCAGAAGGACAACGCACCGGCAGGTGGCGGCATGCCCGACATGGGCGGCATGATGTAATCATCGGCAGACACTGCCGAGGATACGGAAAGGCCCCGCGTAAGCGGGGCCTTTTTTGTGTTTGGAGCCCCTGCAAGGCGTGATGGCCTTGCCGGGGGGACTTTCAGGCCGCGTCGTAGCGGGTGAAGACCTCGGTGCTGCCGTCCTGACGGATCAGGTGGACGTCGTAGGCCTCACGCCGGGTTTCGGGCCCCATCCCGGGCGAGCCGTAGGGCATGCCGGGCACGGCGAGGCCCAGGGCCTCGGGGCGGTCTTCCAGCAGGCGGCGGATGTCGGCGACGGGCACGTGGCCTTCGATCATATATCCGTCGATCCGGGCCGTGTGGCAGGAGGCCATCTGCACGGGGATGCCATTGTCGATCTTGTAGCGGCTGAGCGCGGCGCCGCGCGAGAGTTCGACCGTGACGTCGAAGCCGTCCTGTTCAAGGATATCGACCCAGGCCGAGCAGCAGCCGCAGTTGGGATCCTTGAGGACGTGGATCGCGGGCGCCGCGGCCCGCCCGCGCAGGGGCAGGAGCGCTGTGAGGCCAAGGGCGGCGGTGCCGGCGAGCATCGCGCGGCGGGTCATGTGGGCTTGTTTCATCGTGTGTCTCCTTCGGGCCGCCGCGCCCTGAGGCACAAGGCCCCCGGCGCGGTGGCACCGCAAAACTCAGTGGACGTGAACGGGGCCGTGCATGCCGGCCTCCATGTGGCCCGGGATCAGGCAGGCGAACTGGAAGGTGCCTTCGGTGTCGAAGGTCCAGACGATCTGCCCGGTTTCGCCCGGGGCCAGCCGCAGCGCGTTGGGGTCGTCATGCGCCATGTCGGGCATGTCCGCCATTTCGGCCATATGCGCGCGGTTGCTTTCTTCCGTGCCGAGGACAAGCTCGTGCTCGAGGGCGCCGTCGTTGACGACGTCAAGGCGAACCGTCTCGCCGGTTTCGACGTCGAGCGAGGAGGGCTCGTAGGCCATGCCGCCCTCGGTTTCGATCATGCGGATGCGGATCGTCCGATCGACCTGCGCCGGATCTCCCGGCTGGCCTGCGGGCATTTCCGCATGGGTGGACGCATGGCTGTGATCGTCGGAGCCGGCCGCGAGGGCGGCGCCGGCGGCGAGGATAAGGGCCGTGGAGGCCGCGGATAGCTTGAAGAGTGTCATGGTGTCTCCGGATAGGTTTGCCTTGCGCGGGGCACTCTGCCCGGCGTGGCATTCGGGGTGAGGTTCGGCGCGGCTTGCGCGGGCCTCACGCGTCCGGAGGGCGATGGCGTGTCTCGGCCCGCTGGGGCAGGATCGCTTCGGGGCGGGTCGCCGGGAATACGGCGTCCACCGATCTTTGCGGGGCAAAGGTTTCTGGCGCCACCGTCTGGATCGCGGCGCAGCCCGCCGCCGGGCAGTGCCATCCGGTGTGCCCGGAATTCTGCTGGTCCTCGCACGGTTGCGACGCGTCCATGTGAGTGGCCGCGTCGCCCGTGGCCTGCGGAAGCTCTGCCGAGGCAGAGACCGGGCAGGGAGGCTGTGCGACGCCATGATGCGACGGACCCGCCCCGGCAGCCAGGGGCAGCAGCAGCGCGACGCAGAGGGCACGCAGGACTACAAGAAGCGCAGTTCTCATGCACCGAACGCTAGGCTGGCTGCGCGCCCTTCTGCAAGCGTTGCGATGGGGGGCGCGGTCAAGTTTCGGTGCCGGACCGCTTACATCAGCAGGGCCTTGGCGGGCATCCAGAGGCCCATGAGGATCATCATCAGGTTCTCGGTCAGCGAGATGAAGCCGAGCGGCACGTTGCTGCCGCCGCCGACGCAGGCGCACTTCAGCTCTCGCTTGTCGATGTAGACCGCCTTGAAGACCGAGACCGCCCCCACCGTGGCGATGAAGAGCGCGATCGGCGCCGAGATCCAGACGAGCGCGCCCGCGATCATCAGCACGCCGGCGAGCGTTTCACCGAAGGGGTAGAGCTTGCCGTAGCGCACCCAGCGCTGTGCAAGCAGATCGTAGTTGAGGAACATGGTCGAGAAGCTTTCGACGTCCTGCAGCTTTTGCAGGCCCAGAAGCGTCATCGAGATCGCCACGAACCATTCGAAGGTCCGGATCGTGAAGACCGTGTCGAAGGCTGCCCAGCTGACGGCCAGGGCCATCAGGGCGCCCACGGCAAAGATTGCGATCACCGGCTGGTAGGTGGTTTCGTCGTCGCCCTTCACGCGCTTGCCGAAATGGGCGCGGACGTCCTCGTAACCGCCGATGCGGTTGCCGTCGATCCAGACCTGCGGGGTGGTCTTCACCCCGTGCTTCTCCATGAAGCCGTCCTTTTCGTCCTTGGTCTCGAGCCAGTGGTCGTCGACCTCGTAGCCTTCGCGTTCGAGGAGCGCCTTGGTCTTGAGGCCGAAGGGGCAGAGATGGTCGGGCATGACCATCCTGTAGAGCGTGGCGGTCTTCTTGGTGTCGTCGAGCGGCATTGTGGACCTCCGGAGCGTGCAGGGTTCAGGGGCAAAACGAGCCTCCTGCGCTGGAAGGTTCCCGGACGTCGCTGCGGCCGGAGGGGCGGACCCCCTCCGGCCTTTGTCGGGGCGTGCGCGTCACTCGCAGGTGAAGCTTTCCGCCGCCATTTCGTCTCCTGCTACGTACTGCGGCTCGGTGGGGTAGGGACAGAGCGGGCGGGTGGCGCCGCGCAGCGCCGCCGGGGCGGTGTCGTTGTCCTGCCGCACGGTGGCGGTGATACGGCCCGGTGCCGCGTCCCGTTCGACCCAGTCTGTGAGCGCGCCGAGCAGGTCGAATTCGTCCGCCGCGACGCCGCCCTGCCCGTGGGGCATGCCCGGCACGGGGTAGAGGCGGACAAAGCTGTCGGCGTCGGGAGCGTTCTGCCGGAGCGTGTCGTACCAGTCGGCGGTGTCGTTGAAGGAAAAGACCGGGTCCGAGGTGCCGTGAAAGACGATCATGCGGCCGCCGGCCTGCCGGAATTCGGCCAGGTCGGGATCGTCCGAGCCCGGGGGCGTCATGATCTCCATGGCGCTTTGGGGGAAGGCCTCGGTCGTGGCGTCGATCTTCGGCGCATCCTCGTCGAAGTCGAAGTCCACCAGGAACTGCTGGAGCGCCTCGGGCGTGCCCTCGACCATGGTGGGCGGGGTGGTGAAGACCTGCGCGAGCGAGCCCGCGCCCATGACCGCGATCAGCGGCTGGTTGTTCCAGGGCGGGATCTGGCTTTCGAGCTTCCAGAAGCGCCAGTCGCCGGTGGCGATGCCGGTGTCCCAGGGCCAGTCACTGTAGAGCGGATCGCCCGCGCTGTTGGTGGGGCCGGCGTGGATGCGTTGCAGAGCCTGCACCTTGTCGGCGGGCAGGCAGGCGGTGTCGCCGTCCTCGCAGATCAGGGTTTCGGGGTCGAAGGCCTGCTGGCAGGCCAGCGGCGCCGAGACGAGCCCGTCCGAGAGCCCGTCGAGGTCGTCGCAGGCCGCAACGATGCCGTCGGCGACGATCTGGAGTTCCTCGGGCGTGAAGGCCGATTGCAGCGTCTCGCCCACCGACAGGAAGGTCTGCACGTCCCAGGCGTGCTGAAGCGCGGCGCGCGGCAGGTTGAAGCCCGGGTAGCCGGCAAGCAGGCCGTCGAAGACGCCGGGCATGCGGCTGGCTGCCACCATGGCGTGCCGACCGCCGTTGGAGCGGCCATAGCCGTAGGTGTAGTCGGGTGCGCGGCCGTAGTGTGCCTCGGTCAGGGCGAGCGCCACGGGATGCAGGGCCGCGACGGCGCCGTAGCCGTACATGCGGCGGGCCTCGGGTTCGGCCCCGAAGATGTTGGAGCCGGCAAGCCCCGCGTCGGGGTTGGCCGCCCCGTCGTGGCCCGCGTCGCTGGACACCACCGCAAAGCCGCGTTGCAGGGCCGAGTCGCCGGTGGGCACGCCGGTGCCGCTGCCAAGCGCGGGCACGACGGTGCCGTCGTTGCCGCCGTTGAACTGGTGCAGGAACCGGCCCGACCAGTCGTCCGGCAAGCGCAGCTCGAAACGCAGGGCATAGGGGCGGCCGTCGCTGCCGGTGCGCTCTGCCATGGTGCCGCGCAGCAGGCAGTGCGCGACGGGGATCTCGTCGTTGGCAGGGGTGGCCGTGGTCTCGGTGATCTCGACCCCCTCGGGGGCGGTGCCCGGCATCTCGGCGCAGGGTGTCTGCGCGAGGGCGGGCAGGGCCCAGACCGCGAGCGGCAGGGCCAGCAGGGCTGTGCGATGTGTCATTGTGATGTCCTCCTCCACCGGCAATTGTTTCCGGGGAAACAGAGGTGAGTCAACGACGTCCTCGCCTGGGCCTAGCGCACCTCTGGCGCGATTTCGGTGAAGCGCCCCGAGGCGACATGCGTGGCTGTGGAGACGTCCCAGCTGTAGAGGTAGCATAGGGCCGTCACGAGGGCGCCGTCTTCGAGGGAAACCTCGACGGTGCGGCGCAGGAATTCGTGCGGTTCGTCCCAGTCGGGCGAGCAGGCCTCGTAGGCGTCGAAGGCGGGCAGCAGGTCGGCGGGGTCGTGCATGCGGTAGAGTTCGCCGTGCACGCGGTCGGCGGGCAGTGGCGAGGGCAGGGCGCCGGGGTAGCGGTTCTGGCCGGGCATGTCGGGATCGTCGATGATGTAGAGCCGCGCCTGGATCGAGCCGCGCCCGACCAGCGAGGCGCCGTCGCGCAGGCGGCGGCCCATGTCGTGCTCGGCGCTGGTCAGCAGCGTGCCATAGACGAAGATGTGGTCATGGGTCATCAGGGGGCCTCCGGTTGCGTCCGGCGCTTCTAAGGCCCCGGGGCGCCGTTGCAAGCCCGGCAGGGTCCTGACATGACGCCGGGGCCGCAAAAGACCGGGACCTGCCTCATGAGCCGCCGAGATGCCCGCAAAGCCCTGACGATCCGGCTGCCCGAGGACCTGCGCCGGGGGCTGGTCGCGCGCAGCGCCGATCACCGGCCGCTGGCCTTTCTGCTGCGCGGGGCAGTGGTGGCCGCCCTGCGCGAGGCGCCCGAGCGGGTTGCGGGCCGCGGGCGCGGGACCGCCCGGCCGATCCTGCTCCAACTCGCCCCCGAGGAGCGCCGGGCGCTGGATGCGCTGGCGCTGCGCAGCGCTCTGGGGCCCGAAGAGACGGCGATCGCGCTTGCCTACGGGGTCATTTGACATAGGGCAATTTGCAAGTGTCACGGTGGCTGTACACTCCGCCGCATCGGAGCACAGGGGGAATCGCCATGCGGCGCGGTCTTTGGGTTGCCCTGGTTCTCGTCGCAGGCGCGGTGCAGGCCCAGGACGGGGATACGGCGGAGTTCACGGTCGGCACGGATCTCTACCGCGCCGCGCGGACACAGGAGGTGGACGCCGCCGGGCGCGATGATCTTTTCCTTGCCGGGGAGCGGGTGAGTGTCACCGGTGATGTCACCGGCAGCGCCCACGTGGCGGGACGCTGGGTCACGCTGGGCGGCGGGATCGGCGGCGATCTCTACGCGATGGGGCAGACGGTCGATCTGCGCGGTGCGGTCTCCGGCGACGCGACGGTGGCGGGGCAGGAGGTCAGCGTCACCGGCGAGGTCGGCGGCGACCTGCGGCTTTTCGGATCGGAAATCGCCCTGGCGGCGCCGGTCACGGGCACGGCTGTCATCGGGGGCGAATTCGTGGACTGGGACGGCATGATCGGGGGCGACGCGGTGCTGACCGCCCGTGATGTCAGTTTCGGCCCCTCGGCGGGCGTGCAGGGCAGTCTGATCCTCTACGAGGAGGAGCCGGGCACACTGGTGGTACCCGAGACGGTCGCGTCCGAGGACCGGATCGAGCGGCGCGAGGCCGAGGACTGGGACGACGACTTCGGCGATTTCGGCGACTACTCGCCGGTGAGCCTTGGCGGCATGGTCGGGTCGTTCCTGATGGGCGTGCTGTTCGTGACGCTGGCGAGCGCGGTCGCTGCGGCTCTGATGCCCGAGACCATGGCCCGTCTGCGCAAGACGGTGCTGGCGCAACCCGGCCGCGCGGTGCTGGCCGGGTTCCTGGCCCAGTCGGTGCTGGTGGGCGGCGGCATCCTTGTGTCGCTGACGCTGATCGGGCTGTTGCTGCTGCCGGCGGCGATCCTGGTGTCGGTGCTGGCGGGCATCGCGGGATATCTTGTCGGCGCCTATGCGCTGGGCGTGGGACTGTTGCGCCGGGCGGGGCGGCACGAGCCCCATGACCTGGCCGACCGGGCGCTGTCAGCGGCAGTGGGTGCGCTGGCGGTGGGGCTGCTGGGGCTGATCCCGGTGCTGGGCTGGATCCTGGTGCTGCTGCTAACGCTGACCGGCGTGGGGGCGATTGCGCTGCAGCTCTTCAAGCCGCGGTTCTTCGTGCCCTCCTGAGCGCGATGTGACCTCTTGCGTGCCATGGCCCGCTGCGCTTTGAGGGGGCATGGCAATCGGACTGGATCTGGAACGCGGCCTTTGGGCCGAGGGCGCGCAATGCGTGGCCGGGGTGGACGAGGTCGGGCGCGGCCCGCTGGCGGGCCCCGTGGTGGCGGCGGCGGTGGTGCTGGACCCCGCCTGCTGGCCCGAGGGGCTGGACGATTCAAAGAAGCTTTCGGCCAAGCGGCGCGTGGCGCTAACCGAGGAGCTGCGCGCCTGCGCCGAGATCGGCGTCGGAATGGCCAGCGTCGAGGAGATCGACCAGATCAACATCTTGCAGGCCAGCCTTCTGGCCATGCGCCGCGCAGTCGAGGCGCTGCCCTGCGATCCCGACCGGCTGCTGATCGACGGGCGTAACCTGTTCGATCCGATGCCCTGCTCGGGCACGGCGGTCGTGGGCGGCGATGGCGTGTCCTTTTCCATCGCGGCGGCCTCGATCATCGCCAAGACGCACCGCGACGCGCTGATGATGCGGCTTGCCGAGGAGTGCCCGGGCTACGGCTGGGAGACCAACATGGGCTATCCCACGAGGTGTCACATTAATGCCCTCCGAGATCTTGGTGTGACCCCACACCATAGACGGTCCTTCGCTCCGGTACACAAGATATTGTGCCAAGCGAATTCTGTAAGTCCTTGATTCAGAAAAATAAATTGACGCCGAATCGGCTTTGACTCATCCTGCCCTCAATAAACCAACGAGCGCGAAGCGCCGGGTACAAGAGGCAGAGACAGTAATGACCAAGGTTAAGGAAGCGGCGGTGCTCCCACGCAACGAGATTCTGCAGGGCGACTGCATCGAGATCATGGCGGGGATGCCCGAGGCCAGCGTGGATCTCATTTTCGCGGATCCGCCCTACAATCTTCAGCTTCGGGGCGATCTTCACCGTCCCGACAATTCCCGCGTCGACGCGGTGGACGACGACTGGGACCGCTTCGCCAGCTTCGAGACCTACGATGCCTTCACGCGGGCCTGGCTCAAGCAGGCGCGCCGCATCCTCAAGCCCAACGGGGCGATCTGGGTGATCGGCTCCTACCACAACATCTTCCGCGTGGGCGCCGCGCTGCAGGACGAGGGATACTGGATCCTAAACGACGTGGTCTGGCGCAAGTCGAACCCGATGCCGAACTTCCGCGGCAAGCGGTTCACCAATGCGCATGAGACCATGATCTGGGCGTCGAAGTCCGAGGGCGCGCGCTACACCTTCAACTACGAGGCGCTGAAGTCGCTCAATGACGGCATTCAGATGCGGTCGGACTGGGTCCTGCCGATCTGCAACGGTGGCGAGCGGCTGAAGGATGCCAACGGCGACAAGGCGCATCCGACGCAGAAACCGCTGGGCCTGCTGCACCGGGTGCTTGTGGGGGCTACGAACCCCGGCGATGTGGTGCTCGACCCCTTCTTCGGCACCGGGACCACTGGTGCGGTGGCCAAGATGCTGGGCCGCGACTGGATCGGGATCGAGCGGGACACGGGTTACATCGAGGTGGCCGAGCGCCGCATGAAGGACATCCGCGCCTACGACCGCTCTGCGCTTCAGGTGAGCCAGTCCAAGCGCGCCGCGCCGCGCGTGCCCTTCGGCCAGCTGGTCGAACGCGGCATGCTGCGCCCGGGCGAGACGCTGGTTTCGGTCAACGGCAAGGCCGCGGCCAAGGTTCGCGCCGACGGCACGCTTGTGGCCGACGGGGTGAATGGCTCGATCCACCAGGTGGGCGCCGCGCTCGAAGGGGCGCCGTCGTGCAACGGCTGGACCTACTGGTGCATCCGCCGCGACGGCAAGACCGTGCCCATCGACGTGCTGCGCCAGCAGATCCGGTCCGAGATGGACGCCGCGGGCTGAAGTTTTCCTGACAACAGGTAACAGGTTACCGCCGAGGTCCCGGGGTTTTTCCCGACGGGACCCGACTGGCCCCGTCTGCGTGCAGACGGGGCTTTTTTGGGTTTACCAGTCGATGTAGTCCTCGAACTTCCCGACTAGGCGGACGTACATCTTGACGTTGTCGATGAAGTTCTTGTCGGTCACGCCGTAGTCGATGTTGAGGTCCATCTGCAGGAAGGGGTCATCCTCTTCGTCGAGGTAGACGGTGGCGTAGCGCTTGTCGCGGTTCCATTCGTTGGCGCGCTCCAAGGACATGCCGTCGGGCAGGTCGTAGCCCGAGCTGAGCTGCAAGGTCAGGCAATCGCTTCCGTCGGTGCAGTCGTAGAAATAGACCTCGAAGCTGGTGCCGGGCAGCGTCACGTCGATCATCGGATCGCCGACGCCATCGGTGGTGCGCTCGGCCACGTAGCCTCCCTCGTGCAGAAGTTCGATCAGGCGATCAGGGTCGCCGGCCTCGACGAGCGATTGGGCTGAAACCGCGATCGGCGCGAGGGTGGTGGCGAGGGCAAGGGGTAGCAGGCGCATGATATCTCCGGAAAAAATGTCGTCGCGGGGGCTATAGCGAGCGTGGTTCGAGGGGGCAATCCGACCGCACCGCGGCGTCGGAGGCTGGGCAGGGTTCTGCCCTTTCCGCCCCGGGCCCGCCCGCGTAGACATGCGGCATGGATCTGCGCGCTCTGCTCATGGGACTGGCCTTCGCGGCGATGTGGTCCTCGGCCTTCACCTCGGCCCGCATCATCGTGGCGGCCGCCCCGCCGCTGCTCGCGCTCGGCCTGCGGTTCCTGCTTTCAGGGCTGATCGCGGTGGCGCTGGCGCGGCTCATGGGCCAGAGCTGGCGGCTGACGCGGGCGCAGTGGCGCGCCACCGTGATCTTCGGCATCTGCCAGAACGCGCTTTACCTCGGGTTGAACTTTGTCGCCATGCAGACGATCGAGGCCTCGCTCGCCGCGATCATCGCCTCGACCATGCCGCTGATGGTGGCCCTGGCAAGCTGGCTGCTGCTGGGCGAGAAGATCCGGCCGCTGGGTCTGGCGGGGCTCGTGGCGGGCTTTGCCGGCGTGGCGATCATCATGGGCGCGCGGCTTGGCGGCGCCGGGGTGGGCCCGGGCATCGCGCTCTGCATGGGCGGCGTTCTGGCGCTTACGGCGGCGACCCTTTCGGTGCGCGGTGCGATCTCGGGCGGCAATTTCCTGATGGTGGTCGGCCTGCAGATGCTGGTGGGCAGCGCGGTGCTGCTGCCGGTCTCGCTGGGCTTCGAGCGCCTTGCGATCGACTGGTCGACGGAGCTGGTTCTGGCTTTCCTCTACACCACGCTTGTGCCGGGGCTTCTGGCGACCGTCGCCTGGTTCTGGCTGGTCAACCGCATCGGGGCGGTCCGCGCGGCGACCTTCCATTTCCTCAATCCCTTCCTCGGCGTGGCCATCGCCGCACTGGTGCTGGGCGAGGCGTTAGGGGCGCGCGACATCCTGGGCGTGGCGGTGATCGCGGGCGGCATCCTTGCCGTGCAACTGGCCCGTTTCGACCGGAAATAGCAGTTCTGCCAGTCGGAAAACGCTGTTTGCGACAAGGCGACATTAACGCCTTGTCCGTATCCATTGCGCCTGACGCGCTCTGCGCAAGGCAACTGGACGGACCGACATGAGCAGGTTTTCGATTCGAACTCAGATCCTTTTCCTGGCTTCGGCCTTCATCGCGACCCTGCTCGTGGTGTCGGCGATTGCCTGGACCGTGACATCGAAAGAGAGCGAGAGCCTGCGCCGGACGCATGATGTCTTCGAACAGAACGACCTGCTCAACTTCATCAAGGAGGATGTGGAGCAGGGCATCGGCGATCTCTACGGTTTTGTGCTGGGCGACGACGAACGGATCGATGGCCTGCGCGGCAATCTTGAGGAAAACCACCGGGATCTGTCGAGCGCGCCCGAAGTCTATCTCGAGACGCGTGAACCGGAGTCCCGCAAGCCGGAACTGGCAGAGGCTCTGGTGGGATTCCTGCCGCTCGTCGAGGAACTTCAGACCCGGACCGAGCAGCTTGCCGCCCTGCCGCTCTTTGAGCGGAAGGTTTTTGCCTACAACCAGATCATGCCGCTCATGACCGATCTGCGCGAGGGCGTGAACGCGTTTCAGGACGACATGCTGGCCGAGGTGGACGAGATTGCGGCCGATGCCGAGAAGACCGCCCGCGAAGGGCCGATCATGCTGCTGGTGGCCAACGGCATCGTCGTCGTGGTCGCGTTCATCATGGCGCTGGTCTTCGGCAGGCTTCTGTCGAACCCGGTGCGCGAGGCGGCGCAGGCGGTCGAGCGGATCGCCGACAGCGACTACGACACGAAGATCAAGGGCACCCACCGCAAGGACGAGATCGGCGCTATCACCAACAACCTCGAGGCGCTGCGGGGCAAACTGCGCGCCGCCGACGAGGCCGCCGAGACCGAGCGCCGCATGAACGACCGCCGGTCGAAACTCTTCGACGAACTGGGCGAGGCGATGCAGGTGCTCTCGCAGGGCAAGCTGGACCGCCGCATCGCGACCGCCAACTGGCAGGACATGGGCGCGACCTACATCCGCCTCTGCGAGGACTACAACAAGCTGGCCGAAGACCTCGGCGAACTTGTCGCCACCATGCGCGACAGCGCGGGCATCGTGGAGCGCAGCTCCAAGGACCTGTCCTCGATGTCCGACGACATGTCCCGCAGGGCCGAGGTTCAGGCCGCAACGCTCGAGGAATCCGCCGCGGCCCTCGAGGAACTGTCGTCGAGCGTGCATTCGGCCGCGGAACGCGCCGACCACGCCGACAAGCGCGTGGGCGAGGGGCGCCGCAAGGCCGAAGAGGGCGGCAAGGTCATGGAGCGGGCGCTGGCGGCCATGGGCTCCATCGCGCAGAGCTCGGAGCAGATCACCCAGATCATCTCGGTCATCGACGACATCGCCTTCCAGACCAACCTCCTGGCGCTCAACGCGGGCGTCGAGGCGGCGCGCGCCGGCGAAAGCGGCAAGGGCTTCTCGGTGGTCGCCTCGGAGGTGCGCTCGCTAGCGCAGCGCGCCTCGGAATCCGCACGCGAGATCAAGACGCTGGTCTCCAACAGCTCGCAGCAGGTGAAGGACGGCGAGATGCTGGTCTCCGAGACCGGCGCGACGCTGACCCAGATTGTCCAGAGCGTCACCGAGGTGTCCGATCTCGTGGCGAACATCGCCAGCTCGGCCAAGGAACAGGCGGCGGGGATCAAGGAAATCAACGTGGGGGTTGCCGAACTCGACAAGGTGACCCAGCAGAACGCCGCCATGGTGAGCGAGACCAGCACCTCCAGCAGCCAGCTCAGTGCCGAGGCCGAACGCCTCGCCGAACTACTGGCGCAGTTCGAAGGGGTCGAGCAGGCGGGGTCCAAGGACGTGACCGCGGCGCCGGCCAACGATCCGATGCCATCCTCGGGCTATGACTCCTCGATCGTGGATGAGGTCGCGGCGCAGCCGGTCAAGGCAGACCTCGCCAGCTTCGAGCCGCCCGAGCCGTCTTCCCCCGCTCCGGTCGATCGCAGTGCACCCGCACGCGCCGCCGGCGGCAATCAGTCGGGGATCTGGACGGAATTCTGAGGTGCGGGCCTGCTGCCCGGTGCGGCGATGGCTGCACGGTCACTTGACCGGGACAAGACGGTGTGGTGCGGCAGGGCGGCGGCAGGCGCGGGCAGAAAGCAAGCGGCAGGTGGTCTACTGACCAACGCAAGGGATCACGATCCTTTTCCCGTGAATTTTCCAGCCGCTGACGATCCCTGCGCAGGGCCCGCAGGCCGGCCGGTTTACCCGAGGCGGCTTGCGGCGTAGTTCAGTCGGCGGGGCCGATGCGGCCGCCGACCTCGCCCACCTGGCCGCGGTGCAGCAGCAGGTGATCGAGCAGGACGCAGGCCATCATGGCCTCGCCCACAGGAACGGCCCGGATGCCGACGCAGGGATCGTGACGGCCCTTGGTCACGATCTCGGTCTCTTCGCCGTCCTTGGTGATGGTCCGGCGCGGGGTCAGGATCGAGGAGGTTGGCTTGACCGCGAAGCGCACCACGACCTCCTGGCCGGTGGAAATCCCGCCCAGGACGCCGCCCGCATGGTTTGAGCTGTACTCGGGCCGGCCGTCGGCGCCGATGGTGATCTCGTCGGCGTTCTCGGAGCCACGCAGCGCCGCGGCTGCCATGCCCTCACCGATCTCGACGCCTTTCACGGCGTTGATCGACATCATCGCCGCGGCAAGGTCGGTGTCGAGCTTGCCGTAGACCGGCGCGCCAAGACCCTCGGGCACGCCCGAGGCGCGCACCTCGATCACCGCGCCGACGCTGTCGCCGGACTTGCGCAGATCGTCGAGGTAGTCGGCCCAGTCCGCCGCCGCGCCCGGATCGGGGCACCAGAAGGGGTTCTGGCCGATCTGGTCGGGATCGAAGGCATCGCGGTCGATGCCGCGCGGGCCCATCTGCACCATGCAGCCCTGCACGGAGAGGCCCGGGGCAAGCTTTGCCAGCGCGGCACGGGCAAGGCCGCCCGCCGCCACCCGCGCCGCGGTTTCGCGCGCCGAGGAGCGGCCGCCGCCGCGGTAGTCGCGGATGCCGTACTTCTGCCAGTAGGTGATGTCGGCGTGGCCGGGGCGGAATTTCTCGGCGATCTCGGAATAGTCCTTGGAGCGCTGGTCGGTGTTCTCGATCATGAGCTGCACCGGCGTGCCGGTGGTGCGCCCCTCGAAGACACCCGACAGGATGCGCACCGCGTCGGCTTCGCGCCGCTGGGTGGTGTACTTGTTCTGCCCCGGCTTGCGGCGGTCGAGCCAGAGCTGCAGCGTCTCCTCGTCCACGGGCACGTTCGGCGGACAGCCGTCGACGGTCGCGCCGAGCGCGGGACCGTGGCTTTCCCCCCAGGTGGTGACGCGGAAGAGGTGGCCGAAACTGTTGAGGCTCATGGGCTTGGCTCCTTTGCGCGCCCTGTTAGGGCAGGGGGGCGCACCGCTCAAGCGAATTCGCTTGAAACCCCCGGGCCCGGCCCCTAGCGTCGGCGCCACCTCGGGGTGCCGCACCGCCCGACATGGGCGGCAGGCTGAGATGCGATTTCGCGAACCCGTTGAACCTGAACCGGTTAACACCGGCGGAGGGAAGGTGCGGACGCGTGATGCGAAACGTGGCTCCTGATCCTGCCCCTCGCCGCAGATAGGAGTGCGAGATGCGCAACCTCACATTTGCAGCGGGACTTCTGACGGCCACCAGTGCGATGGCCCAGACCCCTGTCCTGACCGTCTATGCCCCGGATTACTTCGTGTCCGAATGGGGCCCCGGCCCGAAGATCGAAGAGCTGTTCGAGGCCGACTGCGGCTGCGACCTGCAGTTCAAGCCGGGCGATCTGTTGCCGCGGATCCTGCTGGAAGGGGAGCGGACCGAGGCCGACGCGGTGATCGGGCTGAACACCGACGTGACCAAGCGGGCGCGCGAAAGCGGGCTGTTTGCGCCGCACAACGTGGACCTGTCCGCGCTGACCCTGCCGATCGACTGGGAGGACGAGGTCTTCCTGCCGTTCAACTACGGGCACACGGCCTTTGTCTACGACACCACCCGGCTGGACACCCCGCCCGAGAGCTTTGACGCGCTGCTGGAGGCGCCGGACGATCTGCGGCTGGTGATCCAGGACCCGCGCAGCTCGATTTCCGGGCTGGCCATGGTGCTGTGGGTGCAGGCGATCTACGGCGACGGGGCCGAGGAGGCCTGGGCCAAGCTTGCACCCAAGGTGCTGACGGTGACCAAGGGCTGGTCCGAGAGTTACGGGCTGTTTACCGACGGCGAGGCCGACATGGTGATGAGCTACACCACCTCGCCCGCCTACCACATCATCGCCGAGGGGGATGAGACCAAGAAGGCGGCGATCTTCCCCGAGGGGCATTACTTCATGGTGGAGCTCGCGGCCAAGGTGGCCTCGACCGACCAGCCCGAGCTGGCCGATCAGTTCATGGACTTCATCCTGAGCGAGGATTTCCAGTCGATGATCGCCACGGGCAACTGGTCGATTCCGGCGGCGCTGCCGCGGGACCAGTGGCCGGAGGGGTTCCAGCAGCTGGAGCTGCCCGAAAAGGTCCTGTTCTACGATGAGGACGAGGCGGCGGCGCTGCGGGAGGAGGCGATCGAGGCATGGCGGCAAGGGCTGTCGCGCTAGGGGCTGCGCTTCTTCTCGCAGCACTGACGGCGGGGCCGCTGGCGGCGGTCCTGCTGCGCGCCGGGGGGCTGGGCACGCTGGGCGCGCCCGAGTGGTCGGCGCTGCGCTTCACGGTGTGGCAGGCGCTGCTCTCGGCGGGGTTCAGCGTGGCGCTGGCGGTTCCGGTGGCCCGCGCGCTGGCGCGGCGGCGCTTTGCCGGGCGCGGGGCGCTGATCGCCCTGCTGGGCGCGCCCTTCATCCTGCCGGTGATAGTGGCGGTGCTGGGGCTGATCGCGGTCTTTGGCCAGAACGGGGTGGTGAGCCGGGCCCTTGCGCTGCTGGGCGGGCCACGGATCGACATCTACGGGCTGCACGGGGTGGTGCTGGCGCATGTCTTCTTCAACCTGCCGCTGGCGACGCGGCTGTTGTTGCAGGGGTGGCTGGCGATCCCGGCGGAGCGTTACCGGCTGGCGGCCTCGCTGGGGCTGTCGCCCTGGGCGGTGGTCCGGACGCTGGACTGGCCGCTGGTGCGGCGGATCGCGCCGGGCGCCTTTGCGGTGATCTTCACCATTTGCCTCACGTCCTTTGCCGTGGCGCTGACGCTGGGCGGCGGGCCGCGGGCGACGACGGTGGAGCTCGCGATCTACCAGTCGGTGCGTTTCGAGTTCGACCTGGGCCGGGCGGCGTTGCTGTCGCTGATCCAGCTTGCCGTGGCCTTGGCGGCGGGGTTCGTGGCGCTGCGGCTGTCGGGCGGGCAGGGGTTCGGCACGGGGCTCGACCGGGTGGTGCCGCGCTGGGACGGTCGGTCGCCCGGCGCGCGTGTGGTCGACGCTTTGGCCATCGCGGCGGCGGCGCTGTTCCTGCTGACGCCGCTGGCCATGGTGGTGGCGCGGGGCGTGCCGGGGCTGGCGCTGATGGGCGCGGGCACCTGGGAGGCGGCGGGCCATTCGCTGGTGGTGGCGCTGGGCTCGACCGCGCTGTGCCTGGCCTGGGCCCTGCCGCTGGCGACCAAGCGGGGGGAGCTGTTCGCGCTATCGGCCATTGCGCTGTCGCCGCTGGTGATGGGCACGGGGCTGTTCCTGATCCTGCGGCCCTTCATGAACCCGTTTTCCATGGCACTGCCGGTGACGGGCGTGGTGAACGCGCTGATGGCGCTGCCCTTCGCGCTGCGCATCCTGCGGCCCGAGGCCGAGGCGGTGCGGCGGGATTATTCGCGGCTGAGTGCGACGCTGGGGCTGACCCCGCTGGCTTGGCTGCGGCTGGTCTTCCTGCCGCGGCTGCGGCGGCCGCTGGGGTTTGCCGCTGGGCTGACGGCGGCGCTGTCCATGGGGGATCTCGGCGTGATCGCGCTTTTTGCCGATCCCGACCGGGCGACGTTGCCGCTGCAGGTCTATCGCCTCATGGGCAGCTACCAGATGGAGGCGGCGGCGGGCGCGGCGCTGTTGCTGCTGGCGCTGAGCCTCGGGCTGTTCTGGATCTTCGACAGGGGAGGGCGTGCGGATGCTGGCGCTTGAGGGTGTGCGCGTCGTGCAAGGATCGTTCACGCTGGAGGCGGACCTGTCGCTGGCGGCGGGCGCGCGCGTGGCGGTGATCGGGCCGTCGGGGGCGGGGAAATCCACGCTGCTCGACGTGATCGCGGGGTTCTACGCGCCGCAGGCGGGCCGGGTGCGCTGGGAGGGGCGCGACCTGACGGCGCTGGCCCCGCAAGAGCGGCCCGTGTCGATGCTGTTCCAGGACGGCAACCTGTTTCCGCACCTGAGCGTGGCGCGCAACCTGTCTCTGGCGCTGCGCCCCGATGGCGGGCGGCTGGACGCGGCGCAGCGCGGGGCGCTGGAGCGCGCGCTGGCGCGGGTCGGATTGGAAGGCATGGAGGAGCGGCGGCCCGGGCAGCTTTCGGGCGGGCAGCAGGCGCGCGCGGCGCTGGCACGGGTGCTGTTGCAGGACCGGCCCGCGATGCTGCTGGACGAGCCCTTCGCGGCGCTGGGACCCGCGCTCAAGGCCGAGATGCTGACGCTGGTGGGCGAGGTGGCCGACAGCCTGGGCGCGCTGGTGCTGATGGTGTCGCACGAGCCGCAGGACGCGCGGGTCTTTGCGGGGCACTGCGTGCTGGTGGCCGAGGGGCGGGCGGAGCCGCCGGTGGAGACCGAGGCGCTTTTCGCCGATCCGCCGCCGGCGCTGAAGGCCTACCTTGGATAAGAAAAAGCCCCGCCGGTTGGCGGGGCTTTCTGCATTCAGTGGAGGACCGGGTCAGTCCTTCTTGCCGTACTTGATCGGCTTCCAGATGCGCTTGTTGGTCAGGTACAGCAGCACCGACAGCACGGTCAGGAAGAGCACGCCGGCGAAACCGGCCTGCTTGCGCGCCATCATCTTCGGCTCGGCCGTCCACATCAGAAAGGCGGCCACGTCCTTGGCCTCCTGCTCGATCGTGGCCTCGGTGCCGTCGGCGTATTCCACATCTTCGCCGTAGAGCGGGGGCGCCATGCTGATCCAGCCGCCGTCGAAGGCGTGGTTTTCATAGAGCGTGGCGCCTGCCACGGTCCGCTGTTCGCCGGTGTAGCTGGTGAGGATCGAGACGATATGCTCGGGTCCGCCGATGCCCTTGAACAGCTGGTTGAGGCCGAGGCCGTAGGGCCCGTGGAAGCCTGCGCGGGCCTTTGCCATGAGCGACAGGTCCGGTGCGCCGACCGAGGTGTTGGCCGGGAAGTGGTCGGTCGGGGTGGCCGCCCGGTATTCATCCGCCTCGGCATCGTAGATCTCGAAGTTCTGCGAGGCGTAGGCCCGGACCTGATCTTCGGGGAGGCCGGGGCCGCTTTCGGCGGAGAGGGTCCGGATGGGCACGAACTTGAGGCCGTGGCACGCCGAGCAGACCTCGGTGTAGACCTGAAGGCCACGCTGCAGCTGCGCCTGATCGTAGGTGCCGAAGGGCCCTTCGAAGGAGAAGCTGAAGTCCTCGGTGTGGGCCCCTTCACCGGCGGCAAAGGCGCCGCCGGTGGTCAGTGCGAGGGCCGCTGCGGCCGAGAGGGCGAGTTTTCTGAACATTTCGAAAGTGTCCTTTCTCTTACTCGGCCGGCGTCGGGTCTACGACGGTCTTGGTCCCGCCGGACTTGGCGGCGTGGGCCTTGAAATCGTCGTCGATGGTTGCGGGCTGCGGCAGCGGCTTCTCGATCACGCCGAGCAGCGGCAGGATGATCAGGAAGTAGGCGAACCAGTAGGCCGAGGCGATCAGCGAGATCCAGTCATAGGGGAAGGTGGTCTGCTGAGCGCCCACCCACATCAGGACGAAGAAGTCGATGACCAGCAGCCAGAACCACCACTTGAAGGAGGGGCGGTAGCGGCCGGAGCGCACCGAGGAGGTGTCGAGCCAGGGCGTCAGGGCAAGCACTGCGATCGAGCCGAACATGGCCAGCACGCCGAAGAACTTGGCGTCGATGATGCCGCCGGTGATGAAGGACGCCAGCTGCACGACCCAGACC
>CAYNKL010000075.1:0-471 GCA_964397775.1 uncultured Rhodobacterales bacterium | reverse complement strand
GTAGAAGGGCAGGAAGTACCATTCCGGAACGATGTGCGCGGGCGTCGAGAGCGGGTTGGCCTCGATGTAGTTGTCGGGGTGGCCGAGGTAGTTCGGCATGAAGCCGACGATGGCGAAGAAGATGATCATGATCACGCCGAGGGCGAAGAGATCCTTGATCACGTAGTAGGGCCAGAAGGGCACGGTGTCCTTGGCGGCATCGGCCTTGGAGGTGCGGCGCACTTCGACCCCGGTGGGGTTGTTGTTGCCGGTCGTGTGGAAGGCCCAGATGTGCACGATCACGAGCCCGGCGATGACGAAGGGCAGCAGGTAGTGCAGCGAGAAGAAGCGGTTCAGCGTGGCGTTGTCCACGGCGGGCCCGCCCAGCAGCCAGGTCTGGATCGATTCACCGATGAAGGGGATCGCGCCGAAGAGGCCGGTGATCACGGTGGCGCCCCAGAAGGACATCTGGCCCCAGGGCAGCACGTAGCC
>CAYNKL010000074.1:0-19352 GCA_964397775.1 uncultured Rhodobacterales bacterium | reverse complement strand
GCTCGTCAGGCTCATAACCTGAAGGTCGTAGGTTCAAATCCTACTCCCGCAACCAACGTTTCCGACCAAGCCCTCGCCATCCGCGGGGGCTTTGTCGTATCCGCCTCTCCCAAGGCCAGAATACCCGCCAGATCACCGCTGAGTTCGATCCGGTGCCCATCGGGTGCGTCGGCGTCCGGGATCATCCGGATGCGGGAGATCAAGGCCCGCATCGCTTCGGCCGCCTGGACCCGCACGGCGGGATCCGACAGCGCATTGGCCAGATCGCCGATCTTCTGCCGGTAGAGATCGGCGAGGCTCGGATGCATCCGCAGGACCCTGGGCTCGGGTGCCTCCGCGAGCTGATCTGCGAGGCTCCGCTTCCGGTCCTCCAACGCGTCCATCTTCGCCTTCAAAGAGGAATGGTACATGCCGTCCTCGATCGCCGACAGGATGCTGGCGATCTTCTTGTCGACCTCGGCAAGATCACGTTCGGCCTTCATGCGCGCGGCCTGCGTGCTGACATGGGCCGCGTTCCAGGCCGCGCGGTATTCCTCGATGAAGGCGTCGAGGAGGGCAGGGTGCAGCAGGCGGTCCCGGAGGCCGCTCAGGACGCGCTCTTCGACCACGTCGCGGCTGATCGTGGCGCGATTGGTGCAGATGGCGGTCCCCTTGTTGCGCACTGCCGAACATCCGTATCTCGTCTTGTTGATGAGCGTGTAGCTCGCCCCGCAGCATCCGCATTTTATCAGACCGGACAGCAGGTAAGTGGGGCGCCGGGCCCGCTCCGGCCTGAACGCGGCATCCTTGACGCCGGACGGGTTCATCTCTTCCCGCAAGGCGCCTTGGCGCGATTTGACCCGGTGCCACAGCGCGTCGTCCACGAGGCGCAACTCCGGGATGTCCTCGGTGATCCACATCTCCGGCGGGTTGGGGCGCGCCTGGCGTTTGCCGGTCTCGGGATCCTTGATGAAGCGCTGGCGGTTCCAGACCCGACGCCCGACGTAAAGCTCGTTGTTCAGAATGCCGGTACCCCGCCTGTGATTGCCGGAAATGGTGGAGAAGCTCCATCGGCCGCTTCGGGCGCCCGGACTGGGGATGCCCTCGGCATTCAAGGCGGCCGCGATGGCGCGCGCACTCAGGCCGTTGGCGTAATCCTCGAAGATCCGTGCGACGATTGCCGCCTCCTCGGGCACGATATCCAGATCGCCGGTCGTGATCGTGCCATCCGGCTGGAGCGCGCGCACCGGCCGGTATCCATAGCTCCGCCCCCCGGCCGACTTGCCGCCGCGCACCCGGCCTTCGAGCCCGCGATGTGTCTTGTGGGCGAGGTTCTTCAGGAAGAGGGCCGACATCGTGCCGCCGAGGCCGATATGCATCTCGTTGATCTCGCCCTCGACTTTGGTCACGAGCGAGACATCGAGAAAGCTCATGCGCTTGTGCAACGCCGCGATATGCTCCTGGTCGCGCGACAACCGGTCGAGCGCCTCGGCGGTGATGATGTCGAACCGGCCGTTCATCGCCGCTTGCTGCATCGATTGGAAGCCGGGCCTCAGGTGCGAGGCGCCACTCATGGCCTCATCGGTAAAGACTTCCACCACCAACCAGCCACGATCGGCGCAGAGCGCCCGACATACACGGATCTGGTCGGTGATCGACGCGGCCGATTAGCAGGTCGCTCGAGTAGCGCGCGTAGATGGCGGCGCGGAGAGGCGCATCGGGTGTCATGGATCACTCCTTTGGATCGGAGGCTGCGAGCTCCTCGCGCACGGCATGCTGCGCGAGCAAACGGGCGAGATGGCGCAGCGCGGGATGAACCGGCTCCGACAGGTCGCAGACGCCGGGAAGGGGAGACGCCGCGGGCGGCGTCTCCTCTGGGGCTGCGTGTCTTGTCCGGTCCCTTGCCACTGGCCGAGTTCTGCCGATCCCCCGCTGGTAAGGGCCGCGGGAGGTGCATGATGGTGATGATGTGTCCGGGACCTGCCCCGGTGGCTGTTGTCATCATCATACCTTGGGAGATTGGGCAGGGTCGCCCGCCAAGACAGTGTGCCGAGCGGTGATCGGGCGGGTTTATGTGGAAAACTCAGGGGCGGGACATGCGTGGCCAGCGCGGTGGCGAGATCGGAATGGAGAACAGCCCTGAGGCCCGGATTGGCAAAACATTACCTGAAGGGAGTCCTCCGTGTTGCCGCAGGAACGGGCGGTTCTGATGTAGGATCGGGCGATCTCTGTGCGAAATTTGCGATTTGCTTTTGTGTTATAGCTCCTCGGCGTCGCCGTGATTGCGCAGGTCACTTGGCGATCGTGGCTCCATGAGGCGAAGTTTGCGAATTCCTTTATGGCAATGCGCGGCGCCGAGCGGCTTGATCGCAGCGCGATAAAGGCAGGCGCGCCGGTGCAGGGGCGCGCCCACCTTGCGTTCTATTGCGCTGATGCGGCTCCGCCTCACGCGGGGGATCCCGCGGTCTTGTCCACGGGGAGGCCCGCGAGCCAGGGGCGGAGGTCGGCCTCGCCCAGGTCGCGGCGGTCGACGAGGTGGGCGGCGAGGCGCTCGAGGAGGTCGCGGTGCGGCTCGAGGAGGGCGCGGGCGCGGCGCTCGAACCGGTCGAGGCGGACGCGGAGGCGGGTGGCATCGTCCGGGCCGAGGCGCTGCATGGCCGCCGGGCCGAGCCAGGCGTTGCCATTGATGCCGAGGCCGAACTCGCGATCGAAGCGGAGGTGCAGCTCCGAGGCCACCGCGAGATCGCTGTTCTCTCCGCCGCCGGCCCCGGCGCTGATGCTGCCGAACACAAGCCTCTCGGCGGCGCGGCCCGCCAGCAGGATCGTCAGCTCGGCCTCGAACTCGGGCGGGGTGCCTTCGATGATCGCGGTGCCGCGCGAGGTGGCGCCGCCCTCCGAGGAGAGCTGCATGCGGCGCACCGGCCCCGAGGAGGCTGGCCACGACCGCATGGCCGCTTTCGTGGATCGCGGCGCGGCGGTCGTAGGCGGGCCGCGGCGCGGAGCGCTCCGTAAGCAGCCGCTCGGGATCGAAGGCCCGGCCCTCCCGCCGGGCCGCCGACTTCGCGGCGCGGAGGGAGGCGTCGATCACGGCAGGGGTGTCGCCCGCGAAGTGCCGCGTGAGCTCCGCCAACTGGTCGCCCCCGGCATCCGGCACCGCCAGTGCCAGCATGTGCCGGATCTGCGCCAAGCTCGGCCGGTCGAGGCTGCAGCGCAGGTAAAACCGGCCAGCCCTGAGGATCGCCGGATCCAAGGCTCCCCATGGTTTGTCGCACCGATCAGGAGAACGCCTTCCGCGTGTTGCAGCTGGTCGATCTCGGCCAGGAACTGGTTGATGACTTGGGCGCGATAGCTCGAGCCGTGCCGGTCGGGGCTGTCGCGGGAGCCGGCAGCATCGGCCTCGTCGATGAAGAGCACGCTCGGCTTCTTGCGCAGGGCGTCGCTGAAACTGCGGCGCATCTCGCGAAGCATGTCGCCAAGGTGGCCCGAGGCCTGCCAGGTCCCAAAAGAGGTCTCGATCAGGGGCACGCCGGCCGAGGCGGCGATGCCGCGCGCAAGCACAGACTTGCCGGTGCCCGCCGGGCCCGAGAGCAGAAGCGAGTGAGAGAGTTCGCGCCACTCCGCGTCGCCGCGCCGCCAGGCCGAAAGGTCCGCGACGAGAGCCGCCGCGGCGTGGTGCGCCGGCCCGTCGCCGCCGTTCCGCTCCAACGTCATGAGGTCCTCCGCGCCCGCGGGCGCAAGGACCTCCGCAAGGGCGCGGACCGCCGCGGCAGCGTGCGGGGCTCGCAGCGCGGAGAGGAGGCCGAGCATTTGATCTGCCTGCACATATCAACTGGTCCGCTTTACGTCTTAGTGAACGAGTGGCTTTTCGGCTACGGCTTACGTGGCGGGCGAACCGGCTCCCGTTGGCGACGTCGAGCACTGCAAGATCTTCGGACCTGGCACCCCGTCGCCCGGCGAGGAGCATGGGGCTAGGCGCGAGGGCAAAGACGGAACTGGTCGCCCGGAGCCGCGGGATGAAGCGTTTGCGTGGGAGGTTTGGGTGCAACTCTGTGCAGGAAATGAATGCGTCTCGAAGGAAGAGATGTCACGTCGCATCGGCTGTGTCGCCAGCGGTCTGAAGGAGCTTGGGGTCGGTCACGAAGACTCGGTGGCGATGTTCTTGCGCAACGATTTGACGTTCATGGTCGTGGCGCAGGCGGCGGCGATGATCGGGGCGCTGCCGGTGCCGCTCAACTGGCACAGCTCGTCGGATGAAGTGCGTTTCATGCTCGAGGACTCCGAGGCCAAGGTGCTCATCGGTCATTCCGACCTCATGCGCAGGCTTTCCCCCGAGGCGCTGCCGGCCGGCATCAAGTCCCTCTGGATCGAACCGGGAGAAGCTCTTCGCGACGCTTTCGGACTCGCCGAGGAGGACACCAGGATCCCGGAGAGTGAGACCGCATTCGCGACTTGGCTTGAGGGCTTCTCCGCTCTGATACCGGAAAAGAAGCAGCTTCCCCGGACCGTCATCTACACCTCGGGAACCACGGGCAGGCCCAAGGGCGTGGTCCGGAACGAACGCACGGCGGAGCAGATCCAGGCGCTTCGCCAGCACCTGCGGCAGACCTACGGGTTCGTGGGCGATGAGAGTGAGGGACCGGTGCGCACGGCTGTCGTCGCCCCTCACTATCATTCTTCGCCGAGTTCGCACGCGACCGCGGCCTTTGACACGGGTGCCGATATCTTCGTGATGCCCCGGTTCGATCCCGAGGGCCTGCTTGCCCTGATCGAGCGCGAGCGGATCACGCATCTGAACCTCGTGCCGATCATGTTTTCGCGGCTTCTGAGCCTGCCCGCCGAGGTGCGCAAAAAATACGACCTGTCGTCGCTGCGCTACGTGGTTCACGCTGCGGCGCCATGTCCGGAGACGATCAAGCGGGAGATGATCGACTGGTGGGGCCCCATCATCAACGAGACCTACGGATCGACCGAGATGGGGACGGTCACGCTATGCAATTCGGAAGATGCCCTTGCCCACCCCGGGACGGTAGGGCGGCCCGTGTCCGGTGCGACGGTCAGGATCGTCGATGGCACAGGCGCGGAACTGCCACCGGGCGAGGTGGGAGCGATCATCGGGCGTGCGCCGGGCATCACGGATTTCGTGTACCGCAACCAGGAAGATGAAACGAAAGACTGTTTCATGAACGGTCTGATCGTGTCGGGCGATGTGGGGTACCTGAACGAGGAGGGGTATCTCTTCATCACCGACCGCAACAAGGACATGATCATTTCCGGTGGCGTGAACATCTATCCCGCTGAAATCGAAGCGGCCCTTCACACTTTCGACGAGATCGACGATTGTGCCGTGTTCGGCATTCCAAACAAGGAATACGGTGAGAGCGTCTGTGCCTACGTGCAGCTGCGCCCCGGGCAGAGCCTCACCTCGGAGGAGGTCATCGCGCGCCTGCGGGAGCGTATCGCCGGCTTCAAAGTTCCGCGCCGTGTCGAGTTCGCCGAGGCCCTGCCGCGCGAGGACACTGGCAAGGTCAGGAAGCGGCTGCTCCGCGATCCCTACTGGGAGAATTCCAGTCGCAGGATTTGAGTGCTGACGCCGACCGGCAGCGCCGGATGGAATGGGACGTCATCGAGATGACAGCCAGAGATGCAATGCCTGACGATCCGTTTCCGCCACTGGGCGCACCCACTTCACGATATCCCGCGGGCCGGAATCGAGGTGCTGTGGAACGGGAACGGCTTCTTGCGTGGGGTGAGAGCGGCGATGAAGCCCTGACAGCCCAGCAGGGGGCAATGAACTGGCCGTTTCGAACCGCAGAGAGCCGGTGCAGTCGGCTTGCAGGGACGCGGGGGCTGTCATCCGCCGCCGATTGCGGATCAGGGCGCTGTTCTGCCCGCTCAGCAAGACGGCCGGTTTGCCGCGCAAAGGCCCTCAGGTTTCAAGAGGAGAGAACCTGGGAGCATCCTCGAATTCCCATCGGCGGCTTGCAGGGATGCGAGGGGCGTCCCGTTGGCACTCTCGATCAGTCGCTCAACGAAGTGGGGAATACCCACGAAGGCATGAACATGGAGGAGAACAATAATGTACTTTAGCAAACGCGCATGCGCCGCTGCGGCGGCCGCGATCACGATGTTGCCGGGTATCGCATTGGCCCAGGGGGTCGACTATGGCGCCGACAAGGCGACCTATATCGCGGCACTGGAAGACATCGACCCGATCGAGCTGACGATGCAGACGGGTGGAACGCCCGGCTCAGTCGCGGCACGCCATTGGGAACACTACGCCGATTTCCTCGAAGAATGGTCGGGCGGCAAGATCGAGGTCGAGATGGCCTACGGCAACTCGATCATGCCCGGTGATGCGGGCCCCGCTATTGCAGACGGTCGGCTGGCCGCGGGGCTCGTGATCCCGGGCTATTCCCCTGACGACTACCAGGCCCTTGCCTTGCTGAACGATTTCCCGGTTTCCGGCGCGCAGACGCCTTTGACCGCGCTCTTAAAGAACCAGGCCGTGCTGCTGGAACTGTCGACCGGAGATTCCGAAGTCGTCGAAGAGCTGACCGACGCCGGCGTTCAGCCGGGTCTCACCGCCTTGCCGGGGCCGCCGACCGGTCTTGTCTGCAACGGCGACTACAGCACTCTCGACAAGCTGAGAGGCAAACAGGCGCGGGTTTCGTCGCCCAACAATGCCCGGCAAGTCGAAAATCTGGACATGTCGCCCGTGTCCATGGGCTTCAACGAAGTCTATGAAGCGCTTCAGCGCGGCATCGTCGACTGCGCCGTCTTCTCGGCCTATGCCGCCTCGTACTTCGGTCTTGAGCCGGTGGCGCCGTATTTCCTCTACAACAGTGAGGTCGGCATCGGTGGCAGTGTCATGACACTCGGTTTCGATCAGTACCTTTGGGAAGACCTGCCCCTTCCGGTGAAACAGCTGATGTATGATGGCCAGAAGGCCTTTCTCAGAGGATGGTTCGATGCGCAGCTTGAGCTGACCGCGCAAGGCGTCCAGAACATGACGGAGGCCGGTGGCGGCCCCATCCTGATGGACGACGAGTCCGCAGCGGCCATCCGCGCGGCCAACGAAAGCCTCATCGAATCCATCCGCACTTCGCCGGCGCTGCCCGATGCCGAGGCCAAGGTCGCCGAGGCACAAGAGTTGTCCGAGAAGTGGGACAGGCTTCTTGAGGAACTCGGCTACACCGAGAAAGACACAGGGTATGATGGCGTGGTCGATCTGGAGGCCAGCGGGGATCTCGATGTGGAACCCTACCTCGATCGTCTCTTCGAGGAAGTGTTGTTGGCGGGCCGGCCTGAATAAGGCCTGTCCCCCATGTCCGCCGGGCCTGGCCCGGCGGACAATGCTTTGCGTGATCAGGGTTTCCCCCGTGACCTGCAGTCGGAATTCCGTGCCGTCCCGGCCGAATGGAGACTCCATGCACCGCCGTCACCCATCTTCGCGGGGGAGGCCCGATCGACCGAGTGCAAAGGCCCCTTCGCTGGCGGGACTTTCTCGGTTTGGCCGGCCGCGGTGCAGAGGGGGACGAAGGAAGATCGGCTCTGGCGGACGGGCACCGAAATAACAAAAAGGCTCCACTGCGCGAGCTGCATGCGGACGACGACATAGCCGGTTCGGTCGGCTCAGAGACCGGAACCCCAGGGAGGATGACATGACTGAAGCCGTTGATGACGAGAAGCTGGTCGAGTTCGGCAATATCGAAGGTACTGCAAAGGTGACCCGCGCCGAGCAGGCGCTGTCGCTCCTGGGCGTTCTGTTCACCTTGATCGCGATGTTCCACATCACGGCCAATGTCCTGATGCGCTACCTCTTTGAAAGTCCGATCCGGGCAACGCTCGAGATGACGGGGTACTGGTATCTCCCGCTCATCTGTATCGTCGGTTTCGTTATCGCGCAGCTACGGAAATCGCACATCGAGGCGGAGCTGCTTTACGCTCAGATGCCCGCGAAGGTTCAGGTCGACCTGCTGCGTTTCGGTTTCCTCATTGCCGCTGTCACCTCGGCCGCCTTCACCTACTACACCGGCCACGAGGCGCTGGAGGCCTTCGAAAAGCGGGAAACGGCAGGGGCGCTCCGCGTCATCATCTGGCCCGTCAAGCTGGCGGTTCCGGTCACCTTTGCCGTGCTGACGGTTCTGTTCGGCCTTGCGATGCTGCGGGTGCGGTCTTTGCCTGGCAAGAACACGGTGAAGGACTGGGGCGCGCGGGCCGGCCTACTGGTCGCCATCGGCGTGCTTGTGGCTGGCATCTTCGTGGGGCAGTCGCCCGAGATCATCGGGATTTCGGCGATCCTGCTCATGTTGCTGCTTCTGTTTCTGAAGGTGCCGGTCGCCTTTGCCCTGAGCGGCCCGGGCCTTCTGGGGCTGTGGAACATCCGGCCGCGGGCTGTGATCACCGTCATATCGGAAGGGCCCTACAGCGCGATTTCGCAGTGGAGCCTGACGGTCATTCCCATGTTCATCTTCATGGGCTTCCTGCTTTGGAAATCAGGGCTCACGACAAAGATCTACGCGGCGGCGCGCGCCTGGCTGTCGTGGTTGCCGGGTGGGCTTGGCGTGAGCACGACCTTCGCCGGGACAGGGCTGGCCGCGGTCAGCGGATCGACGATCGGCACGACGTATGCGCTGGCGCAGATCGGTATCCCGGAGATGCTGAAGTCCGGTTACGACCGGCGGATCGCGGTCGGGTCGGTCATGATTGCCGGTCTGCCTGGTCAGCTCATCCCGCCGAGCACCTTCCTCGTCATCTATTCCGGTATTGCGCAGGTGCCGATCGGGCCCCAGCTCATGGCCGGTGTCGTTCCGGGACTGCTTGTTTCGGTCGTGTTCGGTCTGGCGATCGTCTTGCTCGGCTTGACGCGTCCAAAGATGGTCGGTCAGGCCCGCAAACAGGCAAGTACCGTGACCTGGAGCGAACGCTGGTCCGGCCTCGGCTCGATCTGGACGCTTCCGATACTCATCTTGATGGTTCTTGGTGGCATGTACACCGGCGTTTTCACTGCCACGGAAGCAGGCGCGGCCGGGGCAATCGGCGGGCTGCTGATCTGCATCCTGTATCAAAGGGGCCGCGCACCACGCATTATCATCGAAGCCGCGACGGAGACGGTGAAATCGACGGGCGCCATCTTCCTGCTCATTATCGGTGCCCACATCATGTCCGATCTGCTGACCCTGACCGGGCTGGCTCGCGACTTTACCAGTTGGGTCAACGAGGCGGGGCTGTCGCGGTGGCAGTTCCTGTGCATCGTGCTGCTGGGTTACATCATTCTCGGGATGTTCATGGATCCGCTCCTGATCATGATACTGACAGTTCCGCTTCTGGTGCCTTCGCTGACCGGTCTCGATGTGTCCTTGCTCTGGTTCGGTGTGTTTGTTGTCCTGACGGCGGAACTTGCCATCCTGACGCCGCCCGTCGGCATCCTGTCCTTCATCGTTCACGGGATCACCCGCTCGCGCGAAGTGAACCAGGGGCAGGAGATTTCGCTTCAGGACATTTTCGTCGCCGTCCTGTGGTTCATGCCCATCGCGATCCTCTTTGCGCTCATTCTCATCGCGTTCCCGGCACTTGCGACATGGCTGCCTAGCCAAATGTAGCGCCCTGTCTATAGGGCCAAGGTGCCGCGTCCGGATGGTGCGTTGGTGGCGACCAGATGCGACTGGAAGACCAGCCCCCGGGGCTGGTCTTTTCTTGCGTTGGGCCAGAACGTCCGGAGTGAGCAGACTGCAGGCCAGCGCCTCGCGATGTTGGGGCGGTTGATCAGGGGGGTGATGCCCGGCATCGCCAAGTTGTCCTCAGAGCAGGCTGCCCCAGATCAGGAATGCCGTGGCCGTGAGTCCGACATAGGTCAAGATGAACGGCCCCTGCCACCGCAGCCCGACGGTCAGCGCGCTTTTCTGGACGGCGCCCGCGGTCATTCCGACGGTGGCGGTCATCGGAGAAATCAGCATCGCCACGTTGTAGCCGATCAAGACGGCGAGCAGGATCATGATTTCGGGCACCGGCAATCCGGCGGAGATGATCGCCCCGAGAGAGGCGGCGCCAGTGATCATCGGACTGATGCCGATCATGCTCAGCGCTGCAATCAGCAACATGACGCATATCGCCAGCAGGGCGGGGCCCATGCTGAGCTTCGTGGCGATGGCCATGACGGCGTCGGGCGGGATCATCTCGGCAACCAGAAGGCCGAGAAAACCGTTCGCCGTGACGAGACAGATCTCGGTGGCCGATTCCGGCAGCGCACGGAAGCTCCCATGGCTCAGCCGATGCATGGCTTGCGCGGGGGCGCCTTTTGCGTTCAGCAAGGTCCAGACCAATGCCAAAGCCGGCACAACGAAAAGAATGGCGCTGCGCATCGGTATTCCCGCCAGAGCTTCGAAGAGTGCCGAGATGGCGACAACCGAGATCATCAAGGTCAGCAGAGAGATAAGCGCGCCGGCTGCGCCGGGATGCGGATGTGGCACATGTTTGCGACGGGGGCGCGGCCCCATCCGGTCCACCGCCCACCCCAGGAAGAGAAACACCACTGTCAGGGTCACGCCGTAGGGCAGGAACCCGATCCAGTCGATGTCCGGTACCAGGGGCAGCAGCAGATTGAGCGTCACGCCGACGGGCGACCAAAGCAGGGTCGCGGCGAAACCGATGAGGATCGCGGAGGAAATCCGGCGCCCCTGTATCTCGGCGATTTCCGGGGTGGGGGCACTCCGGTCCCTCTCGGCGATCGAGACCCCGAGCAAGAGCTGATAGCCGCCGAGGTTCAGGAGAATTCCGAAGACATGTCCGCCGGCCATCAGGAGGAGGAACCTTCGGCTGGGCGGCTGGTCGATTAGGAAATCCGTGACGATCGCGATCGAGCGAGCCCCCTCGGCCGCGACACGGAGCAGCGTCATCACCGTAAGGAGGCTGGGCAGGTAGAGCGCCCGGCTTGCCGCCAGCCCGAGGCCCTTCAGGTCCCCGAAGAAGACGATGTAAAGCACGGCCCCGACCACGGCCGACATCAGCATGATACGTGCGTTGGTCCGTATGAGCGTCCAGCTCAGGCAGAGGTAGCCTGTGATGAGAGCGAGCGCAGCCAAGGCGGCGAGGTGTCGCCCGCTGAGCCCGTCGATGAGGACGAAGACGGTTGCCGCGATCAGCGCCACGCTTGCCGCTCGGCGGAATATGCTGGAGGGCTGGGCGGATGCGATCGGGCCGTTAGAGGTCACAAAAGTCGTCTCGTCCTGATGCAGTGTGTAGGGGGGAAACTGGGGTCAGGACCGCAGTATCGGGGTCTGCGCGCCAAAGTTGAAGCCCTCAGGGCATGAAATCCCCGCCGTTGATATCATAGACCGCGCCTGTCACGAACCCGGCCTGCGCGCTGCACAGGTATGAGACCAGCCTCGCGACCTCGTCGGGACGGCCTGCGCGTTGCACGGGGATCGCCGCCTTGAGCTTGGCCAGCACTTCAGGCGGCTGTTGTTCCGAAAGCGGCGTGGTGATCCGGCCGGGGGCTACGCAGTTCACGGTAATGCCGTCCGGCGCGACCTCGCCCGCCAGGGTGCGGGACATGCCGATGATGCCGGCCTTGGTCGCCGCGTAATGCGCGCCTGCCACCTTGACGTAGCTGCGTCCCGCGCGGGAGGAGATGTTGACGATCCGGCCCCAGCCGGCTTCCTTCATCAAGGGGATGACCTGCTGGGACAGCAGGAAAGGTGCGGTTAGGTTGACGTCGAGCGTCATGCTCCAGCTTGCAAGGTCTATCGCGGCGATGCCCCTGGTTCCCGGCGCGGGGCGGGGCGAAATGCCGGCGTTGTTCACCAGTACGTCGATCCTGCCGTAGGTCTCGGCCACCTCGGCAATGAAGGGCGCGATCCCATCGAATTCCGAGACGTCCAGGACCCGGGGTTCGGCATGCCCACCCTTGGCAGAGATCTCTGTGGTGGCCTCTTCGAGCGCCTCCGCCTGCCGGTCAACGGCGATCACCCTCATGCCGTCGCCGACCGCGAGTTGTTCAGCGATGGCGCGCCCGAGTCCGGCGGCTGCTCCGGTTACGATTGCGATGGGCTGCGTGGAATCCTGCACGGCCACTCCTTTCGGTTTGAGGGGGCTCTCAAGCGGTTTCACGTAGCTTGCGCTTCATGATCTTGCCGCTCGCTTCGCGAGGCAGGGAGTCGACAAAGCGGATATCGCGCGGAATCTTGTACTTCGCGAGCCTTTCCCCGAGGAAGGCCTGCACCGCTTCGTCGGTCAGTCGTGCCCCGGGGCGAAGAAGGATATGTGCCTGCAACCGTTCACCAAAGTCAGCGTCCGCGACGCCGATCACGGCGCAGTCGTCGATTTCGGGCATGTCGATCAGGACCTTTTCGATCTCGGCCGGATAGATGTTCGTGCCGCCGAAGATGACCATGTCCTTCTTGCGGTCCGTGACGAAAAGGAAGCCGTCCTCGTCCACGTAGCCGATGTCGCCGAGGCTGACGAAGCCGTCATTTGTCGTTTCCAGGAAGGCGTCCTCGCGACCGAGATAGGTGACCGGGGGATATGCGGTGTTACGGATGAAGATCTCGCCGAGGGCCCCGGCCGGCAGTTCCCGGCCATCGTCATCGAGGACCCGCAAGCTTGCCGCGCTGGTGGGTTTGCCGACTGTCCCGGGCTTGGCAAGCCATTCCTCGCTGCTGCAATAGACGGCGATACCGGATTCCGTGCCGCCGTAGAATTCGTAGACCACCGGACCGAACCATCCGATCAGCGCGCGTTTGACCTCGGGCGGGCAGGGGCTTGCCGTGTGGGTGACGCGGCGCAGCGAAGATACATCGTATTTTGCGCGCACCTCGGGGGGAAGTTTCAGCAATCTGACAAAAATAGCCGGCACCAGGCATAGTGTGGTGAGCCGGTACCTCTCGATCGCTGCCAGAAGTTCCTCGGCATCGAATTTCGGAAGAAGCAGCGTGAATTCCGCGTTCTCCACCGCAAACCGCGAGAAGGCGCTTGGTGCCGCGTGATAGACCGGCGTCACCATGGCTGTGCGGGAGTCCGCGAAAATGCCGTAGACTTCCTCGTTCATGTTGAATTGTGCCTTGGCGACTGCGGGGCCGGGCGGTTCGCGCATGACACCCCTCGGGTGACCGGTGGTGCCGGAGGTGTAGATGATCGCGCCGCGTGGAGGTTCGGGCGGGGTATCGCGGGGTGCGTTGCCCTCGACCCACGAGGACCACACCGTAACGCCCGCGGGCACCTGACACACCGCGGGGTCGAGGCGGTAGGCGGCGGCGATTGCGGGAGGCGTCTCGACGACGAAGACCTGGCAGCCCTCCGGTATGTTGTCGCCGATTCCGTCCAGCAGGTCGGCGTGCGCGACCAGGCAGTCGGCCTTGGAGTCCTCGAGAATGTACCGGATCTCGGGGCCGCTGGAGTGCCAGTTCAGAGGGACGGAGTAGGCGCCGCAGATGTTCGCGCCGAGGCTCGCCTCGAAGAAGGGGATGTCGTTGCGCATCAAGATGGCCACGACGTCGCCGGGTTTGATCCCGAGCGCGGAGAACCCTGTCGCGGCCCGGCGGGCATTCTCTCGTAGCTTTTCCCGAGTCACGCTGCGGTCCGGCGTGGCAATTGTCGCAACTGACGGTGCATCGGACATGATCTCGGGCTCCTCCTCCTGACGATGCCATATCGTTTGCCGGCTGCCCTGAGCTGTCAACGCGGCTTCGGGTCGGTGCGGAGACGAATGCCGTTTCATCATCGACGGCAAAGATATCCTTGTGATCACACCGGGTTTCCGGACCGGCCTGAAACCCGAACTCGTAATGCTGTGATAGCGTCTCGATATTTGTAGCCACCCCGGTGTGCGGGCAGGTTGCTATCCTAAGAGCCGAAGGGAGGTCGCCAAAGTGAAAGAAAATATCGTTTCTTTACAATCATCTGATCCGGATGCGGACCCGAGCGTCCAGGATCACATCGATCTGCTTCTGGACGATGACCTGAGGGCCTTTCGGCGGGAATTGCGCCGCTTCTTCCGATCTTCTGTTCCCGCAGAGGTGCGCGAGCGGACGGATCGGGGTCTTCCGCCCGGCAAATCCGAGGTCGTCGCCTTTCAAAAGGCCCTGAACGAGAGAGGCTGGGGCGCGCCCGCCTGGCCCGAGGAATACGGCGGCGCCGGCTGGAACACGATGCAGAAGTTCCTCTACAATCTCGAGCACGGGGCGAACGCGGCTCCGCCGGTTCCAGCCTTCGGCACCGGCATGGTGGGCCCGGTTCTCTACACCTTCGGATCGCAGGAACAGAAGGACCTCTATCTGCCCCGCATCCTGTCCGGTGAGGACTGGTGGTGCCAAGGCTTCTCGGAGCCGGGGGCGGGGTCGGACCTGGCCAGTCTCAGCACCCGGGCGGAGGACAAGGGCGACCATTTCCTCGTGAACGGCGAAAAGATCTGGACCACCAAGGCGCACTACGCCGACCGTATCTTCTGCCTCGTGCGGACCTCAAAGGAGGAGCGCAAGCAGGACGGTATATCGTTCCTTGTCTTCGACATGGATCTGCCGGGCATCGACGTGCATCCGATCATCAGCATCGACGGCAGCCACAGCCTGAACTCCGTCCATTTCAAGGACGTCAAGGTGCCCAAGGACGGGCTCGTCGGTGAGCTCGGCAAGGGTTGGAGCTACGCCCGCTTCCTGCTTCAGAACGAACGCTTCGGCATCACCAACATCGGCCGCAGCCGGCGCCAGGTGGCCCGGCTCATGGCATATGCCGACCGGGCGATGACAAGCGGCGCCTCCGGCCGTCCGTCGCCGTCATTCCTCAGCGAGATGGCGCGGGTGGATTCCGAACTTACGGCACTCGAAGTCTGCGAGATCCGCATGCGGACCCAGGAGACAAACCCGGCTGCGGCTTCGATGCTCAAGGTGCGGGGCACCGAAATGCAGCAGCGGCTGACGGCTTTGCTTGTCGACGCCGCGGGTCATGGTGGCGTGACGCTTGGCAGCGTACCGGACGAAAGCGACCACGCCGAAACCGAAGGGATGATGCAGGACTATCTGTACAGCCGCTCGGCCAGCATCTTTGGAGGAACAAATGAAATCCAGCGCGACATCATCGCAAGAACGATCCTGGGCTGAACAGATGAGCGAGACCTTCCTGAGCCATCTTGCGCCGTCCGAGGACGCCACGATGCTGACCGATGCAGCGGCTGGCTTTGTCGCGGATCGCAGGGCGAGACTGCAGAGCCACGGGTCCGGCCACGATCCAGCGGAATGGTCCGGCATCGAGAAGCTCGGCTGGCTGGGCGCACGGGTCGGAGAAGATCACGGCGGGCTGGAACTTCCATTGCGCGAAGCCTGTGTCCTGGCGCGGTTGTGCGGGCAGGCCCTGGTGACGGCTCCCTTCATCGGGTCCTCAATCGTGGCGACGGCCCTCTTATCGAAGGTTCCACAACGGGCCCTGGTGGACAAGCTGCTGTCCGGTATCGCCGAAAACACCCGCGTCGTCACCGTTTCGGCGCAGAGCGACGGCTTGCCGAACGGCTCCGACGTTCGTGTCCAGGCCCAGGAACGCGGCGAGCGGTTGCTGTTGAGCGGCCGGATCGCCGCCTGCGAGTATTCCGAGGCAACAACGGACATCATCCTCGGGCTCGATACGCCCGGCGGAGAGCGGTTCCTGGTGCGGCTTCCGGTCGATCGTGCCGGTCTTTCCGCGGCGCCTTACACGGCGGTCGACGGGCGCCCGCTGGCGGCGCTGGTTCTGAGCGACGTGGAGGTCGAAACGGATGAGGTCATCGCCGAGGGCGAGGTTGCAGAAACCGCTCTCGAAAGCGCCGGACATGTCGCATCCGCCGCGCTCTGCCACGAGCTGGCAGGCGCGTTGGAGGAGATCTGCAAACTCACCGGTGAGTATCTGAAGGACAGGCGCCAGTTCGGTCGGGCCTTGTCCGAATTCCAGGTCCTGCGGCACCGCGTGGCGGACATGTACATGGACCTCGAGATGGTGAACTCGATGGCAGAGCTGGCGAGCTTCGCGGCAGCAAACATGGACGATCCGCGCGCCCAGCTTCTGCAGGCCCGCTATGTTACCGCGAGCTTTGGGCGTCGGACCGGCGAACAGGCGATCCAGCTGCACGGCGGCATGGGAATGACCGACGAGATGGCCATCGGCCACTATGTGAAGCGCGTGCTCTACATAGGCTCTGCCTTCGGCGGAACCTGGACTGCCGTCGATCTTCTGCAGGCCCAGGGCGAGGCTGCGGAATGACTGGGACGGATCAGAGTGAACTTGTGATCGATGAGGCGCGCCTTCGGAACTGGAACTTCGATCCGATCCCGTTCCGGATCGGGCCGGAGCAGGCGATGCTTTATGCCTTGGGGCTGGGGTACGGTGCAGACCCGGTCGATGCGGCGCAACTGCAGTATGTCTATGAGGACGGGCTCAAGGTTTTCCCGACGATGGCCGCCGTGCTGGGCAGCCCCGGGATGTGGTTCCGAGACCCCTCCAGCGGCATCGACTGGCGCAAGGTTGTCCATGGCGAAATGCACCTCGATCTTCTGGAGCCGTTGCGGACCGATCTGGAGATGATTGCGACTTCGAAGGTTGTCGATGTCGTTGACAAGGGGGAGGGCCGCGGCGCGATCTTCACGGTCGAGAGAACCTTTACGGCCGGGGACAGAAAGATCGCGCGCGGCCGGTCCGCCTATTTCGCGCGGGCCAATGGCGGCTTTGGCGGCAGTCCGGGCGAGTCCGCCCCGAAATGGGTGCAGCCGGAGCGTCCGGCCGACGTCGTGATCGACCTGCCGACCCTGCCGCAGCAGGCGCTGATCTATCGCCTGAACGGAGACACGAACCCGTTGCATGCCGATCCCGACATGGCCCGCAAGGCGGGCTTTGACCGGCCGATCCTGCACGGGCTCTGCACCTATGGTCTTTGTGCCCGGGCGATTTGCGCCGGCTTCGCCGGCGATGACGGCGATCGTATGACCCAGTTCGGGGGACGGTTTTCAAAGCCCGTGTACCCGGGCGAGACGATCTGCGTCGAAGGCTGGGACGAGGGTGAAGAGATCCTTTTCGAGGCGTTCTGTGTCGAGCGCGACTGCAAGGTCTTCGTCAACGGCCGCGCCCGGCTTTCCTGAAACACGCCTTACCGAACGGAGCACGCATGAGCCTGAAGAACACCTATGTCGCAGGGATTTTCGAACACCCGACGCGAAAGGCGGTCGACCTGTCCGTGGCAGAGATCCACGCAGAATGCGCGCGCGGCGCGCTGGCGGACGCCGGGCTGAGTTTCGAGGATGTCGACGGCTATTTCTGCGCCGGCGACGCACCCGGGCTCGGACCGATGTCACTGGCCGAATACATGAACCTCGATCTGAGGCATATGAACAGCACCGATGTCGGCGGATCGTCCTATATCCTCGACGTGGGCCACGCTGCGCAGGCGATCGCGCAGGGCAAGTGTTCGGTCGCGCTGGTCACTCTGGGCGGCCGGCCCCGCGCCGCCGGTGCGAAATCGGCGGCAATGCGGCCCTCGGAGGCGCCGGACGTGCCCTTCGAGAGTGCCTACGGCCCAATGGTCACCAGCATGTACGGGATGGTGGCGCAGCGCCATATGTACGAATTCGGCACCACCTCGGAACAGCTCGCCTGGATCAAGGTCGCGGCCTCGCACCACGCCCAGCACAACCCCCACGCCATGCTGCGCGATGTGGTGACGGTTGAGGATGTCGTGTCCTCGCCGCTGGTGGCCGATCCGCTGCACCGGCTCGACTGCTGCGTGGTCAGCGACGGCGGCGGTGCGGTGGTCCTGGTCAGCGAGGATGTCGCCCGTTCGCTTGACCGCCCCAAGGTGCGGGTGCGCGGCGCGGGCGAGGCGCTGAAGCATGCCAGTGGCGGGCAGGTCGACCTGACCTATTCGGGCGGGGTGAAATCCGGTCGCGCGGCTTTTGATGAGGCCGGGGTCACGCCGGGGGACATCAAGTATGCCTCGATCTACGACAGCTTCACGATCACCGTGCTCGTCACGCTTGAGGATCTCGGGTTCTGCGAGAAGGGCAAGGGCGGTGCCTTCGTAGCCGATGGCAACCTGATCTCTGGCCAAGGTCGGTTGCCGTTCAACACCGACGGTGGCGGACTTTGCAGCAATCACCCGGCGAACCGGGGCGGGATGACCAAGATACTCGAGGCGGTTCGCCAGCTGCGCGGAGAGGCGCACCCGGCCGTTCAGGTGCCGAACTGTGATCTCGCGCTTGCCCATGGCACCGGCGGGTCACTCGCCACCCGGCACGGCAGCGCGACCGTCATTCTGGAAAGGGTCTGATCATGAACCACAGGGACGTTGCCGAACTGAACCTGGACAGCGCCGCCTACTGGGAGGCTGCAGCCGAGGGGCGTCTGATGCTCAAGCGCTGCTCCGAGTGCGGGCGGGCACATCACTATCCACGCCGGCTTTGCCCGTTCTGCCATTCCGACCGGACGGAGTGGGTCGAGGCGAGCGGCCGTGGCACGGTCTATTCCTTTTCCATCACCCTGAAGCCCGAGCGCCGGGTGCTGGCCTACGTGACCCTCGCCGAGGGGCCCACCATGATGACGAACCTCACCGGAGACACGCCGCCGGCCATCGGCCAGGACGTGGCGGTTGAATTCACCCAGACGGCCGAGGGTCTGAGCCTGCCCGTCTTTCGCGCTGTTTGAACAGTCAATTACGTTAAGGAGACTACCCCATGTCGGAAATGGTTAGGCTGGACGGCCGCTCGATCATCATCACCGGGGCGGCCCAGGGTATCGGGCGGGCCATCGGGGAACAGGTGGTTCGGCTTGGCGGTCAGGTTGTCGCCGTCGATCTGGATGCCGAGGCTCTTGAAGTGCTCAAGTCCGATCTGGGCGAGGTGCTGACCTACGCTGGCGACGCGTCGGATTCGGCCTTTGTCACCGAGACGATGAAGGATCTTGAGGACAAGGGCGTCGAAGTTTCGGGACTGGTCAATAATGCCGGCATCGTACGGGCGGCGATGATCCTCAAAATGGAAGAGAGCCAGTGGGACCAGGTGCTGGACGTGCACCTGAAGTCGGCGTTTCTCTGGACCCAGGCCGTCGGGCGTCACATCGTTGCCCGCGAGGGCGAAGGCAAGCGCAACACGGGGTCGCTGATCCATGTCTCGTCCATCGCTGGTCGGGCGGGCTCCATCGGGCAGATCAACTATGCCGCCGCGAAAAGCGGGATGTTCGGCGTTTCCATGACAGCGGCGAAGGAGTTCGCCCGGTACGGGATCCGGTCGAACTCCGTCTCGTTCGGCATGGTCGAAACCAAGATGACCGAAGTGGTGCGCGGCGAGAAATTTCGCGACCAGATGCTCGCCAAGATCCCCCTGGGGTACTGGGCCAAGCCTGAAGAAGTGGCAGAGCCCGTCGCCTTT
>CAYNKL010000073.1:0-19615 GCA_964397775.1 uncultured Rhodobacterales bacterium | reverse complement strand
GTTTCAGCCCACGCCGCGGCGGGCTGGCGCGTCGCTTCGCTCGGCGGCCATCACCCTGGCCAGCCAATCGTCGGTGAGCCGCAGCAGACGCTCGCGGTGGCGCTCGAAGGTGAAGGTGTGGTCGCAGTCGGCGTAGAAATGCAGGTCGAGCTGCTTGCCGAACTTCACCCGCGGCAGCGCGTCGAGGATCTGCCGGCGGTAATTGTGCTGGAAATCGTGCCCCCCGGTGAAAACGGCGAGGATCTCTGCACCGTTGTCGACCGCATCCTGGTAGGCCTTCTCGAGAAAGGCCACGGCCTCGGGATGCTCCAGCTCAGGACGGGCGAACGGCTCGTTCCGCGGTGCCTCGTCTGCGGCGCCACCTGACCGCCCGGCCAGCCGACGGATCCGCGCCCAGGTCCGGCCACGGCCGGTGGCCAGGTTGGTCCAGACCGCGCGCCGGGTCAGATCGCGCGCGACGTTGTTCACGTGGAAACGGAAGGTGCGCGGGATCGAAGGGTCGACCAGCACCACGCCTGCGATCCGGGGGTCCCGCGCCGCATAGATGATCGAATGATCCGCCCCGGAGCAAAGCCCCATCAGGATGAAACGCGACTGCCCCAGGTTCGTCTCGAGCCAGTCGCAGACCTCGCCGATGCTGATCAGGTTGGTGTCGAGCGGCGGCAGCGTTTCGCTCTGCACCGGGCTGTCCCCGATGCCGCCGAAATCGAAGCGGATGACCGGATGTCCCGAAGCGGCATAGCGGCGCGCAATGGTGACATTCATCCGGTGGTGCCCGACGCGGTGGATGATGCCGGTGTTCAGCAGGATGATCGGCAGGCCCGTCGGGTCGCCCGCAGGCCGGGTGATGATCCCGCAAAGCGACGACATCGCGCCCATGAGGACAACCTGTTCGCTCGTCTTCGGCGCAAGCGCCGTGGCAGGGGACCGGCGATCGCTCATGCCATCCAGGCCCCGATGCGGTTGATCACGTCGACCGGCATCATGCCCGCATTTCTCGGCCAGTCCTCGTGCCAGGCGGCGCGGTCGGTGATGCGAAGGAACCGCTCGCCCTGCGCGCTGGCATCGCCCACCGCCTCCAGGTAGCGCTCGTGCGCCGGGACCGGCTGCGTCACCAGCGTGACCGACTTGCGCGGCAGCTTCGGAACCAGCCGGATCAGGTCGACACCCTTGATCTGGTCGCGCTGGGTATCGGTGAGGGGGAAGCCGCAGATCTCGTGCCCGCCGCCCTTTTCAGGCGCCCGCGGGGGTGGCGGTCCCATGCCGTTGGGCATGTTCGCCGCGGCGCGGAACATCGCCTCGACGTGATCGGGGCCCGATATCACCGGATCCCAGAGCACCAGCCGGTCCACCAGCCCGCGTTCGGCCACCGCGACTTCGGCCGCGAGCGCCGCACCGAGGCGCAGGCCGACCAGCGAAACGCTCTCGCCGCCGCTCATGTCGAGCAGTTCCTCGGCCGCGGTCAGGATATCCTCCCGGCACCCCTTCAGGGTCACGTCAACGGCCTCGCCTCCGCTGTCGCCCGTGCCGAAATAGTCGAACCTCAGGACGTGGTAGCCGCCCTCGGCAAGCACGCCGGCCAGCTTCACCATGGAGCGGTGCGCGTTGATGTATTCATGGCCCCAAGGATAGCACAGCACCACCGCCCGCACCGTGGCCCGCGACGTCTGCGCCGGGTGATACACGCCGAAGAGGCGGCGCCGCGAGGTGCCGAAAAAAAATGGGCTCATGAACTCAATTCACGCTATCGGGTCTGCAGATGCGTCAGCTCCGCAGCAATTTGCCGGAGAGTCTTGAAAAATAGCACGCGCGGGTCAAGAGCGATGCCCAGCCGCTCCCGCACCTGGCGCGCGACACGCAGCGTCAACAGCGAATGCCCCCCGAGTTCGAAGAAGTTGTCGTCCGCACCGACGCTGTCGACCTTGAGCACGTCGCGCCAGATCTCGGCGAGGGTGGCCTCCACGCCGGGGCGCGGCGGTGTCGCTGCGCTCTGCCGTGGCCCGCCCTGCTCGAACGGGCGCGGCAGCGCCTTGCGGTCGAGCTTGCCGTTGGGCGTGCGCGGCAGCGCGGGCAGGTCCATGATCACCGTCGGCAGCATGTGGCGCGGCAGCGTCGCGCGCAGATGGCGACGGACCTCGCTCGACGTCATGTCCTCGCCCGGCTCGTAGACGACATAGGCCACCAGCCTCCGGTCGTCATGGCCCGCGTCCTCGACCACGACCGCCGCCTGCCGGATCGGTTCGGCGGAGAGCAGCGCCGCCTCGATCTCGCCCAGCTCGATGCGCACGCCGCGAATCTTCACCTGGTGGTCGCTGCGTCCCAGATGGAACAGGCGGCCATCCGAGGACCAGCGCCCGATGTCGCCCGTGCGGTAGAGGCGCGCGCCCTCTGCCGTGTCGAAGGGATCGGGGCGGAAGCGGTCGCGGGTCTGATCAGGCAGACCGACATAGCCCCTGGCCACGCCCGCCCCGCCGATGCAGATCTCGCCCTGCATGCCGATCGGAACAGGGTCGCCGGCCTCGTCGAGAAGATACACCCGCGTGTTCGCGACAGGGCGCCCGATGCTGACCGGCGCGCCATCGGCAGCGATCCAGGCGCCCGTCGAATAGATCGTCGTCTCGCTGGGGCCGTAGCCGTTCCAGAGCCGCCCCACGCGCGCCAGAAGCGCATCCGCCAGATCCCGCGTCAGGGCCTCGCCGCCGGTGATCGCAAGGATTTCCGGGCTGCCTTCCCATCCGGCCTCCAGCAGCAGCCGCCAGGCGGAAGGTGTCGCCTGCACCACCGTGACGTTCCTGTCGTGCAGGGCCTCGGCCAGGGCCTCGCCATTGGTCGCGATCTCGCGGTCGAGGAGTTCGATGGTGGCGCCGACGGTCAGCGGCAGTTGCAGCTCCACGGCGGCGATATCGAAAGACACGGTGGTCGTCGCGGCGACAACGTCCTCCGGAGTCATGCCCGGTTCCCGCCGCAGCGCGCCCAGCAGGTTCGACAGCGCGCCATGGGTGATCTCGACGCCCTTGGGCTGCCCGGTGGAGCCCGAGGTATAGATCAGGTGCGAGGTATCCTCCGGTGTGATCCCGACCTCCGGATCGCTGTCGGAAAACGACTCGGCCTCCGCAGTCGCCTCCGCGACCGGCAGCTCCTCCATCCCATCGGGCATATCGAGCGCACGGGCCGCGTCGCCGCCAGAGATGACCGCGCGCGCGCCGCTGTCGGCGAGAATGTAGCGCAGACGCTCGGGCGGAAAGGCCGGATCGAGCGGGACATAGGCCGCGCCGGCCTTGTGCACGGCAAGCATCGCCACGATCAGCTCGGGCGTCCTGTCGAGGCAGAGACCGACGACGCTGCCACGCCCGATACCGCGGTCGGACAGCAGATGCGCCAGACGGTTTGCGCGACGGTTCAGGTCCGCGTAGCTGACCTGCTGCCCGTCGTGCCGGATCGCGGTGGCCCCGGGGGTCATCCTGGCCGTGCATGCGACCTGCTGCGGATAGGGGATCGGGTCGATCTCGACCGCCTCGGGGATGAAGCCCCCCAAAAGGATCTCGCGCTCTTCGGGCGCAAGCAGCGGAATGCGCGCGACCGGCGTATCGGGGTGGTCGACGGCATGCCTCAGGATCGCCTCGAGCCGCGCCAGAAGGCGTCGGACCGGCTCCGGGAGGTAGATGTCCGAGCGGTACTCGATGGCCCCCATGACCTGACCGCCCGCCTGGCGGACGAACCATGTCATGTCGTGAACTGCGCCGCCGCCAAAGATCGGCTCGCTCGGCGCACCGGCCGCATTCTGCAGGACCACCGCGAACTGGAACAGCGGCGACCGGTTCAGGTTGCGCGCCGGGCGGACGCGCTCGACCACCATCTCGAAAGGCACATGGCTGTGCGGATGGCTGTCCAGAAGCGTGTCGCGCGCGCGGTCGAGCAGCTCGGCAAAGCTGGTCTCGGGCGTGACGGCCATCCGGAGCACCTGCGTGTTCACGAAAGGGCCGATCATCTGTTCGAATTCCCGGCGTTCCCGCAGGGCGACGGGACTGCCCAGAACGATATCCTCGAGCCCCGTCTCGCGGTGCAGGGCGACGGCGGCGGCGGCCAGAAGCGTCATGTAGAGCGTGGCGCCCCGGGACTGGGCAAAGGCGATCAGGCGCCGGGAAAAATCCTCGTCCCAGAGGAACGACTGGCTGCGCCCGTCCCATCCGAGCCGCGGCACGAGATCGGCGTTGAAGGCGCAAAGATCGGGCACGCCGCGCAGCCTCTGCTCCCACCAATCCAGGTGTTTGCCGAGCCGCGAAGGATGCAGCCGCTGCCGCTGCCAGCCCGCGTAGTCGGCGTATTCCAGCATGGGCCCGCGGGCGGCATAGCCCGGTCCCTCCGCGGCCGCCGAAAGGATCTCGTCCCGCAGGAGCGAAAGCGACCAGTGGTCGATGGCGATGTGGTGCGCCGCGACAAGCAGGGCGACGCCCTCGGCGCCGAAATCGAGGATCGTGAAGCGTATCGGTGCCGCGTTTTCGAGATCGAAGGGCCGGGCGACTTCGCGCCCGACGGCCTCGTCGCAGGCCGCGCGGCGGGCCTGTTCGCCCAGATCGTCAAGCAGGACATGCTGCACCGGGACCACATCGCTTTCGAGCAGGATGGCGACCGGTCCCGTGGGGGTCTCGCGAAAGCAGGTGCGAAGCACGCTCTGCCGCGCGATGACCCGGCGCAGGGCCGTCTCGAGCGTATCCGCATCGAACCGCGTGCCGAAGGGCCAGACGGTAACCAGGTTGTATTCCGTCGCCTTGGGATCGAGCTTCTGGATGATCCAGAGCCGCTCCTGGAAATGCGAGACCGGCAGCTGCCCTTCCTTGGGAAGAAGCGCGGGCGCCGCCGCATCCTCCTGCCGCAGCAGGCTGATCACGTCGGCCTTCTGCGCCCGGATCTGGTTGCGCAGTTCCTCGGTCAGGCTGCCAACCCGCCCGGTCAGGCGCAGATCCTCTCCATCCACGGTGATCTGGCTCCCGCGCGAGCGGATTTCCGTGAGCAGCTCATCGGGCGTCAAAGCACGAACTCCTCGATCTCTTCGTCGGTCTGGTCAGAGACCTGCTCTGCCGCGCCCGCACCTTCCACGAGCGCCGCAAGGCTGCCGATGGTGCGCGCCTCGAAGACGTCGCGCAGCATCAGCCTGACCGAGGTCGCCGCCTCGAGCTGGGCGAGGAACCGTGTCGCCATCAGAGAATGCCCCCCAAGTTCGAAAAAGTCGTCGTCCGGCCCCTCAAGCGGCACCTGGAGAAGGTCGGCCCAGATCAGGGCCACGGTGACCTGCGCATCGCTCGCAAAGCGGTCCCGCTTCACCAGGTCGTTTTCGGCGACATCCGCCACCGGCGCAGCCACATCGGCACCGCCGCGCGGATCGGCAACACCAGCGAAGCCGGCGCGTCTGACCCAGGCCGCGGCAGCCGAGAGGTCATAGGGCGTGATCGCGACGCGCGGCACGGCCCCATGCGCGAGGCCGAGAAGCAGCCGCGTCGCCACCTTGCTGTCGATCAGGGTCACGCCGGCGTCGGGCTGCACCTCGTGACGACGCGCGGCCATGCCGATATCGGCCCAGGCTTCCCAGTTCATCACCGTCACGTGGTTCCAAGCGTCGGGGCATTCATCGCTTTCGGCCCAGGCATCCAGGAAGGCATTGGCCGCCGAATAGTCCGCGGTCCCCGGCCGCGAGATGATCGCGTTGATCGAGCTCATGAGCACCACGAAATCAAGGCTGGCGCCCCCGAAGACCCGCCCCAGAACGCGCGTGCCATCGACCTTGGCGGCAAGCGTCGCGGTGACCTCCTGCGGCGTCTGGCGGATGGTCAGCGCACCGCTTCCGACCAGCCCCGCCGCATGGATGATGGCGTCGATACCGCCCCACTCGGCGCGGACGCGATCCGCGAGCGCCTGCACCGCGGCCTCGTCGGCGACGTCGCAGGCGGCCGCGATCACCTCGGCGCCCAGCGCCTCGATCTCCAGGATCGCCGAAAGAACGCCGGCCCGAGGATGACCGGCGGCAATTGCGTCCGCCCAGTCATCGCGGTCGGGCAAGGCGCCGCGGCCGGTCAGAACCAACCGCGCCGGGCCGGCCTCGGCCAGCGCGCGGGCGATGGTCAGCCCCAGCCCGCCAAGTCCGCCGGTGATCAGGCAGACGCCGCCGTCCTTCAGCGGCGATCCGACCGTGTCCGGTACGGGCACGGGATCGTAGCGGCGGTGGAACCTGCGGCCATGACGTCGGGCGCAGACCAGTTCCGGATCCCCGTTCAACACCTCCTCCAGAACGATCCCGGCCAAGGTTCCTGGCCCTGCGGCCAGATCCTCGACGGACAGGTCGACCTGCCGGAAGCGCAGGCGCGGATCCTCGCTGCTGAGCGCCAACATCGGCCCGATGGGAAGCGCCATGTCCGGAGTGCGCACTGGCTCTCCGAGCACCGAAACGGCGCCCGAGGTCAGGCAGAGCACCTGAACGGTCTCGGCGAGCGGTTCCGATTGCGCGAGATGGCCCAGCGCCAGCAGCGTGTCGAAGTATGCCCGGCCATCGATTGGCCCGCCTTCGAGCCCCCAGCCGACCACGATGCCCGCAAGCGGGTCGGTCCCGCCGGCGAGGGCCGCCTGCAGATCCTCGGAGTGTCCCGGCCGGGCCAGCGCAGGCACGCCTGCCTTGGCAACGGTGGCGGGCAGCACAGGCACGACCTCGGCCGCGCCCGCGCTTTTCAGGCGATCGCCGATCTCGCTGGCGGTCTGCGGGGTATCGGCCAGAACCATCCACCGACCCGAGATCGCGGTCTCGGCCCGTCCCGGCGCGTCCGTCGTCCAGACGGGTGCCGTCAGGAAGGGATCGTCAGCGCGGCCGGTCATCGGACCTGCGTCCGCCAGTTCGCGTGAGGGCGCCGGATCGACCACCGGATCCACCCAGTGACGCTGGCGCTCGAAGGGATAGGTGGGCAGGGACACCCGCCGCGGTTTCCGCGCCCTGCTTTGGCTCAACCCCGTCCGGCTGATGGAAACTCCCGCCGCCCACATCCGGCCCGAGGCGTCGAGCATCGCCGTGGTGTCTGCCCGGCCCTCGTTCGGATGCGCCAGCGACGACGCGATCCGCCCGCGCGAGGCCGGAAGCGCGACCTGCGCCAGCGAGGACAGCACCGTGCCCGGCCCGACTTCGAGCAGGAAAAGCCCCGGATCCTCGCCCAGAAGCTGAACGCCCGGCCCGAACCGCACCGCCCGGCGCAGATGCCGCGCGTAATAGTCGGGCGAGGTCGCCTCTTGCGGGGTGATCCAGGTCCCGGTGACGTTCGACACATAGGGGATCGCCGGCTCGTCGAGAGGGATGTCGGCGACGGCTTCGGCCATGCGTTCCAGCGCCGGCTCCATCATCCGCGAATGGAAGGCGTGCGAGGTGTGCAGACGACGCGCCGCGATCCCCTCGGCTTCGAACTCGGCGATGAGTTCCGCGATGACTGCTGTCTCGCCCGAGATCACGCTCAGGTCCGGGGCGTTCTCGGCCGCGATCTCGGCCCGCCCGCCCAGCCGCCGGTGCAGTTGAGAAGCGGGCAGCGGCACCGCGGCCATGCTGCCCGACGCCATGTCCTGCATCAGACGACCGCGCAGGGCGACCAGCGCCAGCGCATCGTCCAGCGACATGACCCCGGCGAGGTGCGCGGCGACATATTCGCCCAGGCTGTGCCCGATCATCACGGCGGGCCGTATGCCCCGCTCCGCCCACATCTGCGCCAGCGCGTATTCGGTGGCAAAGAGCGCGGGCTGGGTCAGCCATGTCTCTGACAGTGGCGCAGTACCATCGCGCAGAACCGCCTCACGCAGATCCAGGCCCAGCGGCGCGGCGAGGATTTCGGCGCAGGTGTCGAAGGCCGCGCGGTAGGCGGGCTCGGCCTCGTAGAGCCCGCGGCCCATGCCGGGATGCTGGCTGCCCTGGCCGCTGAACATGAAGGCCACGCGGCGGGCGCCACCATCGTGAGAACTGCCCCGGACCGCCCGGCGCAGGCCTTCGGCTGCCTCTGTCGCATCGCCGGCGACCACGAAACGGCGGTGCCGGAAGGGCGTCCGCCCTGTCAGCAGCGTGTGCGCCACATCGGCAAGCGCGGGCGCATCGGGGCGCTCCAGCGCCGTGGCGAGGTTCCCTGCCGCCGCCGCAAGCGCGGCCTCGCTGCGCGCCGAAAGCACCAGCGTCTGCGGACCCGTCGGCGCGGGCAGCCCCACCGGGGATGGCGCCTCCTCAAGGATCAGGTGGGCGTTGGTGCCGCCGATCCCGAAGGAGCTGACAGCCGCGCGCCGCGGCCCGTCGCTGGCCACCCAGGGCCCGCCCTCGGAGGAGGCGGCAAAGGGGCTGGCCTCGAGCGAAAGCTGCGGGTTCGGTTCGCGGAAATTCACCAGCGGCGGATACCAGGCGTTCTTGAGGCAAAGAACCGACTTGATCAGCCCCGCGACACCGGCGGCCGCATCGAGGTGGCCGATGTTGGCCTTCAGCGCCCCGAGCCGGCAGAAGCCGGTGTCCTGCGTCCGGTCGCGGAAGGCCCGCGTCAGCGCTGCAATTTCAATGGGGTCGCCCAGCGGCGTGCCGGTCCCGTGCGCCTCCATGTAGCCGATGCTACGGGGGTCCACCCCGGCCAGCGTCTGGGCCATGACGATGGCCTCGGACTGGCCGTCGATGCTGGGCGCGGTATAGCCCGCCTTGGCGCCGCCGTCGTTGTTGACCGCCGCGCCGCGGATCACCGCGTGGATGGTATCGCCGTCCCGAAGCGCATCGCTCAGCCGTCGCAGCACCACCAGCCCGACGCCCGCGCCCGACCGCGTGCCCTTGGTCGCGGCGTCGAAGGGCCGGCAATGCCCGTCGGGCGAAAAGATCATCCCCTCCTGATAGATATACCCGCCCCGTTGGGGAAAGTTGAGCGAGGCGCCCCCGGCCATCGCCACATCGCACTCCCCGCGCGCCAGCGCCCGGCAGGCCATTTCCACCGCGACCAGCGATGTCGAGCAGGCGGTCTGAACCGTGACGCTCGGCCCCTTGAGGTCGAGCTTGTAGGATACCCTTGTGCAGAGGAAATCCTTGTCGTTGCCGAGCATGAGCTGGTAGCCGCCCGCGCTTTCGGCCAGAGCCCGGTTGGCGAGCACATGCGCCAGCAGGTAGCTGTTCATGCTGACGCCGGCATAGAGGCCCACCGGCACCTCGATGCGGCCCGGCGCGTAGCCCGCGTCCTCCATCGCCTCCCAGGCGCACTCGAGGAACAGCCGCTGCTGCGGGTCCATGATCTTCGCCTCGCCGGGCGACATCTGGAAGAAATCCGCGTCGAACATGTCCGCGTCGTCGAGCACCGTGCCCTTTGGGACGAAGTTCGGGTTGCGCCGCAGTGCCTCGGGCATGCCCGCTGCGGCCATCTCCTCGTCGCTCCAGGTGCGCAGCGATTCCACGCCATCGCGGATGTTTGCCCAGAACTGTCCCAGATCAGGCGCATCGGGGAACCGGCCCGACATGCCGACGATGGCAACGGCGTGCGACGGAAAGCTCTCCGCCGGGGTGCTGAAGTGTTCAGACATTTCCGTATTGCTCCGCTCTTTGCCGGGCGCGCATCACCTGGGCCGCGTCCACGGCGGCCCCGTCTCCGTCATACCCCTCGGCTTGGGCCGCGACGGTCGTCCGCCGGAACAGGTCGATCAGCGGGATCCGGTCCCCGAAAGACGCGGTGAGCTTCTCGTGCAGTTTGACCAGAAGCATCGAATGGCCGCCGACATCGAAGAAGCTCTGGTCGATCCCGACGCCGGGAAGCCCGAGCACTTCGCACCAGAGCGCCGCGATCCGACGCTCGGTCTCGCTCATGACTACGTCGTCCTGCGGCACCGCTGCCGACACAGCAACGGCCGGCTCCGGCCTGGGCAGGGCCTTGCGGTCGACCTTGCGGTTGGGCGTAAGTGGCAGCGCGTCGAGTTCCAGGAAGACACCAGGCACCATGTATTCCGGCAGGCTCGCCCGCATCATGCGACGGGCCACCTCTGCGCTGAACGCTCCTTCCTCGGCAGGGACAACATAGGCGGCAAGCGCAGCCTGCCCGCCTTCGGGCACATGGGCCACGACGACGCAATCGGCGACGCCCGGGACCACGGCAAGCTGCGCCTCGACCTCGCCCAGCTCGATCCGGAAGCCGCGCACCTTCACTTGGAAATCGTTTCGTCCAACATAGACGATGGCCCCATCGCCGCGCTGGCGCACGAGGTCACCGGTCCGGTAGGCCCTGACGGGGCCGCTGGCCGGAAAGTCGATCAGGGTGAAGCGCTCTTCGGTCAGGTCGGGCCGGTTGCGGTAGCCCCGCGCCACGCCATCGCCTGCAATGCACAGCTCGCCGACGATGCCGGGCGGGACGGGCCGCCCCGACTGGCCCGTCACCGCGACCCGCGTGTTCCGGATCGGGCGGCCGATCGAACCTGCATCCTCGGCCGTCTCGACACGCTGGACGGTCGACCAGATCGTCGTCTCGGTCGGGCCGTACATGTTCCAGAGCGTCATGACCTTGGGGATCAGCGCCTCGGCCAGCGCGCGAGGCATGGCCTCGCCCCCGCAGAGCGCGCGCAGCCGCAGCATGCCGGGCCAGCCCGAATCCAGCAGCAGCCGCCAGGTCGCCGGGGTCGCCTGCATCATCGTGATGCGCTGCCCCTCGAGAAGACGCCCGAGCGCGGCGCCATCGATGCGCGCCGCGCGCTCGGCGAGCACGGTGGTGGCACCGGTGGTCAAGGGCAGCCAAATCTCAAGTCCCGCGATGTCGAACGATGGGGTTGTCACCGACAGAACCCGATCCCCGGCCGCGATCCCCGGCTCGACCCGCATGGCCGCGAGGAAGGACAGGAGATTGCCGTGCTCGACCTCGACGCCCTTGGGGCGCCCGGTCGATCCCGAGGTGTAGATCACGTAGGCCAGATCCCCTGCCCCGGCCGCCCTTTGCGGAGGCACGTCAGATGACTCGGCCGCATCCCCGTCGATCAGGATCCGGGGCACATCGGTACCGGGCAGAGCTTCCTCAATAGCGACTGAGGTGACAAGCGCTGCCGGCTCGGAATCCTCGATGATCATCGCCAGCCGCTCGGCCGGATGCAGCGGATCGAGCGGGACGTAGGCCGCCCCCGCCTTCCAGACCGCAAGAAGCGCCACGACAAGATCCGCGTTGGGTTCAAGCGCGACAGCGACAAGATCGCCCTGCCCGACGCCCCGGGCCACCAGCTGCGCGGCAAGCCCGTTGGCCCGCCGCACCAGCGTCCGGTAATCGAGGTTGGTCCCGCCCGCGACGACGGCCTCCCGTTCGGGGTAGTCGCGGGCGATCTCGTCGATCAGCCTGTCAGCAGTGGTGACACGGTCGAACGACAGCGGGCGCCCCTCGGACAGCTCGGCCAGGCGCGTGTGATCGGTAGCAGATACGATATCCAGATCCGAGACACGCTGCGCCGGGTCGGCCACGATCGACCTCAGAAGCGTTTCGTACCGGTCCTGCAGCCCGGCAACCGTCGCCCGGTCGAACAGGTCGCTGGCATATTCGTAGGAGACCTTCAGGCAGCCCTTGCTCTCGGTGATCTCGACCGAAAGATCGAAACGCGTGGCGCCGGTCTCGATCGGGATGTCCACGCTGGTGGTTCCGGGCAGCACACTGTCGAACTCGGCAAAGCTCAGCAGCGTGAACAGCACCTGGAACACCGGGGCATGGCGGGTCGAGCGTTCGGGTTTCAGCTCGTCGACCACCATGTCGAAGGGCGGCTCGCAGTGATCATGCGCCGACAGGACCTTGCCCTTGGATTGGGCAAGAAACTCCGAAAACGTCGGATCCTGCCCGAGTTCACCGCGCAGGACCACATTGTTGATGAGGCACCCCACGGTGCTGTTGAAGCGCCGCTCCATCCGGTTGGCGACGGGCGAGCCGATCAGCACGTCCTCCTGGCCGGAATGCCGGTGCAGCAGCACCTGGAACGCGGAGAGGAGCACCATGTAGAGCGTTGCCCCGGACTGCTTGGCCACCCCGCGCAGACCCTCGCAAAGCCCCTGGTCGAGCTGCGCTGCGAAGCGCGCCCCGCGGTAGGAGGGACGATTCGGGTGGGGACGATCCACTGGCAGTTCGGTCAGCGCCGGCACATCGGCCAGCTCCTTGCACCAGTAATCGATGTCGCGCCGCCACTTCCCGCTTGCGGCACGGTCACGCTCCCACAGGGAATGGTCCACGCAGTGCGCCTCGACAGGCGGCAGAGGATCGGACCGGCCTTGGCGAAGGGCGTCGTAGATCGTCAGCAGCTCGCGCGAGATGACGGCAAGCGACCACCCGTCCGAGACGATGTGGTGGACCCGCGTCAGCACGACGTGATCGTCCGGGGCGAAACGGTAGATCGTCACGGCGAAAAGCGGTCCGGCATGGAGGTCGAAGGATTCGCCCATCTTCTCGGAGACGAGCGTCTTGGCGCGCGCCATCCGGTCCTGCTCGGCAACACCTGCCACCTCCACGAGGTCCAGCGCGGGCGGCAGTTCCTTCAGGACCTCGGCGAAGGGTTCGCCGGCCTTTTCGCCGAAGCGGGTGCGCAACCCCTCGTGGCGGCGCACCAGTTCACGGCACGATTCGAACAGAAGATCGGGATCAAAGGCCCCGAGGATGCGAACCGCGCCGCCGATCACGTAGGCGTTGGAGCCGGTGTTGACCCGCTCCAGAAACCACAGCCGCTGCTGGGCGAAGGACAGGGGAAAGATCCCTTCCCGAGCGCGCTGCGGTGGAGTGGTCGCGTCAGGCGCGGCGCCCGCGGATTTCAGATGCTGGACGAGCGCATCACGATGCGTACGCAGTCTGTCCTTCAGTGTGTCCGTCAGCGTGCCGGATGGCGCGCGCACGCGAAGCTGATCCCCCTCGACCGAGAGAATGACACGAGCGGACCTGAGTTCCTGGAGAAGGGTCCCTGCATCAAATTCCTTCTTGTGCTGTGCATTCATTGAAAAAATCTTTGTTACCGTGCGCGAAGATCTCGCACTTCGAAATAAAAAGGTCTGTAAACGAATTCCTAAAGCAGCACTTTCATACGCTTCCGAAATTCGCGCAAGATCTGAAAAGCCCTGAGCGCGGCCAACGCCGCAAAAAGGTGCAGATAGGCAAACATTCTTACACCGAGCTGCGCATTGTTCACCCGATCACCCCGGCCATCCCCGCCCCTTGCCCCGCGGCTATTGCAAATGCCGGAAGATGTTGTTCGCAACGCTCCCGCGCGATTTTCTGCCTCGGCCGGCATACCTCCCTGCCCCGCCGCGGCGGTCTTTTTGCGGTGTGATCCGCGATGACCACCACAGGCTTCACATCCGCCGTCCCCGCCGACGTCGCGGGCGGTCTTGGCGGGGCGACGGCCGATCTGTGGCTCTTTCCGCTCGACCTGGACGATTCGCGGCGCGACGCTCTCAAGGCCCTTCTTTCCGAGGAGGAACGTCAGCGCGCCGCCGCCTTTGCCTTTCCCCGGCTTCACGACCGCTATGTGGCGGCGCACGGGCAGATGCGACACATTCTCTCCGCCTATACCGGCCAGAGCGCGCAAGATCTCAGCATCCGAGCCACCGCCGAGGGAAAGCCCTACCTGCATCCGGAGGCAGCCCCTGCCTTCAATCTGTCTCATTCGGATGGGCTCGGCCTGCTGGCACTCACCCGCGACACGCCTGTCGGGGTCGACATCGAACGGGTCCGGACATCGGCCGACCTGATTTCCATCGCCGAAGGCAGCTTCGCGCCCGCGGAGGTCGCCGCACTCGCCGCCCTGCCCGCCGCGCAGAGAACCGAGGCCTTCTTTGCCTGCTGGACCCGGAAAGAGGCGATCGTGAAGGCGGATGGCCGGGGTCTGGGCGTCGACCTCGCGGCCTTCTCCGTTTCCCTCGATCCCGCCGATCCGCCCCGCGTCACTTTCGATCCGGAGGTCTTCAAGGAAAGCTTCCGGCCGGATATCCGCGATCTGCCCGTCCCGGCAGGCTACCGCGCCGCGCTCGCCACAATGCCGGCCATCCGAAGGGCACGTCTTTTCACTCTTCCGGAGAGCCGCGCGGACTGGTAATTCTCGGACGAGGACGCGGATCATTTTTCCCCGCGGCCCTGCTTCTTTGATTGTCGATTTTTTGGGTTATTACCGCATGAGCAAAATCCGGGGGGCCCTGCTCTTCGTCACGGGCGGGAAGTATATCACCGCCGTGGTCGGGCTTGGAACGACAGCGCTCGTCTCCCGGCTGGTCACTCCCTACGAATACGGCATTGCGGTGCTGGGGATGTCGACGCTGGCCGTGGCGGGATCGGTCCGTGAACTGGGATCGGCGGCCTACGTGGTCCAGGTGCCCGAGCTGACCGAGGCCCGCCTGCAGGGCGTCTTCACCATAAACCTCATGGTCACGGCGGTGCTGACCGCGCTGATCTTCGCTGCCGCCCCGGCGCTCGCCTCGCTCTTCGGCGAACCCGGCCTTACCGATTTCCTGCGGATCTCGCTGATCGGCTTTGTGACCGGATCGGTCGCTTTCCCGCTGCACGGGTTGCTGGCACGGGACCTGGCCTTCAACCGGATCGCCGCGATCAACGTGGCCACGGCGCTGGTCAATTCGGCGGTCCTGCTTCTCGCAGCAGCACGCGGCTTCAGCTTCCTCAGCTTCGCCATCGCCAATGTGGCCTCTGGGATCATCGGCGGGCTGCTGCTGCTCTGGATGAGACCGGTCTTCGGGATGTTCAGGTTCCGGCTCGTGGCCTGGCGCGACGTCTTTTCGTTCAGCCTCTACACCGGCGGCTCGGCGATCCTGAGGCGCACCGCCGAATATCTTTCGGTGGCGATCATGGGCATCTTTCTCGCGCCCGGCGCCGTCGGCATCCTCCAGCGCGCCACGCTGCTCTGCCAGTTCCCCGAACGCACGATCCTTGCCGGGGTGGCCGAGGTGGCGCTGCCCGCCTTCTCCGACCTCGCCCGCCGCAAGTCCGACCTCACCCGCAGCTACCTCGGCGCCATCGAGCGGCTGACCGCGGTGATCTGGCCCGCCCTTCTGCTATTGATGGTGCTCGCCGATCCGCTGGTGCGGGTGCTGCTCGGGGCGGACTGGACCGCGACCATCCCGCTCGTCCAGATCATTTCCGGCGCGATGCTGCTGAACTTCCCGCCGGGCATCAATTACCCGATCCTCATGGCCACCGGCGCGGCAAGGCGCGTCTTCCACCTTGCCCTGCTGCAGGTGACCCTGAGCCTGCCAGTCGTCCTGATCGCCGCGCAATACGGGGTCCGGGCCATCGCCTGGAGCACCTTTGCCGTCGTCGGCCTTGGCGTCGTCACCTCGACGCTCGCCGTGCGCAAGGTGGTGCCCTTCACCCTCGCGGATCTCGCCCGCTCCATGCGCGGCAGCCTTGGCGTCGCGATGATGACCATCCTGCCGGTTCTCGCCTGGATCCTGCCCGCGGGCGGCACCACGGGTATCGGGCCCGGCACCCTGCTGATGCTGCTCTTGGCGGCAGGGGGCGGATGGGTCACAGGCGTGGTGATCTTCGACCACCCGATGCGGTCCGAGTTCGGGCGCGCCTCGCAGGCCATCCGCCGCCGGCTTGCGCACCGATGATCAAAGCCCCGCAGAAGTCCGGCCGCGGCCTGCTTTGGTGTGGACAGGCAAGGTCCGCGCAGACAGCATCGCCGCAAGCCCGACGCTCACCAGTCACGGGAAACGCCATATGACGCGCGACACCTCGAGCCCGGCCCTCGCCCCTTCGCCCAGCCGATGGTTCCTCCGCCCCCAGCCGGTGGACAGCGACGGCCCGGGGCTCTTCTGCTTTCCCTCCGCAGGCTTCGGCGCCAGCATGTACCAGGGCTGGATCCGCGCTGCCGGCGGGCGCCTCGACGTCTTTCCCGTGCAGACACCCGGCCGGGCGAACCGCCTTGCCGAGCCGCCGCTCGCCTCCATCCCCGCCCTTGCGGACCTGATCGTTCCCGAGATCGCCCCGCTGACCGACCGGCCCTACGCGCTTTTCGGCCACTCCATGGGCGCCGTGCTGGCGGCCTTCACCGCGCGGGTGATCAGCGACGCGGGTCTGCCCGCACCGGCGCATCTCTTCCTCTCGGCGCGACAGCCCCCCGACGCGCCGTCACCCGTCCCGCCGCTTGCGCATCTCGATGACGATGCCTTCGTGGCCGAAATCAACAGCCGCTACGGCGGCATCCCCGAAGAGATCCTGCGCGAACCCGACGTCATGGCCATGCTCCTGCCGGCGCTCCGTGCCGACGTGCAGGCCCTCGAGGCCGTCGAGGGCCACGCGCGCCACGTCCTGCGCGCGCCGATCACCGCCTACGGCGGCGAAGACGATGCACTTGTGCCCCGCCCGCTGCTGGCGGAATGGGAGGGCTGGACCGACGATGCCTTCCGCCTGCGGATGTTCCCGGGCGGGCATTTCTACCTCAATGAGGCGCGGCTGGACCTGCTGGACGACATCGCGGCGACGCTCGCTGTCAGCGAAACCCGCCACAACGCCGCACGACACGGCTGACCCGGGGCCTCAGCCTTCCGCGAAACGCGCCTTGAGCCATTCGAAGACCTTTCGCGTCTCGCTTCCCGCGCGTCCCGGGACCTGCCCAAGAACGTAGGCGAGATCGCTGTCGCGCTGATCGGGCATGGCGTCGACCAAGGCGCCGCTTTCGATGCGTTCGTCGATCAGCCCGTGCCAGCCCAGCGCCAGGCCAAGACCGGCCTCGGCGCTGCGGATCACGTGATCGTAGCTCGTGAAGCTCAACCGCTCGGCCCCTTCGGGTGTAACGCCCTGCGCCCTCAGCCAGCTGTCCCAGGTCATCCACGGCGCCGCCCCGACCGTGGCGAGTTCGATCAGCGTATGTCCGGGCACATCGGCGGGTCGTCCAAGCCCCGGATGCGCGGCGAGATATCCCGGACTGGCGACGATGCTCACCCGCTCCCGGAAAAGCGGCACCTGGTTCGGCGTGGCGCGGTCATGCGGCGCCATCCGGATGTAGAGATCCGCATCGGGCGCATTGCGCGGGTCCGGCAGCTGCATCGTCATCAGCGAAATGCCCATCTGCGGAAAGGCCTCGCAGAGCGACGAGAAAATGGGCAGCATCCGGAAGCTGGCAAAGGCCAGATCGCAGAGGATCACGACTCCGCGTCGCGTCGGGGCATCGCGGAAGCGACCAAAGGCCTGCGCCGCCTCGGTCAGCGGGCCGCTGAGCGCCGCATGCAGCGCATGACCGTCCGGCGTCAGGCTGATCCCGCGGCGCCCCCGCTCCAGCAGTGCCCGCCCGAGGCTTTCCTCGAGAAACCGCATCCGCTGGCTCATGCGCGGCTGCGACAGCCCCGCCTCCGTCGCGGCAGAGGAGAGCTGGCCGTGACGTACCACCATCAGGAACAGCCAGAGGTCCGCGCTGTACCGACCGAAACTGGCATTCAGGTTTTCAATGTCAGGCATAACCGGACTACCCTGTCATTCTTGCGCAATTTATCTAGGTTGCAGATCCAGACACCAAGCAATCCAATAGCACCCAACCGAAACGGAGACGACCCCGGCATGGCGAAGCGCCCCAATATCCTGATCTTCATGGTCGACCAGCTGAACGGCACGCTTTTCCCCGACGGTCCCGCCGATTTCCTGCACGTGCCGAACCTGCGCGCGCTGGCGGAACGCTCCACCCGCTTTCGCAACGGCTACACCGCCTCGCCGCTCTGCGCGCCGGGCCGGGCGAGCTTCATGTCGGGCGAGCTGCCCTCCGTCACCGGCGTCTACGACAACGCGGCCGAATTTCCCTCGGCCATCCCGACCTACGCGCACCACTTGCGGCGGGCGGGCTATCACACCTGCCTGTCGGGCAAGATGCACTTCGTCGGCCCCGACCAGCTGCACGGTTTCGAGGAACGCCTGACCACCGACGTCTACCCGCCCGACTTCGGCTGGACACCCGACTACCGCAAGCCGGGCGAGCGCATCGACTGGTGGTATCACAACATGGGTTCGGTCACCGGTTCGGGCGTGGCCGAGATTTCCAACCAGATGGAATACGACGACGAGGTCGCCTATCACGCGACACGCAAGGTCTATGACCTCGGGCGGCGTCTCGACGACCGGCCCTGGTGCCTCACGGTCAGCTTCACTCACCCGCATGACCCCTATGTGGCACGCCGCAAGTACTGGGATCTCTACGAGGACTGCGACCGCCTCATGCCCGAGGTCGGCGATCTGGGCTACGAGAACCAGGACCCGCATTCCAAGCGCATCTTCGACGCCAACAACTGGCGCGAATTCGACATCACCGAAGAAGATATCCGCCGGTCGCGCCGGGCCTATTTCGCCAACATCTCCTACATCGACGACAAGATCGGCGAGGTCATGGAGGCGCTGCGCGGCACCCGGCAGGAGGAAGAGACCATCATCCTCTTCGTCTCGGACCACGGCGACATGCTGGGCGAGCGGGGGCTCTGGTTCAAGATGAGCTTCTACGAGGGGTCCGCCCGCGTACCCTTCATGATCTCGGCCCCGCAAATGGAGCCCGGACTGGTGGAAACGCCGGTCAGCAACATCGACGTCTGCCCGACGCTCTGCGACCTGGCCGGGGTCAGCATGGAGGAGGTCATGCCCTGGACCGAGGGCCAAAGCCTTGTCCCCCTGGGCCAGGGCGGCACGCGCGAGACCGCCGTCGCCATGGAATACGCCGCCGAAGCCAGCTACGCGCCGCTGATCGCGCTGCGGCAGGACAAATGGAAATACACGCGCTGCCCGCTCGACCCGGACCAGCTTTTCGATCTTGAGGCCGATCCGCACGAGCTGACCAACCTCGCCGACGACCCGGCCCACGCCGACACGCTGGCGCACTTCCGCGAGATGGCCGACAAGCGCTGGGATCTGTCCGCCTACGACGCCGACGTCCGCAAGAGCCAGGCGCGCCGCTGGGTGGTCTACGAGGCACTGCGCAACGGCAAGTACTACCCCTGGGATCACCAGCCGCTCCAGAAGGCCTCGGAACGTTACATGCGCAACCACATGGATCTCAACGTTCTGGAAGAGAACCAGCGTTATCCACGCGGGGAGTGATCCGCCGGACACCCCCTGAACCGCGCAGGCGCTGCGAGGAGAGAGACGGAAATGAAGGGCTGCATCGGGAACTGCCGGATCACCCGTGGCATGGCGGGCATAGTCCGCAAGCTTCGTACAGCAAATGGTGACAAGGCAGGCCGCTTGAGCAAGGAAGGGCCGCCGTTCAAGCCCCGAAAGGTGACAGACCATGCATGACCGAATCCTTGTGCCGATCAAACCCAGGCACGCCAAGCACTCGACCGAGCTGATGCAGAAGGCCGTCTCGATGGCCCGCGGAGAAGAGGCCGAGATCATCGCCATAACCATCGTCCCGGAGATCCAGTCCAACCTCCGCGTCCGCCCCGAGGACCACAAGCCCGAGCTCGACGCCTTTGTGGCGCAGCAGGACACCTCGGGCGTGAAGGTGCGCACGCAGATCCGGACCGGCGCTCCCCACCGCGCCATCACCAGTGCCGCGCGCGAATTCGGCTGCGATCTGATCGTGCTGAACTCGAACAACCCGCGGATCACGGATTACCTCATCGGGTCGACCGCGTCCTACGTGGTCACCCACGCGG
>CAYNKL010000072.1:0-19671 GCA_964397775.1 uncultured Rhodobacterales bacterium | reverse complement strand
GCGAGGGTGAGGCCGCTGTCACTCCATCCGGCATGCATCCTCCATCGAAAGCCGCGGAAGACGGTCGAAGAGCTTGGACGGATCGCCGTAGCCGAGATTGCAGATGAAGTTCACCCGCAGGCTGGTGCCCTCGAAGAAGATCTCGTTCAGCTTTTTCTTGTCGAAGCCCGACATGGGCCCGCAATCGAGCCCCAGCGCGCGCGCTGCCATGATCAGGTAGCCGCCTTGGAGCGAGCTGTTGCGGAAGGCGGTTTCCTCGACCATCTCGGGCGATCCGGTGAACCAGGACCGCGCGTCGGCATGGGGGAAGAGCTCGGGCAGCTTTTCGTAGAATTCCATGTCCTCGGCCACGATCACGGTGACGGGCGCGGCCATGGTCTTTTCCAGGTTGCCCGAGGACAGCGCGGGCTTCAGCTTTTCCTTGCCCTCCGGGGTGCGGACAAAGACAAAGCGCGCCGGGGAGCAGTTGGCCGAGGTCGGCCCCATCTTGACCAGGTCGTAGAGCTTTTCCAGCACCGCGTCCGGCACCGGCATGTCCTGCCATCCGTTGTGGGTACGCGCCTCGGTGAACAGCGTTTCCAGGGCGCTTTCGTCGAGCGCGCGTTTGGAATCGAGATCTTTCATGCCCGAATTCTCCTTCTCTTTCTTATGCGGGTTCGCTTAGTTCGGATGCGCCCGGCACCCTTGCGGTTTCGAGCGTCTGTGCCAGGTCGGCGATCAGGTCTTCGGCCCCGTGCGGACCGATGATCTGGACGCTGAGCGGCCCCTCTTCGGTCCATAACACGGGGAGCGACAGGGCTGGCAGCCCCAGTATGGACGCAGGACGTGTCAGTTTCGTGAGACGGGAAATCATGCCTGAAAGTTCGGCACCTTCGGCCTGTTTGAAGGCGCTCGCCTGTGGCGGAACGTCGGGAAGCGTCGGCAGAATGACCAGATCGGAGGTCGAAAAGACCTCCTGACGTGTGCGTTCGATGCCCGCTGCGCGAATCTGGCGGGCGCGCAGGTAGGCCTGCGCCGACATGGCCACCGACTGGGTCAGGCGCGTGCGCACCTCGGGGCCGTAGCTGTCCGAATGGCTGCGCAGGCGGTCGGCGTGCACGGCGGCGCCTTCGGAGATGGCGATGACGTTGGCGGCCTCTTCGAGGTCCGAGAAGAAGGCGAGATCGACGGAGGTGAGCTCGTGCCCCTGCCCTTCGAGGGTTTCGCGCAGGGTGGCGAGGCAGGCGCGCATGGCGGGCGAGATGGCCGACGTGACGGCGCCGCGGTCAAAGCCGATGCGCAGCGGGCCGGTCTCGCGCGGCTCGATCCGGGTGGCGCCCTGCGTGAGCGCCGAGAGCACGCGGCGCGCGCAATCGACCGAGGCCGCGAGCGGGCCTATGGTGTCCTGCGTCCACGAGAGCGGCATGGCGCCGTCGAGCGGCACGCGCCCCATGGTGGGTTTGAAGCCCACGACGCCGTTGCAGGCCGCGGGCAGCCGGATCGAGCCGCCGGTGTCGGAGCCGAGCGCCGCCGGGACAAGCCCCGCCGCCACCGCCACACCAGAGCCAGAGGAGGAGCCGCCGGGGATGGCGCCGGGCACGGTGGGGTTCTCGGGCATGCCGTGGTGAAAGTTGATGCCGGTGGGGCCCATGGCGAATTCGGACATTTCAAGCCGGCCGAAATCCACAGCGCCGGCCTCGTCGAGCCGTTGCAGCACGGTTGCGGTGGTCTGCGCAGGCCGCGCCGCGGCGCGGTGGGCGCCGAAACCGGTGGAGGAGCCCGCCCGGTCGAACATATCCTTGTGCGCCATCGGGATGCCCGAGAGCGGGCCGGTGGGAGCGCCCTGCGCGCGGGCGCTGTCGAGCCGGGCGGCATGCTCGAAGGCGCGACCCCATTCCAGCACCCGGAAGGGCGACAACCGCCCCGAGCAGGTGATGCGGGACTGGCGTTCCTCGAGCAGGCTGGTGGCCGTCGCCTCGCCGCTGTCGAGGCGGGCCTGAAGCTGGGCGATGGTGGTCAGGTCGGTCATGCCTCTGCCTCCGGTGCGGTGAAGGGGTCGATCGCGGCCAGCGCGCCGTTGCCGGCTCGGAGCCGGAGCGGCCCCTGGCCCGGCGGCTCCAGCAGCGGATTGCGGAAGATGCCGCTTTCCACCCGGGTCGCCTGGTCGGCGGCAATGGCGCGCTCGCCCTCGGTGGGCGGGCGGCCCAGGAAGGCCTCGATGTCCTTGTCGAAACGGGTGTCCATGCTGTCCTCCGTCACGCGAAGTGCTGCGGTTGGCGCTGGCGGACCAGCTGGCTGAGCGACACGGCCACGACGAGCGCACCGCCGTAGAAGAGGCTTTGCACGTAGGCGTCGGCGCCGAGCATGGTCAGGCCCGTGATGCCGGTGATGAGGAAGTAGACCCCCACCAGCGTGCCGATCGGGTTGAAGCGGCCCGGGTAGATCGCGGTGGCGCCCAGGAAGGCCGCGGCAAAGGCGGGCAGCAGCAGTTGCAGGCCCGAGGTCGGGTCGGCGGAGCCCGTCATGCCAGCGTAGAGCACGCCCGCGAGGCCGGAAAGCGCGCCCGAGATGCCGAAGGCCACAGCGCGCACGCGTTCCACGGGCACCCCGTTCAGGCGCGCCACCTCGCGGCCACGGCCCACGAAAAGCAGCTTGCGGCCCGAGATGGTGAATTCGAGCATGTACCACATGACCAGCGCCACGAGCAGGCCGTAGTAGAAGGCCAGCGGCACGCCGAAAAGGCGCTGGATCACCACGATCTCGACCAGGTCCATGGAGACGCCCGAAACCGTGCGCGAGTTGCTGATCCAGAGGGTCATGCCATTGAGGAAGGTGCCGATCCCAAGCGTCACGATGAGCGAGTGGATGCGGAAGAAGAGCACGAAGAAGGCGTTCACCAGCCCCGCGATCAGCCCGATCAGCACGACGGCGGCGACCGAAAGACCCACCGGCCAGCCCCATTGCACGTTGGAGACGGCCAGGAACATGGACCCGAAGACAAGGATCGAGGCGGCGGAAAGATCGAAGTCGCCCGAGGTGAGCGGGATCAGGATGCCCAGCGCCAGCACCACGAGCACCGCCTGCGAGCCCAGCAGCGAGGAGAAGGTGCGCCAGGTGAAGAAGGTGTCGGGCAGCAAAAGGCCGAAGACGGCGATCAGGAAAATCCAGCCGAGCACGAGCGCGTAGCGTTCGAGTTCCTTCTTGATGTCGAGAGAGGCGAGCGGGCGCGATGGCGTGTCCGTGGCGCTCATGTCGTCATTTCCTTTCGGGTTTCGGTCTCGGCCTCGTCGGGGGCCTCGTGGAAGCAGGCGCGCGCGATGGCGTCCTTGGTGAGCCCCGCACCGCTGAGTTCGGCCACGGGATGGCCCCTGTGGAAGACGAAGACGCGGTCGCAGATCTGGGCGAGCTGTTCGTAATCGGTCGAGGCGCAGAGGATGGCGGTGCCACGCGCGGCGGCACCGTCGAGCGCCTCGAAGATCTTTTGCCGGGCGCCGAAGTCGACGCCCTGCGTGGGCTCGTCGAGCAGCAGAAGCACCGGATCCTCGGCCAGCCACTTGCCGATGAGCACCTTCTGCTGGTTGCCGCCCGAGAGCGTGCCGAGCGGGACGCCCGCGCGCGGCGGGCGCACGTCGTGTTCCTCGATCAGCGCCTCGGTCGCGCGGGTGGCGGCGCCATGGCTGAGGCCCAGAAGCCCCCGCAGGCGCGAGAGCGCGAGGAAGGTGGCGTTTTCCGAGACCGACAGCGTGCCGATGCCCGCCTGGTGGATACGGTCGCCCGGCATGAAGGAGATCTTGGCCGCGCAGGCCATGCCGGGCGTCATGCGCGAGAGGTCGATTTGCTTGTCACCGATGGTCAGGCTGCCCTGCCCCCGGTCGGCGCCGAAGACGAGGTAGGGCACCTCGGCAAAGCCCGAGCCGATGAGGCCGGTGACGCCCACGACCTCGCCCGCGCGGAGCGTGGCGTCGAAACCGTCGAGCCTGCCGCCCGAGAGGCTCTTGATCGTGACCGCCGTGCCCTCGGCGCGGCTGCCGGTCCGGTCGCGTTGGTAGAGCGAGACGGCGTGGCCGACGATGGTGTCGAGGATTTCCTGCCGGGTGGTGTCCGCCGTGGTCATCATGGAGACCAGCCGCCCGTCGCGCATGACGGCGACGCGGTCGGTGATCGAGAGCACCTCGTCGATGTCGTGGGTGACGATGATGACCGAGGCGCCGGTCTTCTTGATGCGGCGCAGCAGGGTAAAGAGCCGGTCCACATCCTCGGCCGACAAAAACGGCGTGGGTTCGTCCAGCACGAGGATGCCCTCGCCCGCGCGGCCCGCCTCGGAGCGGCGCAACTCGTCCACGGCGCGGACGATGGCGACGTAGGCGCGTTCCACCGGGGCGAGCGTGTCGACCGTCTGCATCGGGTCGATGTCGAGGCCGAATTCCTGGAACAACGCTTTCATCCGCGTGCGCTCGGCCCGCCAGCTGATGCCCCAGGGGCGGACCTTCTGGTCGTCGGAGACCAGAATGTTGTCGGCGACCGAGAGCGAGGGCACGAGGGCGAGATGCTGGTGGACGAAGGCCACGCCCATGTTGCGGATGCGCCCGGGGTCGAGCGGCAGCTTCAGCTCCTCACCCCAGAGCCGCACCTTGCTGCCCGGTTCTGGCGAGTTGAACCCCGCCAGAACCTTGATCAGTGTCGATTTCCCCGAGCCGTTCTGCCCCAGAAGGCCCAGGATCTCTCCGCGGCGCAGTGTCAGCGAGACGTCCTTGAGCACCTCCACCGGTCCGAACTTCATCCGGACGCCGGACATGCGCAGCACGTCGGCCGGTGCCTCGCCGGGGTTGCGGTTTGCCAGGGGCACGACGTTGGGATCTGTCATTCCAGACCCCAGAGCGTGCGGAAGCCCTGCACGTGCGCGTCGCCGTAGCCGCTGTCGAAGTCGGCGGGATTGCCCGCGGTCTCGATGTTGGTCTCGTCGAAGATCAGCAGCGGGATACCGAGGCTTTCGGGCACGTCCATGTCGCAGATCGTGCGCATCATGGCATCGACCGCGGCGTAGCCCGCCCAGCCGAGGCTTTCGCCCACGTCCATCTGCACGGTGCCCTCGCGGATCATGTCGAGCACGAAGGGCGTGCCGTTGAAGGTGGCGATGCCCACGTCCGAGGCCCCGGCGATGCGCAGGGCGGGGATCACGAACTGGCTCATGCTGTCGTAGATCGGGATGATGTAGTTGATGCCCGGATCCGACAGCAGCGCCGACTGCGTGCCCGACTGGATGCGGGTGGCCCATTCGTTGACGGGCACGTTGATGTATTTCTGCGTGCAGTCGGGGCAGTATTCGGAAAGCGTGTCCTGGATCGACTGGACGAAGGGTTCGGTGGGCAGCACGTCGTCCGAGCCGATGATGAGCACGTTGGGCGCGCCGTCGGTTTCCACGTAGGCCCAGGAGGCGAGGATCTTGCCCACGGTGCTGTAGGGCACCTTGCCCGAGGCATCGACGAAGTCCACCTGCTCCTGCGTCTCGTCGTAAAGATGCGTGGTGGTGACCTTGAGCCCGGCTTCGGCGGCCTCGGTCAACTGCGGGGCGAGCACGGCGGGGTTCAGGCCGCCGGCCACATCGACAAGGCTGTAGCCCTGGCTGATGGCCTGGTTCACGCCCTGGATCCAGGCGTCGCTGGAGCCCTGGTTTTCCCAGGTGGTGTATTTGAAGCCCACCTCTTCGGCGGCGCGGGCCATGGCCTTTTGCAGCTCGACGTTGAAGGGGATCGCCATGGTGATCGGGATCGAGAAGACGCTTTCGCCTTCCATGCAGGCCTTGGCGTCGAAGGGTTCGCCCAGCGGCTCGAACTCGGGGATGGCACGGTGCGTTTCGAGCAGCGCCTTGGCCGTCTCCATCGCATCCTGTGCGGCGGCCGGTCCGGCCAGCGCCGGCGTCAGCGCCAGCCCGCAGGCCAGGGCGAAACGGCTGGTGAAGGTGGTCATGTATCTACTCCCGTCGGTGGTGCCGACTTTGGTGTCGGCTTGTAGATACATTGTCCGGACTTATTCAGATTTCGGTCAACGGGATCTGGCGCTCATCGCGATATTTCGTGACCTAAGACAAGAAATGATGCGAATTTGACCATCCTTTTCGGACCAAAGATCAAAATATTGTTCGGACTTATGCAGACACGGATGCTGCGCCGCGGCGTTGGCGCAGCGAGAGCACCGCACCCAGGAAACCGATTCCCGAGAAGAGCGTGAAGCAGAGCCCGTAGTCGCCGATGATATCGTAGACCAAGGCGTAGACCGAGGGGCCGATTATGACACCGATGAAGGTGTAGACCAGCAGCGCGCCGGTGTTGGCGCCGACCTTGCCCTTGGGCGCGGTGCGGGCAGCAGCGGCCAGGAAGACGCCATTCCAGCCGCTCGCCACGCCGCCCAGCGCCATGAAAAGCATGACCTGGATGAACGCCGGATAGGCGTCGAGCCAGTTGAGCGCGAAGAGGAAGAGCCCCGAGAGCGTGCCGATGAGCGCCAGCGTCTCGAACCCGCCGAGCCTGTCGGCGGCGAGCCCCCAGGCGATGCGGCCCACGGCGCCACAAAGCTGCAGCGCGGCGGCGACCGAGCCCGCGGCGACGATCGACCAGCCGTGTTCGACCAGCATGACGACCGTGAAGGCAGTGACCACCAGTTGCAGCGCGGAATAGAGCCCCCCCAGCAGCGCAAGCGTCCGCAGGCGCGCATCGCGGTAGAGCGCGACCTGTTCGCGGACCATGCGCGCCACGGCCCCGCCCGGCGCCGCGCGGCGGCGGGGAATGGGCTCGTGGATGATCAGGAAGATCGTCAGCAGGATGGCCGCGGGGGCCGCGGCGAGCAGGATCGCCAGTTGCCAGGCCCCGCCCAGCGCCACGGTGATCGAGGGCAGCGCCACGTTGGCAACCACCGCCCCCAGCGGCACGCCGCTTTGCTTGAAGGAGAAGACGAAGCTTTGCCGGTGGCGGGGGGTGGCGCGGTTCAGGATCTCGGATGAGGCCGGGTTGTTGAGCCCGTAGCCCACGCCAAGACACATGGAGCCCGCGATCATCGCGAGCGGCTGGGCCGTGGCCAGCAGCCCAAGGCCGACGATAAAGAGCATGAGTTCGGTCCAGATGACGCGCTCGGACTCGAGCGCCTCGACCACCGATCCGGCGAAGGCCGAGGCGAACATGCCGGCAAAGTAGATGAGGCTGACCTGGTAGCCGATCCAGTGCGCGCCGATCCCAAGGCTTTCGGCCACGGCGGGGGCGAGCGCGGTGAGGGCAAGGGTGCTGGAGGTCGCGGCGACCTGCACCAGCGTCATCAGGCTCAGAGGCCCGACCCACCCCCGCGACGAAGGCTCGGTGCTCTGGGTCGACAAGAAATCAGTCATTTGCTTTAAGTCCGGACATTGAATGCGGTAAAACCAGCGCTCGGCAGAAGCCTCTATATATATGTACGGACTTATGCGCAATATTCGAGGCACTGGTGTCGCCCCCAGGGAGGAAAATAGATGAACATCGAAGCGCAGCGCACCCAGACACCGCTCTATCTCCAGGTGGCGCACCGCCTCGAGCGGCAGATCATCTCGGGCGAGCGCGCGGTGGGCAGCCTGCTGCCGCCCGAGGCGGAACTGGCGCAACAGCTGGGCGTGAGCCGCCACACCGTGCGGCAGGCCATCGCGCAGCTGCGCAAGAAGGGCATGCTGGTCGCGCGCAAGGGCGTGGGCACGCGGGTGGAGGCCGCGCGCACCGACTGGCGCGAACGGTTCCGCAACAACTCGCGCGACGATCTTTTCGAGTTCGCCAACGAAAGCGAGTTCTTCATCCAGGTGAAGGACCGCCGAGAGATGCGCGGCAAGCTGGCCGCCGAGATCGGCTGCCGCCCGGGCCGGCGCCTTATCTACATGGCGGGACCGCGCCATTTCATCGGCGAACCGCTGCCCTTCTGCTGGAACGAGGTGTTCCTGGACCCCATCGCCTGGGAGGTGGTGGAAAACCTCGAAGTTCAGCGCTCTTCGCTTTTCCAGCAGATCGAACAGCGCACAGGCGAGCGGATCGAGGAAATCCAGCAGGAGATCCGCGCCGTCGAGATCCCCGCGGAGATCTGCGACGGGCTGAACCGGCCGCATGGCACCATCGGACTGCGGATCACGCGCCGCTACCTCGCCTCGGGCGGGCGTCTGGTCGAGTACGCGGTGCAGACATCGCCCGCCGACAGCTTTGCCTACCGGACGAATCTCTCGGCGGATTAGGCCCGATCCATCAACCTTCCGCTGCCTCCTGTGCAGACATCGGCCGAAAGATCTGCACAGAAATCGCTCATGCAAATGTCTTTCCGCTTGTCCGGACTAATCCATGCGTCGCCACGCTGGATTTTACGGAGAGCGCTCCTGTTAAGTTCGGACTTATGGCGCACAAAGCGTGACGACAGGAGGTATAGAACATGGAAATGGGTGTCTTCATCCCGATCGCCAACAACGGCTGGCTGATCTCGGAAACCGCGCCGCAATACGGCGCCAGCTTCGATCTCAACAAGAAGGTCGTGCAGAAGGCCGAGAGCTACGGGCTCGAATTCGCGCTGTCGATGGTCAAGCTGCGCGGTTTCGGCGGCAAGACCGAATTCTGGGACCACGCGCTGGAGAGCTTTACCCTGATGGCGGGCCTTGCCGCCGTCACCGACAAGATCAAGCTGATCGCCTCGACCGCGATCCTGACCCTGCCGCCGGCGATCACGGCGCGCATGGCCTCGACCATCAGCTCGATCGCGCCGGGCCGCGTTGGCGTGAACATCGTGACCGGCTGGGCGCCTGCGGAATACACGCAGCAGGGGCTGTGGCCCGGCGACGAGTATTTCGGCTACCGCTACGACTATGCCACGGAATACGTGCAGGTCATGCGCGACCTGTGGGACAAGGGGTCGTCCGACTTCAAGGGCGAGCACTTCACCATGGACGACTGCAAGCTGTCGCCGGCGCCCGAGGGTGACGTGAAGATCGTCGCCGCCGGTCAGAGCGCCAAGGGTATGGCCTTTGCCGCCAACCACGCCGACTACAACTTCATCCTCGGCTCGGGCATCAACACGCCGATGGCGGTCAAGCCCTCGGTCGACAAGCTGGTGGAGGCGGCCAAGGAAAGCGGCCGCGACGTGGGCGCCTATGTGCTTTTCATGGTGATCGCGGACGAGACCGACGAGAAGGCGCAGGCCAAGTGGGATCACATCTGCTCGGGCGTCGATGCGGACGCGCTGGCCTGGATGGCCGACCAGGGCAGCAAGGACACCGCCGCCGACGACAGCTCCACCGCGAAGACGATCAACCTTCCCGAGGGGGCTGTGAACTTCAACATGGGCACGCTGGTGGGCTCCTACGAGAGCATCGCCCGGCAGCTTGACGACGTGGCCGCGCTCGAGGGCGTGAAGGGCATCATGATGACCTTCGACGATTTCCTCGAGGGGATGGACACCTTCGGCCAGCGGATCCAGCCGCTCATGGCCAGCCGCAGCGACAAGGCGAAAGCCGCCTGATCGCCCTGCCCCGCCGTGCAATTGGTCCCCTCCCACGGCGGGGCAGCCTTTCACCGGATGATCCGATGACCGACCCCGCACGGCTCGACATCACCGAGGCGCGCGCGCTGATGCGCGACAAGCGCCTGACCCCGCGCGATCTGGTGCGCGCCTGCCTCGCCCGGATCGCCGAGCGGGACGGCGAAGTGCGCGCCTGGCTGCACGTGAACCCGCGCGCCGAGGCCGAGGCGGCAGAGATCGCGCCGGGCGATCCGCGTCCGCTGGCGGGCATTCCCGTGGGCATCAAGGACGTGATCGACACGGTCGACATGCCCACCACCCACAATTCGCCGCTCTACGGCGGGCGGCAGCCCAGCGACGACGCCCCCTGCGTCGCCATGCTGAGGGCTGCGGGCGCGGTGATCCTGGGCAAGACCGATACCACCGAATTCGCCGCCGCCGGGCGCAACGCCGCGACGGCCAACCCGCATGACCTGTCGCGCACGCCGGGCGGGTCGTCCGCCGGATCGGCGGCGGCGGTGGCCGATTGCCACGTGCCGCTGGCGCTGGGCACGCAGACCGGCGGATCGACGATAAGGCCTGCGTCCTTCTGCGGCGTGTCCGCGATCAAGCCGAGCTGGGGGCTGATCTCGGCCGAGGGTGTAAAGCTTTATTCGCAGAGCATGGACACGGTGGGGATCTTCGCCCGCTCCCACCGCGACCTGTCGTTGGTGGCCGAGGTCTACGGGCTGCCCGAGGGTATCAGCCTGCCCGCCCGGCCCCGCATCGCCATTTGCCGCCCGCCCTACATGAACCTCGCCGACGCGGAGGCACATGCGCTGATGGACAGCTTGGCCCAGCGCCTTGAGGGTCTAGCCGAGGTCGTGATGCGCGATCTGCCCGGCGAGATGGACGACCTCGACGCGCTGCACCGCTGCGTGCAGATGAGCGAGGGCGCCGCCGCCTTCCGCAATCTCGACATGGCGGGTGACGCGCTGGTGCACGGCGACTTCATCTCGCGCGCGCGGCGCGAGGAGGGGCACGGCGTGGCCGAGATGTTCGCAGCCTACGACCGGCTGGCCGATCACCGGCGCGCCTTCGAGGCGCTTTATTCCGACGTGGACGGCGTGCTGGCACCGGCGGCGCCCGGCTATGCGCCGCAGGGGCGCGGGCCCGGCAACCCGGTGCTGAACGCCCTCTGGACGGCCATGCAGCTGCCCTGCGTGGCCCTTCCCGTCATCACCGAGCCGCTGCCGCTTGGCGTGCAGCTCGTAGGCTCACGCAGCCATGATCGCAGGCTGTTGCGGCTGGCCGAGATGATCGCCCCCGCGCTGGCCGGCCCGCTGGCCGCGGCCGAACCCGCCTGACAAGGAGCATATCCCATGACCCCTTCTCCCTTCGACCCCGAAGACTTCAAGGCCGGCATGCGCCGCCTCGCCTCGGGCGTGTCGCTGATCGCCGTGGACGACGGCGCGGCGCGGCATGGCCTGATCGCCACCGCCGTGACATCGCTGTCGGCCGAACCGCCCAGCCTGCTGGTCTGCGTGAACGGGACCGCCTCGATCTTTCCGGCGATCTCGGAGGCCGGGAGCTTCTGCGTGAACATCCTGTCCTGCGACCAGAAGGCCATCGCGGAACGGTTTGCCATGCCCAAGGACCGCGAAACCCGCTTCGAAAGCGGCAGCTGGACGACGCTGGCCACCGGCGCCCCGGCGCTGGAGGGCTCGCAGGTGAGCTTCGACTGCCGTGCGGCGGGCCGGACCGAGTTCGGCACGCATACCATCTTTTTCGGCGAGGTCGTCGCGGCGACCGACTGGGGCACCGAGGCCGATCCGCTGCTCTACCACGAAAGCGCGTTCCACGGGCTGCAGGCCCTGTCGAAGAAGGTGGCCTGAGATGAGCGATGTCGCAGAGAACTACGCCAAGGCCTACAACCGGTCGGTCGGCTTCGGCGAGCGTCCGGCGCTGATCCTGGTGGATTTCGCCCATGCCTATTACGATCCCGAGTGCCCGCTTTACGGCGGCGAAGGCTGCGTGACCGCGCTTGAGGCGGCGCTGACCCTGCGCCGCGCGGCCAAGTGGGCGGGGGTTCCGGTGATCTTGACCACCGTCACCTTCCAGCTTGGCGGGCTCGACGGCGGGCGCTTTTTCGAGAAGGCCGCGCCGCTGGAGGCCTTTCTGCCGGGCCGCAAGACCGCCGAGTTCGCCGAGGGGCTGGTGCCAGAGGAGGACGAGCTGGTGATCGCCAAACAGTACCCGAGCGCCTTCTTCGGCACCTCGCTGGCCTCGACCCTGACCGCCATGGGTTGCGACAGCGTGCTGCTGACGGGGCTGACCACCTCGGGCTGCGTGCGGGCGAGCTGCGTTGATGCCATGAGCCACGGCTTCCGCACCACCGTCGTGCGCGAGGCCTGCGGCGACCGCCACCCCGATCCGCACGAGGCGAACCTCTTCGACATGAACGCGAAATACGCCGACGTGGTCGGGCTTGACGAGACGCTGGAGTGGCTCACGCGCAAGGCGGCGTGAAGCGGACACAGCGCATTCTGGTCATCTAGTATGTTAGATGATACCCGGGGGCAGTCGCAGCGATGCGGCTGCCCCTTTTTGCTCGAGCCGCGATGACGCCCCCCGCCCTTGCCCCTATCGAGACCAGCGACGCGCCCACGACGACCGAGCAGGTCTTTGACGCGCTCTACCGCGCGGTGGTGACGCTTGAGCTTCCGCCGGGCGCGCGGATTTCCGAGGCCGATATCGCAGCGCGGCTTGGCGTGTCGCGCCAGCCGGTGCGTGACGCCTTCTTCCGCCTTGGGCGTCTGAACCTGCTGCTGATCCGTCCGCAGCGGCCCACCCGCGTCACGCTGATTTCGGAGGCCGAGGTGCGCCGCGCGGTGTTTCTGCGGGCCGCTATCGAGACGGCCTGCCTCCGCCGGGCGGCGCGTCTGGCGGACACGGCGGATCTCGACCGGCTGTCCGGGCTGGTTGAGGCGCAGTCCAAGGCCATCGAGGCCGGCGACATCGAGGGCTTTCGCCTGCGCGACGACGATTTTCACCGCACGCTCTGCGAGGCGGCGCAGGAGGCGCATGCCTGGACGCCGATCGCCGAGCAGAAGGCCCGGATCGACAGGGTCCGGGTGCTGACCCTGGGCGCCACGGTGCGCGACGCGTTGCGCGAACACGCCGAGATTGTGCGAGCCCTTCGCGCGGGTCAGGCCGCCGAGGCGGCGCTGGAGGCCCATATCGAGCGGATCATGGGCACCATTCCGGGTCTGCGCGCGGCGCAGCCCGCCTATTTCGAGGAGAACACATGACGCGACTTCTGGGCATCGGCGAATGCATGATCGAGATGGCGCCCACCGGAGAGGGCACCTTCGCCATGGGCTTTGCCGGCGACACATTCAACACCTGCTGGTATGCGCGGCGGCTGGCCGGGCCTGAACTGCGCGTGGGCTACCTGACGGCGGTGGGCGATGACGAGCCCTCGCAGCGCATGGAGCAGTTCATGCGCGACGCCGGGGTCGAGCCGGAATTCACCGTGCGTTCCGGAGGCTCTGTCGGGCTTTACATGATTTCATTGAAAGACGGAGAGCGCAGCTTCAGCTACTGGCGGTCGACCTCGGCCGCCCGCACGCTCGCCGACGATCTGGAGGCCCTGCCGGACATGGGCGAGGGCGACGTGGCGCTGGTCTCGGGCATCACGCTGGCGATCCTGCCCGAGGCCGGGCGGACCCGCCTGCTGGAGGTGCTGGGCGAGGCCCGGGCGCGCGGCGTGCGGGTGGCGTTCGACCCCAACATCCGGCCGAAGCTCTGGGAAAGCGCCGAGGCGATGCGCCATTGGGTCATGGCCGCCGCCGGGGTCTGCGACATCGCCCTGCCCTCGCACGAGGACGAGTCCACGCATTTCGGCGATCCCGACGCCAGCGCCACCGCCAGCCGCTACGCCGAGGCCGGAGCCTCGCTCGTGGTGGTCAAGGACGGTGCCGGGCCGGTCATGCTGTTGACACCCGAGGGGCAGGACAGCGTGACGCCCGAGGAGGTCGAGACCGTGGTCGACACCACGGCGGCGGGCGATTCCTTCAACGCGGGCTTCCTTGTGGCGCTGCTCGACGGCAAGCCGGTCACCGAGGCGGCGCGTGCGGGCTGTGCCCTCTCCGCGCGCGTGATCGCGGCACGCGGGGCGCTGGTGCCGGTCTGACGAAATCCCTATCGCCAAGCAGGCGGGGAATCTGCATTGTGCGGGCCGGGAGGACGGCACCGACATGAAGACAATTCTCGCCTTCGGCGACAGCCTGACATGGGGCGCCGACCCCGCCAGCGGCGGGCGGCACCCGATCGACGACCAGTGGCCTGTGGCCCTCGATGCAACCCTCGGCGCGGGCTACCGCGTCATTGCCGAGGGGCTGAACGGGCGCACCACCTGCTACGATGACCACTCGGGCCCCTGCGACCGCAACGGCACGCGCGCCCTGCCCGTCTGCCTGGCCTCGCACAGCCCGCTGGATCTTGTCGTCATCATGCTTGGGACGAACGACCTCAAACCCGCGCTTTGCGGCGTGACCGAGGGCGCGGTGGCGGGCATGCGGCGGCTGGTGCAGATCGCCCGTAGCTTTCCCTATTCGCAGCCCTGGCCGGTGCCGCAGGTGCTGATCGTCGCGCCGCCGCTGCTGCTGACCGGCCCGGCGGGGCCGCTCACCAGTGAGCTTTCCGTGGACCAGTCGAAGCTTTTCGCCCCCGCCTATGCGGCGCTTGCGGGGGAACTGGCCACGCGCTTCTTCGATGCGGGGCAGGTCTGCGAGGCGTCGCCCGTGGATGGCGTGCACCTCGAGGCCAGCGCAACCCGCGCGCTGGGTGAGGCGCTGGCGCCGGTCTGCGCGTCGATCCTGTCGGAGGCGACATGAGGGGCGCGGTGTCACTGCTGGCGCTTCTGGCGAGCCCCGCGCTGGCCGAGATGCCGGGGCCGCTCGATCCACTGGACTTCATGGACGTGTCGCGCGACGAGGCAGAGCTGGGGCAGCTTCTGTTCTACGATCCGATCCTGTCGGGCGGGCGCGAGGTCGCCTGCGCCACCTGCCACCACCCGAAGTTCGCCACCGGCGACGGTGTGTCGCTGGGGATCGGGGACGGCGGCATCGGGCTTGGCCCCGACCGCCTGGGCGATGCCGAGAACCCGCCCGAACAGCGCATCCCGCGCAACGCGCCGCCGCTGTTCAACATGGGCCACGATGACATCCGCGTGCTTTTCGCAGACGGGCGGATCGAGGTGGACGCGACCCGCGCCTCGGGCCTGCGCACGCCGCTCGAGGACGAGATGGTCATGGGCTTTTCCGGCATCCTCTCGGCGCAGACCATGTTCCCGGTGCTGTCGCCCGACGAGATGGCGGGTCACTATCAGGAAAGCGACGTGTCCAAGGCCGTGCGGCAGGGGCGGCTGACCGGCGAGGGCGGGGCCTGGGACCTGATCGCCCAGCGCGTGGCCGGGATCCCCGAATACCGCCAGCGCTTCGCGGCGGTTTATCCCGAGATTGGCAGCGAGGGTAAGATCGGCTTTACCGATATTTCCAACGCCATCGCCACCTTCATGGCCTTCGAATGGCAGGCCACCGACAGCGCCTTTGACCGCCACCTGCGCGGCGAGACCGACCTGACGGAGGCCGCGGCCGCGGGCATGGCGCTGTTCTACGGCGAGGCGGGGTGTTCCGCCTGCCACTCCGGGCCGTTGCTGAGCGATCAGAAGTTCCACGCCATGGGCGCGCCGCAGCTTGGCCCCGGCAAGGCCGCCCGGTTCGAGAGCCACCAGCGCGACACAGGCCGAATGCGGGTCACGGGGCGCGAGGAAGACGCCTATGCCTTCCGCACGCCGATGCTGCGCAACGTGACCCGGACCGGGCCATGGGGGCACGCTGGCGGGCACGGTGATCTGCGGGACTTTCTACGGGATCACGTGGACCCTGTGACGGCGCTTGACCGCTACATACCGCATGCGGTGCTGCCCAAGGTCGAGGGGATCGCCGACGATTGGGCGGTGCTGTCGGATGCGGGCGAACGCGGCGCGATCCGGCAGGCGGTGCATGTGGAGGCCCACCCGCTGGACGAGGCCGAGCTTGACGCGCTCATGGCCTTCCTCGCGGCGCTGACCGATCCCGGCTCGATCGAGGGGCGGCTGGGCGTGCCGGAAACGGTACCCTCGGGGCTCGAAGTGCCGCGCTAGGTCAGTCGCGGGTCGGGCGCAGGATCTGGCCCGCACGGATCTCCTTCCAGTCGCCCGTCGTGCCGTCGGGCCATGTCACGCGCACCTCGGCGGTCTCGGCCTGCCCAAGGCCGAAATGCACCGGCCCCGCCTGCCCGCCCGCGTGACCGCCGCCCACGGTGACCTCGCGCGCCTGCACACTCTCGCGCTGCCGCAGCTCGACCCAGGCGCCCACGGCGCGGGTGTTGGGGCTGGCCATGCGCGGCTCGACCGCCGCCCAGTTTCCCACGTCGTCGGTCACGTTCTGCCAGAGCTTCAGCGGCGCGCGGCGGGCGTGCACCAGCAGGTCCAGCCGCCCGTCCCCGTCGAAATCCGCCAGCGCCGCCCCGCGCGAGCGCGCGTCGTCGCCGATGCCTGCCGCGCCGCCGACCTCGGCAAAGGTGCCGTCGGCTTGCTGCATCAGCAGATTGTTCGGGTCGCGCATGGCGTTCGAGGGCATTTGATCAACATTGCCCTTGGCGATGAACAGATCGAGCAAGCCGTCATTGTCCACATCCCCGAACTCGGCGTGCCAGCCGGTTGAGGGGCGGCCATCGTCGCCCTGATAGGGCCGCTGAGCGGCGGCGCCGACCTCGTAGGGCGCATTGCGCCAGGCGTCGCCCTCGTTGAACTGCAAAAGCTGGTCGCCCATGGAGGTCAGCATGACCTCAGGCAGCCCGTCGCCTGTGATGTCGGCGCTGGCGATGCCCATCCCCCAGAGCGAGACCTTGCGCCAGCCGTCGTCTTCGGTGCGGGGGGCAAGCGGATCAAGCCGCCACATCTCCTCGAACCCGCCGCGCACGTAGTAATGGCGGTCGTTGGAGATGCGCAGCTCGGGCGTGCCGCTGCGCTGCCAGTCCGAGATGAGCATGGAGAGCGCGCAGTAACCGGGGCTCAGGATCTGCGGAGTGCCGTAGCTGTCGCCCTCGGGGCGGTAGAGCGCGTTCACGTCGCAGGCCTCGAAGGGGCCGTCGGGGTCGGTGCGGTCCACGTAGTTGCCGAAGGCGAGCGTCGGGCGGGTCTGTCCCTTTTCCCAGGTGGCGGAAAAGGCGGTGGTCCAGACGTCGCGGGGCGAAAGGCCCCAAGCCTCGGTCGCATCGGTAAAGCCGCACTGCCCGTCACCGCGCAGCAGCATATTCGGCCCGACGCGCAGCACGACAAGATCAAGCGCGCCGTCGCCGTCGATATCGAGCGGATAAGCCCCGGTTGTTTCGGTGATGCCGGAGAGCTCGCGGGGTGCGAACCGGATGGCGGCGCCCGGCGCCTCGGTCGTGTTCACGAAGAGCCGGAGCGGCGAGGCGCCGCCGGCGGCCACCACGTCGGAGCGCGCGTCGCCGTTGCAGTCAAAGACCGCCACGCCGCCGCCCACGAAATGCTCCCACCCGCCGGTATAGGCATGTTCCAGCCCGAAGGCGTCAGGGCGCGGCTCGAACCGCGGCTCGGCCGCAGCAGCGCCCGTGACCAGCGAGAGGACAAGCCCGAGCCGGATCATGCCACGGCCTCGCGCGGCGCGCCGATCTCGGTCTCGGTCACCATCGACAGCGCCAGTGCGGCAGCGCCATGGGCCCAGAGCAGGTCGCCCCATTCGTGGATGCGCAGCGGCGGCAGCGTGCTCGCCTCGCGAATCACGAAGCCCTGCATGTCCGCGGTCAGATCCTCGGCCCGAAGGTAGTCGTAGCGCATGCGTTCCCCCGCAAGAATGATGAGCGTCGGGTCGAGCAGGTTCACCACATTGGCGAGCCCCAAGGCAAGGTAACGCCCGGCCCTCTGAAAGATCGACTGCGCCGCCGCGTTGCCGCCCTGCGCCTCGCCGTGGAGCTGTTCCACCAGCTCGGCAATGGAGGGCAGTTCGCGCGTGCCGAGGTTCAGCGCCGCCGTGGCTTCGCGCGCCAGCGCGTAGTCGGCGATATAGGCCTCGAGGCACCCCCGCTGCCCGCAACGGCAGAGCGCGCCCTCGAGCTGCACCTTGGTGTGTCCCAGCTCCAGCCCCAGCCCGTTGGCGCCGCGCACCAGCCGGTGGTTCATCACCACCCCAAGGCCGACGCCGTGTTCCACCGTCACCACCGCGAAATCGGGCTTGTCCCGCCCGCGCCCGAACCAGAGCTCGGCCAGCGCAACGAGGTTGGCGTCGTTGTCCACCGTCACCGGAAGGCCAAGCCGCGCGGTGGCCAGCGCCGCGAAATCGATGTCGCGCCGGTCGAGCACCGGCGACCAGTGCACCCGGCCCGTTCCGTGCTCCACGAAGCCGGGAATGCCGACGCCCACGGCGCTGAGATCCGCGCGCGTCTTGCCGATCTCGGCCAGCATCCCGTCGACCATCTGCACAAGCGAGTCGATCTGCGCCTCGGGTGCGACGCCGCCGGGATCGACGGCGATTCGAATCGCGGCCAGCTGCCGCCCGGCGAAATCCACAAGGATTCCCGTGCGTTCGCGATCCGACAGCTTGATCCCCGCCACGATGAAGGCCTCGGGCCGTACCGCAAGCCCCACGGGCGGACGCCCCCGCACCACGTCGCCGGGATCGCGGGTCACCGCCTCCTCGCGCAGCACGCCGCTCTCGATCAGCTCGGCGGTCAGGGTGGAGACGGTGGCGGGCGAGATCGACAGCCGCTTGGCCACTTCGGCGCGCGACACCGGGCCCAGCGCGCGCACGTGCTCGAAGATCTGGAGCTTCAGCGGCCGCGAGACCACCTCGGGCTCGACCATCATCGGGCCACAACGGGCCGTGGGCACGATGGCCTGCGGCTCAGCCTCCATTTCGTTCGCCTCCCAAACTTAAGGGACCTCCCATGCCGCACCGCAACACGATACGACCTCCATATCCCCTGCTTTTTGTCGAACATACGTCCTGATCGGGCAAAAGGGCAAAGATTAAATTTGACACGTGAATTTAATCGGTCATCATAAATGACAGGTCCGTGCGCCGTCTGGTGCCGGATTTCGCTTAGGGAGGAATACATGCAAAGACGTACGCTGCTCGCCGCAGCACTGGCGACCACGTGCCTGTCCACTGCCGCGATTGCGCAGGACGGCCCCACCATCGGCGTGAGCTGGTCCAACTTCCAGGAAGAGCGCTGGAAGACCGACGAAGCCGCGATCAAAGCGGCCCTCGAAGAGGCCGGCGCCACCTACATCTCCGCCGACGCGCAGTCCTCGTCCTCGAAACAGCTTTCGGACGTGGAATCGCTCATCAGCCAGGGCGCCGACGCGCTGATCATCCTCGCGCAGGACAGCCAGGCGATCATTCCCGCCGTGGACCTTGCCGACAACAACGGTATCCCGGTCGTGGGCTACGACCGCCTGATCGAGGACCCCCGCGCCTTCTACCTGACCTTCGACAACATCGAGGTCGGCCGGATGCAGGCCCGCGCGGTGCTCGAGGCCGCGCCCGAGGGCAACTACGTGATGATCAAGGGTTCGCCCACCGATCCCAACGCCGACTTCCTGCGCGGCGGCCAGCAGGAGGTCCTGCAGGACGCCATCGACGCAGGCGACATCACCATTGTCGGCGAAGCCTACACCGACCAGTGGCTTCCGGCGAACGCCCAGCGCAACATGGAACAGATCCTGACCGCCAACGACAACGACGTCGACGCGGTCGTGGCCTCCAACGACGGCACCGCCGGCGGCGCCGTCGCGGCGCTGACCGCGCAGGGCCTGCAGGGTATCCCGGTCTCGGGCCAGGACGCCGACATCGCGGCGCTGAACCGCGTCGCGCAGGGCACCCAGACCGTCAGCGTCTGGAAGGACAGCCGCGATCTGGGCCGCACCGCGGGCGAAATCGCGGTGGAACTGGCCGGCGGCGCCGCGCTCAGCGACATCGAGGGCGCCGAAGAGTGGACCTCGCCCGCGGGCACGACGCTCTGGGCCGAGTTCCTCGAGCCCGTGCCGGTCACGCAGGACAACCTGGACGTGGTCGTGGACGCCGGCTGGATCACGCTCGACGAGCTTTGCCAGGGCGTGCAGGACGGCCCCGCCCC
>CAYNKL010000071.1:0-20384 GCA_964397775.1 uncultured Rhodobacterales bacterium | reverse complement strand
CCAGCAGCACTAGCATCCAAATATGATCCGTAAGTTAAAGATCATGTTGTATTATCTTGTCCAGTTACTGCAATCCCTGTTTGTATATCTGAAGTGTTACCAACAATAGTTAATTTGCCAGAACCAAAAAATCTTTGGTAACTTTTAACGATGTGGCGCGTTTAGCGCTTTTGGGTAAGATTTGTCACGAAGGTGGGACACGATGTGGAAAACAGCGTTGGACCGTATGCTTCGACGTCTATTGACGTGGGGTGAACTGCAAGTTGAATGGCCGGATGGCGAGACGCGGACCTATGGTCCGGGCGGCGGGATCAGCTCCTCGATCCGCCTGACGCGGGAAGAGATCCTGCGGCCGCTCTGCCTGAATCCTGTTCTCGCGATCGGCGAAGGGTACATGGACGGCTCGATCGATATCGAGACCGACGAGATGTACGATCTGCTGACCCTGCTGGTGCGAAACCAGCAGAAGGGGGGCGGGCTTCCGGCCGGGCTCAAGGCCTACGGGCGCTATCGCGATGCGGTCCGCCGCTTCATGCAGCACAACGATCCGCGCAAGTCGCGCAACAACGTGGCGCATCACTACGACATCTCGGACGACCTCTACCGGCTCTTCCTCGACACCGACATGCAGTACAGCTGCGCTTACTTCGCGCGCCCGGACATGACGCTGGAAGAGGCGCAGGAGGCGAAGAAGCACCATATCGCGCACAAGCTGATGATCGAGCCGGGGATGCGGGTCCTGGATATCGGTTGCGGCTGGGGCGGCATGGCACTGACACTGGCGCGGGACTACGGCGCGCGCGTCGTGGGCGTGACGCTGTCCGAGAACCAGCTCAAGACCGCGCGCGAGCGTGCCGAAGCCGAGGGGCTCTCCGACAAGGTGGAGTTTCGGCTGATCGACTATCGCGACCTGAGCGACAGCTTTGACCGGATCGTATCGGTCGGCATGTTCGAGCACGTCGGCCTTCCGCATTTTGCCCAGTACTTCGACAAGGTGGGCGATCTGCTGAAGGAAGACGGTGTCGCGCTGATCCACACGATCGGGCGCGTGGCCCCTCCGGGTGCGACCAGTCCCTGGATTGCCAAGTACATCTTCCCCGGCGGCTACGTGCCGTCGATGTCCGACGTGGCCCCGGTGCTGGAGCGTTCCGGGCTCTGGACCACGGACATGGAGATCCTGCGCGGCCACTACGGTCCGACGATCCACCACTGGCACCAGAGGTTCGAGGCCAACCTCGACAAGGTGCGCGAGATGTACGACGAGCGGTTCATCCGCATGTGGCGCTTCTATCTGATCGCCTGCGAGATGGCCTTCGAAGAGCAGTATCAGGCCGTGTTCCAGTACCAGCTGACACACCGTCAGCACGCCGTACCGGCAACGCGCGACTACATGTACCAACCGGATCAGGCCGAGATGCTGCGCGCGGCCGAGTGATCCAATTGACCGATTTCCGTCCGGGCCCAACGACCCGGGCGGACGGGCCGAACCGGCGCGGCGCTTGCCGCAACTGAACCGTCCGGTCTATCTTGCTTCCTGCAGGGCGGAGGGGCGATGACGGCCGACACGCTGGTCCGGAAGGGCCGGAAATACGATCAGGTTCTGGATGGCGCCCGCGATATATTCCTTCGCGACGGCTTCGAGGGGGCGAGCGTCGACGAGATTGCACGTGCCGCCGGCGTGTCGAAGGCGACGCTCTACAGCTATTTCCCCGACAAGAGCCTGCTGTTCCTCGAGGTGGCCCGGGCCCAGTGCCAACATCAGTCCGACGTGGCCCATGCCGAGATCGACCTTGCGGACCCGCCGCGCATCGTTCTTGGGCAGATCGCACGCACGCTGCTGTCCTTCATGCTCTCGCCGATGGGGCAGCGCATCTTTCGCATGTGCGTGGCCGAGAGCGACCGGTTTCCGCAGCTTGGGCGCGAGTTCTATCGCTCGGGGCCGCTGGTCCTCAAAGTCGCGCTCGTGGGCTATCTGACCGCCGCGCACGAGAGGGGCGAGGTCGTCTGCGAGGATCTCGATTTTGCCGCAGAGCAATTCGCGGCGCTCTGCAAGGCGGATCTCTGGCACCGGCTTCTGTTCGGCATCCAGTCTGAGTTCAGCCAGCCGGAAATCGACCGGATTGCGGATGGCGCCGTCGAAACCTTCATGGCACGTTACGGCCCGTGACAGCCCCAGGACGGGCAGGCAAACGGAGGTCATTCGTGCAGACGGTTTCGGAAAACAAGTGCTTCGGCGGGGTCCAGGGGGTCTACTCCCACGAGTCGGAGGTATGCGGCGGCGAGATGACCTTCGGCCTCTACATGCCGCCACAGGCCAGCCGGGGACAGGTGCCGCTTCTGTGGTTCCTGTCGGGCCTGACCTGCACGCACGAGAACGCCATGACCAAGGCCGGCGCGCAGGCCTATGCGGCCGAGGCGGGCATCGCGCTGGTCTTCCCCGACACCTCGCCGCGCGCCGCTGAGGCCGCTGATGACGAGGCCTTTGACCTGGGCAAGGGCGCGGGCTTTTACGTGAACGCCACGCAGGATCCCTGGGCATCGCATTACCGCATGTGGGACTACGTCTCGGACGAGCTTGCCTCTGTGCTCTTCGAGAATTTCGCCGTGGACAGCGACCGGCAGTCGATCACCGGGCATTCCATGGGCGGTCACGGCGCGCTGACGCTGGCCATGCGCCTGCCGGGCCGGTTCAAGTCGGTCTCGGCCTTTGCGCCGATTGCGCATCCGACTCGCAGCGACTGGGGTCGCAAGCAGTTCTCGGCCTACCTCGGCGAAGATGAAACCGCCTGGCGCGAACACGATTCGACGTTGCTGATGCATGACCTCGGCTTCGATGGCCCGGTTCTCGTGGATCAGGGTGGTGATGACCAGTTCCTCGACCTGCTCATGCCCGAACAACTGGCCGAGGCGATGGCCGCCCGCCGTCAGCATGGCACCTTCCGCATGCAGCCGGGCTACGATCACTCCTATTTCTTCATCTCGACCTTCATGGGCGAGCACGTCCGCTTCCACGCCGAGGCGCTGGGCGTCGCCTGAGCCGCGGCCTTTACAATCCGGCGGGCGCGGCGTTTGCTGCGCCCGCAATCAGGAAAGGAAGCGCCCATGGCCGTCGACGCGGTGATCTTCGACATCGGCAACGTGCTGATCCGCTGGCAGCCCGAGATCTACTACGATGCCACTTTGGGCGAGGACCAGCGGCGCGAGATGTTCGCCGAGGTCGACCTGCACGGCATGAACGACCGGATCGACCGGGGCGCCGATTTCCGCGAGACCGTCTACGACTGCGCCGAGCGGAACCCGAAGTGGCGCGCCGCCATCCGTGACTGGCACGACCGCTGGCTCGACCTAGCGCAGCCGGAGATTCCGCATTCGATCAGGCTGAAGAAAGCCTTGCGCGACAAGGGCATTCCGGTCTTCGCGCTGACCAATTTCGGCATCGGCACCTGGGCCGTGGCCGAGCCCGCCTACCCCTTCCTGAAGGAATTCGACCGGCACTACATCTCGGCCGAGATGAAGGTGATCAAGCCCGAGGCGCGCATCTACGAGATGGTCGAGGCGGACTGCGGCATCGCGCCGGAGCGCCTGCTGTTCACTGACGACAAGGCCGACAACATCGCTGCCGCCGCAGAGCGCGGCTGGCAGACCCATCTGTTCGAAGGACCGGAAGGCTGGGCCGCGCGCCTTGTCGCCGAGGGCCTGCTGACCGAGGAGGAGGCCGCATGACCAAGATCATTCCCTTCGATCAGGGCGAGGCCAATCTCGACTGGATCGGGCTGACCGATGCGCTCGCCGCCGGGCATGAACGCCCCAAGGCCGAGATCGGGGATCTGTTTCTCTACCGTGGCGAGGATACCCTGCTGAACCGGTCGGCCTGGATCGACGGGCTGGGCGTTGCGGTGAAGGCCGCAACCGTGTTTCCTGGCAACCCGGACCGCGGGCTTGGCCGAGTCAACGGGGCGGTGAACCTTTTCGAGGACGAAACAGGTCTCCTCGAGGCGGTGGTGGATTTCCATCTGGTCACGAAGTGGAAGACCGCCGGCGACAGCCTGCTGGCCGCGCGGCGTCTGGCGCGGCCGGACAGCCGCAAGATCCTGATCGTCGGCGCCGGAACGGTGGGGGCCTCGTTGCACGCCGCCTATTCAGCCGCCTTCCCAGACGCAGAGTTCACCGTCTGGAACCGTACCACGGAACGCGCGCGCAGCTTTGCCGACGAACTCGGCATCGCTTGGGCCGAAAACTTGGAAGAGGCCGTGGGCACCGCGGATATCGTAACCTCGGCCACCATGAGCACCGAGCCGCTGATCCGGGGCGACTGGCTGACACCGGGAACGCACGTCGACCTGATCGGAGCCTATCGCCCGGACATGCGCGAGGCCGACGACGCGGCGCTGACGCGGGCGCGGATCTTCGTCGACAGCTACGACACGACGCTGGGCCATATCGGCGAGATCAAGATCCCACTGGAGCAGGGCGTCATCGCCAAGTCCGATATCGTGGCGGACTACTACGATCCCGCGGCGTTTACCCGCGCGCCCGAGGACATCACGCTCTTCAAGAACGGGGGCGGCGCGCATCTCGACCTGATGACGGCGCGCTATATCCTGGATCGGTTCGAGGGTTAGGCGGCTGCCGGTCGTGGTTGCGCGGGGCGTTCGCGCACCGGCAGGTGGACGAGGGCGCTGAAGGCGCCGACGCCAACGCCGATCCACCAGACGACGGTGTAGTTCCCGTAAAGGTCGTAGAGCCGACCGCCCAACCAGACCCCCATGAAGCCGCCAAGCTGGTGGCTGAAGAAGACGATCCCGTAGAGCGTGCCCATGTAGCGCAATCCGTAGAGATGCGCGATGAGCCCGCTTGTGAGAGGGACCGTCGCCAACCAGAGCGCGCCCATAACCGCCGAGAAGATCAGAACTGATGCGGGCGTGATCGGCAGGGCGATGAACAGCGCCGCCGCGATGGTGCGGCCCGTGTAGATGCCGGCGAGCAGGTACTTGCGCGGAAACAGGTTGCCGGCCCAGCCCGCCGTGAGCGTGCCCAGAATGTTGAAGAAACCGATCAGCGCGATGGCGAGCGCCCCGAGCCCCGATGTCGTCGTGATGCCGAGCCCGTGCAGCACGCCGCCGGGCGCAATGGGGCCGCACAACTCGGTCACGAAGGCGGGGAAATGCGCGGTGATGAATGCGAGCTGGTAGCCGCAGCTGAAGAAGCCGACGAAGATCAGGGTGAAGGACGGGTCCCGGGCCGCTCGCCCGAGGATGGCCCCCATGCTTTCCTGCAGTTCAGCCTTTGACGCCGGTTCGGGCGCGCGCATCAGCGGCAGGACGAGAATGACAGCCAGCACGGTTGCCGCGAAGACGAGGAAGACCGACTGCCAGGACATGACCGAGAGCAGTGCCTCGGCCACGGGCGGGCCCACGATCTGACCTGAACTGCCCGCGGCGGTCGCGATGGCAAGGCTCATCGACCGGTTCGCGTCGCTGGATGCGCGCCCGACCACGGCAAGAATGACGCCAAAACCCGTGCCCGCGATGCCGAAGCCCACGAGGACCTCGTAGATCTGGTGGGCAGCAGGCGTGACGGCAAAGCTCGACAGCACAAGGCCCGCTGCGTAGGTCACTGCGCCGAGCACGATGGCCCGTCGGTCCCCGATGCGTTCCGCGATGGCGCCGAAGATCGGCTGCCCGATGCCCCAGGCCAGGTTCTGGATCGCGATGGCGAGTGAGAACTCGGAGCGCAGCCAGCCGAATTCCTCGGCGATCGGGATCTGGAAGACGCCAAAGCTCGACCGGACGGCGAAGCCCACGAGGATGATCAGGCAGCCGCCGATCAGGACCGGTGTGAAAAGGGGCGTTGTGCGGGGCATGGCTGTTCCTCGGAGACATGCCCATTTGCGTGATCCTGACAGCAAAGATCAAATGCATGTTCTTGGGCTTTGCCATCAACGACCGTGATACGGCACGCGTGGCCCCTAGGCATTGCTTTCGGGCCTCGGTATGCACGGGCATGCCAAGCGTATCCGATCTCTACGAAGCCCGTCTCGAAGAAGGCCGCCTGACGCGGGATCCCGCGCAGGAAGAGGCGCTGCCAGAGTTCGAGCGTATCCGGTCCGAGCTTTCCAAGCCGCAGAAGAAAGGCCTTTTCCGAAAGGCGCCCGAGCCGCCGAAGGGGCTCTATATCTGGGGGGGCGTGGGGCGCGGAAAGTCCATGCTGATGGATCTTTTCGTCGAGAGCCTCGAGGTGCCGGCCCGCCGGGTGCATTTTCACGCCTTCATGCAGGAGGTGCAGGGCGAGATCCACAAGCTGCGCGAGAAGGGCCACGAGGACCCGATCAAGCCGGTCGCGAAGGCTGTCTCGGACAGCATCAAGGTGCTCGCCTTCGACGAGATGCAGATCACGGACATCGCCGACGCGATGATTGTCGGCCGCTTCTTCGAGCGTCTCTTCGACGCCGGCTGCGTGGTGGTCACGACCTCGAACCGCGTTCCCGACGATCTCTACAAGGATGGGCTCAATCGCGAGCTTTTCCTGCCTTTCATCGAGCTCATCAAGGAGCGGCTTGTCGTGCACGAGTTGGCGAGCGAGCGGGACCACCGGCAGGACCGCCTGTCCGGAAGCCAAGTCTATTTCACGCCGGCCAATGCCGAAGCACGGGCCGAAATGGACCGGATCTGGCAGGAGCTGACCCACGGCGAGGAAGACACGCTGACGCTGCGCGTGAAGGGCCGCGACGTGACATTGCCGCGCTATCACAACGGGGTGGCGCGGGCCTCGTTCTACGATCTGTGCGGTGCCGCGCTGGGGCCGGGGGACTACCTTGCGCTGGCCGACGCGGTGCGCGTGTTGCTGCTCGAGAATATTCCGCGGCTGGGGCGGAGCAACTTCAACGAGGCCAAGCGCTTCGTGACGCTTGTCGACGCGCTTTACGAGGCCAAGGTCCGTTTGATCGCGAGCGCCGCGGACGAGCCGGAGAGCCTCTATCTGGAGGGGCGGGGGGCCTTCGAGTTCGAGCGCACCGCAAGCCGGCTTCGCGAAATGCAGAGCGAGGGCTGGGGCGTTTCGTCAGACGAGGACTGAGCGAGGGTCAAAAAAAGGGCCCCGGGTGGGGCCCTAGAAACTGCTCTCGCTTGGGTCTTCTGCCTGTCGTTGTCTTGGAGGCTGTGCCGGCTGGTTCGCGGCACGAATCTTGGTTCGGGGCGTCTGGTGGGGGCCCCTGAAGTTCGGGGATCTTTGCTATGTCGAGGCAAGTCTGTGGCTGGATCCACAACTCAACTTGTAGAGGAATAATTGCCAAGCGTCAACATATAGTGTCGCGAACAACCCGTCGCGATGCGAATCGAATCCCGCGCGAGATCGACCCACGTTTATCCGCCCATTCGAAGGATATGCCCGGCAAGGTAGAGCGATCCGCAGATCAGGATGCGCGCCTGCGGTTCCCTGGCAGCGATCTCTGAAAGAGCTTCGACGGGGCCGGCGGCGGTGTCTGCGGCAATGCCGCAAGCGCGCGCGGACTCTGCCAGCTCTTCTGCCGTCATCGAGCTGACCTCGCCGGGAATGTCGAGCGCCGTGAGGTGGTCGGTCACCTTGGCAAGCGGGGAGAGGAAGCCGCTCGCATCCTTGGTGCCGAGCATGCCGCAGACGAGGTAGGTGGGACGCGCGGGAAGCGAGGCGAGGTGCTTTGCAAGCGCCTCACCGGCCGCAGGGTTGTGTCCGCCGTCGAGCCAGATCTCTGCCTCGGGCGCGGCCTTCGCGAGCGGCCCTTCGCGCAGCCGCTGAAGCCGGCCGGGCCAGAAAGCGCGGGTGACGGCCGCCTCGAAGGCGGCGTCTGGCTGTCGCAGGTGGCGCAGGGCGGCAATCGCCGCGCCGGCGTTGTCGATCTGGTGCGCGCCGGGCAGGTTGGGCAGCGGTAGGTCGAGCAGGCCGTGCTCGTCCTGATAGACGAGCCGCCCGTGTTCGGTGCCGACGTGCCAGTGCTGCCCGTGGATCAGCAGGGGCGCGCCCACGCGGGCGGCCTGCCGTTCAATGACCTCCAGCGCGGCATCGTCCTGCCGCGAGACGACGCAGGTCACGCCCCGCTTGAGAATGCCGGCCTTCTCGCCCGCGATCGCAGCGAGGGAGCCGCCGAGATACTGCTCGTGGTCCATCGAGACCGGGGTGATGATGGACAGCGCCGGGCGTTCGACCACGTTGGTCGCGTCGAGCCGCCCGCCGAGCCCCACTTCGAGCAGGGTGAAATCGGCCTCGGTCCGCGCGAAGGCAAGCAGCGCGGCCACGGTGGTGATCTCGAAATAGGTGATCGGCTCGTGATCGTTGGCCTGCCAGCAATCGTCGAGAAGGCGGGTCAGGTGCTCTTCCGAGATCAGCTCACCGGCAAGGCGGATCCTCTCGTGAAACCGCGCGAGATGCGGCGAGGTATAGGCGTGGCAGCGGTGTCCGGCGCCTTCCAGCCCGGCGCGGATCATGGCCTGCGTCGACCCCTTGCCGTTCGTCCCTGCCACGTGGATCACGGGCGGCAGCTGTCGTTCGGGATGATCGAGCGCGTCGAGGAGCCGCCAGACACGGTCCAGCGTCAGGTCGATGATCTTCGGGTGAAGGGACATCATCCTCTCGAGGATGACGTCCGAGCTCTGCCCGCTCATTCCTTGCGGGGGGCGTCTTCAAGTGCGGGATTGGGGGCCGCGTGCGCCTGGTCCGCGGCGCCGTTTTCCGGCAGTTCTTCGGGTCCCGGCGGCGGCAGGTCCCCCCATGTGGCGGGCGGCAGCTGCATCAGCATCCGAAGGATGACGATGAGTTCCTCGCGCAGTTCGCGGCGGTCGGTCACGCGGTCGAGCATCCCGTGCTCGAGCAGGTACTCCGCGCGCTGGAAGCCTTCGGGAAGCTTTTCGCGGATCGTTTGTTCGATCACGCGCGGGCCCGCGAAGCAGATCAGCGAGCCCGGCTCGGCGATCTGGACGTCGCCCAGCATCGCGTAAGACGCGGTCACGCCGCCGGTCGTCGGGTGCGTGAGGACCACGATGTAGGGCAGGCCGGCCTCGCGCAGCATCTGGATGGCGACCGTGCTGCGCGGCATCTGCATCAGGCTGAGGATACCCTCCTGCATACGTGCGCCGCCCGCCGCCGAAAACAGCACGAAGGGCCGTCCCAGTCGGACCGCTTCCTCGATCCCGGCGATGATGGCGTTGCCCACGTACATGCCCATGGACCCGGCCATGAAGGTGAAGTCCTGCGCGGCGGCCACGATGGGCGTGCGGCCGATCTCGCCACGGGCGACGAGCATCGCTTCCTTTTCGCCGGTCGACTTCTGCGCGGCACGCATCCGCTCCGGGTAGCGCTTCTGGTCGCGGAAGTGCAGCGGGTCACTGGCCGGTTCGGGGACGCTGACCTCGGAAAAGACCCCGCCGTCGAACAGCGCATGAAAGCGGTCGCGCGGCGTGATGTTCATGTGATGCCCGCAGTTGGTGCAGACATTCAGGTTGTCGCTGATCTCGCGGTGAAACAGCATCGTTCCGCAGCTGTCGCACTTCGACCAGAGGTTCTCGGGGATTTCGCGCCGCGAGAAGATCGAGTTGATGCGCGGGCGGACGTAGTTGGTGATCCAGTTCATATCGGCGGCGTCCCTTGGATTGGGCGCTGACGTAAGCCACGTGGCGATGATTTGCAATCAGGCGCGCAGGACGAGTCTTGCCGCAAGCCATCCGACGGCGAGCGCGCCGAGGTCGACGGGAAGCTGGGCGCGCAGCATCTCGGCATCGGCGGGGCCGAAGGGAAGCTGGTAAAGCGCGAGCGCAGACATGTCGCCCTGCATGGATGTCACCGCGACAGCGACAAAGTTGTTCACGAAATGCAGCGCGATGGCAGGGCCGAGCGAGCCCGATCGCGCCGTCAGGTCGGCCGCCGCCAGGCCGAAGAGAAAGGCCCAGAGCACCACCAGCATCGCGCTGTCGCCGTATATGCCGGGCGCGTAGTGCGCCGCCGCGAAGAATGCGGAAGGAAGGCCCATCCAGATCGCGGGTGCGGGGAGGCGCGCGGCAAGCTGCGACTGGAGGTAGCCGCGAAAGAACAGCTCCTCCGCGCCGGTCTGCAGAAGCAGCGTGACAAGGGTCAGCGGCAGGAAAGCCAGCCAGGTCGAGAGCGGAAGGCCGGGGATGAGATCGGTCGCCAAGGGCCATGGCGGCAGGAGGGTGATCGCCAGCTGCAGCGCGGCAAGCGCGACGAGGACGCGCAGGAACTGCGATTTCAGCAAGGGCAGGGGGCCCAGCAGCGAGACGCCGCTCCGGTGGTGCAGGAGTTCGGCGGCGACCAGAGTGCCGATGGCGAGAAAACCCGTGCTGAGAAGAAGGATCAGCAGCGTCAGCGGCGTATCGGCCTGCGACAGCGCCTGCGTGAAGGAAAGATAGGTCTGTTCTTCGAGCGCGAGGCGCGCGATGGCAAAAACCGATCGGCCCAGTCCGAAGGTGACTGCAAGCGCGAGCAACACGCCCAGTGCCAGACGCCAGAGGGCCGATTGCCCGCCGGCGGTGGCCACCAGGATGCGGTGGGGGGCATAGGGGTCGCGCTTGGGCATGTCGGCGTTAGTGCTGCGCGCCGGGGCCGCTGTCAAATGACGCTTTGCCCGGGCGGGCACTTTCGGACGATCTGATCAGGTGACGGCGCAAGCTTGTTGCTCTGGAACGGCCTGCGGCGCAGCGTCCTGTCTGATCCGCTTGTCTGGAAAGTCGCGCTCCGCTAGACCCGGGCAAAAGCCCGGAAGGATCCCTGCGATGCTCAAGCGTCCGTTCGACAAGTCAAAGCTTCCCAGCCGTCATGTGACCGAGGGCCCGGCGCGGGCCCCCCACCGGTCCTACTACCATGCCATGGGCATGTCCGAGGAAGAGATTCACCAGCCGCTGGTGGGTGTGGCGACCTGCTGGAACGAGGCCGCGCCCTGCAACATCGCGCTGAGCCGTCAGGCACAGGCGGTCAAGGGCGGCGTGAAGCAGGGCTTCGGCACCCCGCGCGAGTTCACGACGATCACCGTGACCGACGGCATCGCAATGGGCCACGAGGGCATGCGCTCCTCGCTCGCATCGCGCGAGGCCATCGCCGACACGGTCGAACTGACGATGCGCGGCCACTGCTACGACGCGATCGTGGGTCTTGCGGGTTGCGACAAGTCGCTGCCGGGCATGATGATGGCCATGGTGCGCCTGAACGTGCCGTCGGTTTTCATCTACGGCGGCTCGATCCTACCGGGCAAGGCTCCGCAGCTCGACGAGATCCCCGAGGATTTCCGCACCCGTGACCTCACCGTGCAGGACATGTTCGAGGCGGTCGGTCGCCACCAGAACGGCGAGCTTTCCGACGCCGCGCTTGCCATGCTCGAGCGTGTGGCCTGCCCGAGCGCGGGCGCTTGCGGCGGTCAGTTCACCGCCAACACCATGGCCTGCGTGTCCGAGGCCATCGGCCTTGCGCTGATGAACTCCTCCGGTATGCCGGCCCCTTACGAGAGCCGCGATCAGTATGGCGAGGCCTCGGGCCGCGCGGTCATGGACCTGATCGAGAAGAACATCCGCGCGCGTGACGTGGTCACCCGCAAATCGCTGGAAAACGCCGCGCGCGTCGTGGCCTGCACTGGCGGGTCGACCAATGCGGGCTTGCACCTGCCCGCCATCGCGCACGAGGCCGGGATCGACTTCTTCCTCGAGGATGTCTGCGACATCTTCCGCGAGACGCCCTATTTCGTCGATCTCAAGCCCGGCGGCGCCTATGTCGCCAAGGACCTGTTCGACGCAGGTGGCATCCCGGTGGTCATGAAGGAGCTGCGCAAGGCCGGCCTCATCCACGAGGACTGCATGACCGCCAGCGGCCGCAGCATCGGCGAAGAGCTCGAGCTCATCGACCGCGAGGCGGACGGCAAGGTCATCCACTCGATCTCGAACCCGATCACCAAGACCGGCGGCGTTGTCGGCCTCAAGGGCAACCTCGCCCCCGAAGGCGCCATCGTGAAGGTTGCGGGCATCCCGGCCGAGGGGCAGGTCTTCACCGGCCCGGCGCGCGTCTTCGAGTGCGAGGAAGAGGCCTTCGAGGCGGTCAAGGACCGTGCCTACGAGGAAGGCGAAGTGATCGTCATCCGCAACGAGGGCCCGGCCGGGGGCCCCGGCATGCGCGAGATGCTGGCCACCACCGCCGCGCTTTCGGGCCAGGGCATGGGCAAGAAGGTCGCGCTGATCACTGACGGCCGTTTCTCGGGTGCGACGAGGGGTTTCTGCGTCGGCCACGTCGGTCCCGAAGCGGCGCTGGGCGGTCCGATCGCCTTCGTGAAGACGGGCGATGTCATCACGATCAACGCCGTCACGGGCGAGCTTTCCGTCGACCTGAGCGACGAAGAGCTTGCCGCGCGCAAGAAGGACTGGGCCGGCCCGCGCGAGACCATCTATGCCTCGGGCGCGCTGTGGAAATACGCCCAGCTCGTCGGTGCGACCTACAAGGGCGCGGTGACGCACCCCGGCGGCCAGGCCGAGAAGCACGTCTACGCCGACCTCTGAGGCGCGGAAGCGCCTCGTTCCGGCAACATGATCGCCGCCATCCTCCGGGGTGGCGGCGATTTTACTTTTGGCGGCCCATGCATTGGGCGGCACCGTAATTCCGCCGGTAGGTGGGCGCCTGCGATTGACCTTCCCTGCGGGGCGGGCCAGTTTGCCTGCAACCACGAAGGATCTTCCATGCACCCCCTGCGCGGCATCGCGTTCAAGACGAGCGCAATTCTGCTGTTCACCGTGATGTCCGCCCTGATTAAGGCCAGCTCCTCCGAAGTGCCGCCGGGAGAGGCGGTTTTCTTCCGCTCCTTCTTTGCCATGCCGGTGATTGTCGCTTGGCTCTTCTTTCGGGGCGAGTTGCGCACCGGCTTTCACACCGACTGGCCGATGGGGCATGTCTGGCGCGGGGTCGTGGGCGTCACGGCGATGGGCTGCGGCTTTGCAGCGCTCGGCCTGCTGCCTCTGCCCGAGGTGACGGCGCTGGGCTACGCCGCGCCGTTGATGACCGTCCTTCTGGCGGCACTGCTTCTAGGCGAACGGCTGCGCGCTTTCCGGATTTCCGCGGTTCTGGTCGGGCTGGTCGGGGTGCTGATCGTGCTCTGGCCCCGCATCTCGGTGGACAACCTCGACCAGGCGGCAACGATGGGTGTCGCGCTCATGATGGTGTCCGCTGCGATGCGCGCGCTGGCGCAGGTGCATGTCCGCAGACTTGTCGCGACCGAGCAGACCTCGGCCATCGTCTTCTGGTTTTCGATGACGGCCACCGTCCTGTCGCTCTTCACCTTGCCCTTCGGCTGGCAGGTGCCCTCGCCCCCGATCCTGTTGTGCCTGATCATGGCGGGGCTGATCGGCGGCTTTGGCCAGATCCTGCTGACGACCGCCTACCGCCATGCGGAGGCCGCCGTGCTGGCGCCCTTCGACTATGCCTCGCTCCTCTTCGCGATCCTGATCGGCTACACTGTCTTCGACGAGGTCCCGACGACCATGGTCCTGCTGGGCTCGGCTGTCGTCATGTCCGCGGGCGGCGCCATCGTCTGGCGCGAACGGCAGTTGGGGCTGCAGCGCGGACGGGCGCGTCCGAACATGACACCGAACGGGTAGCGGCACTTGTCCTTCAGGGCGGTGCCTCAGAAATAGCTGCGAACCAGCGCCCCCGCGAGCAGCGACCAGCCGTCCGCGATCACGAAGAAGGCAAGCTTGAACGGGAGTGAGACGATCGCGGGCGGCACCATCATCATGCCCATCGACATCAGCACCGCCGCGACGACGAGGTCGATGATCAGGAAGGGCAGGAAGATCAGGAAGCCGACCTGAAAGGCGCGCGCGATCTCCGACAGCATGAAACTCGGCACCAGGACCGATAGCGGCGTATCCGGCGCGAGCGTCAGGCCCTCGGCGTCTGGCCGAAGATCTGCCATGGCCTCGAACGTGGCAGGATCGGTGCGGCCCGCCATGAAATCGCGGAACGGGGCGAGCGTGGCGGGTATCGCATCCTCGACCGCGATCTGTTCATCGATCAGCGGCTGGAGGCCGTTCTGCCAGGCCTGCGTGAAGACGGGCTCCATCACGAAGTAGGTCAGGAACAGGGCGAGGCTCACGATCAGCATGTTGGGCGGCGATTGCTGCAGGCCGATCGCCTGGCGCAGGATCGACAGCACCGTCACGAGGAACGGGAAGCAGGTGATCATGATCGCGATGCCGGGCGCGAGGCTCAGCAGGGTGATGAGCGCGATGAGCTGAATGCTCGTGCCCGTCACCGAGCCGCCTTCGCCCAGGTCGACGGAGATCGACTGCGCCGATGCCGCGACGGGCAGCAGCAGGAAGAACGCCGCAAGCGCGATCCGGATCATGGGTCAGGCCGGTGTCTGCAGGTCGGCCACCTCGGTCACCCTCACGGCAAGGCGCCCTTGCTCGTCGCCCTCGATCACCTCGAGCGCCCCGATGGCGATCAGCCTGTCGCCCACGTAGAGCTCGACCGGATCCTCGAGGCGCTTGTCGAGTGTGAGCACTGATCCGTTGGTCAGCTGCAGCAGGTCGCGTACCAGCGGCCTTGCCCGGCCCACCGAAACCGTGATCTCGATCGGGACAGAGGTGAAGACGGAGGCCGTTTCGCCGGCCTGGCCTTTGTCGAAGTCATCCATGAGCCGTCATCCTCCGGTTGTCGTGAACGAAGCCGCGGACGGACTCCGTGATGGTCTCGAGCGCTTCGGTGAGGTCGATCTGTCGCTCGGTCTCGCCGAAGCGAAGGTCGGCCTGGCCCTCGGTGAGGGTGTCGTCCTCTTGCAGAGTTACCGGGAAGCCGAAATCCTGTTCGAGGAGAGGCGCGACGCTCTCGGCGACGCCGGGGGCCACCGCGATGATCACCCCGACGGATCCGGTCTCGCGCGCGGTGCCGTGCAACTGTTCGAGAACCTGCGGTCCGAGCGCTTCGCGGGCCAGGCCGGGCAGCAAGGCGCTGACCATTTCCTCAAGCAGGGGGGCCATCGCATTCATCACCTGGGAATAGGCCTCGTTGTAGGTGAAGGAGAGGTCCTGGAGGTTCTGGGCCAGCGCGCTGGAGATGCGGCTGCTCTCTTCCGTCTGGGCCTTCACGGCATCGTCCCAGCCGGCGCGATAGCCGTTTTCGTAGGCTTCGAGCTTCTCGGCCTCGAGCTGGGCCACCCCGATGCCGGGCTCTTCCGGCGCAGGACGGGGTTTCGCGGCAGGTGCCTCGAAATCCTCGAGAAACTGGCGCAGGGCGGTCATTGGGCCTTCTCCTTCTCGGGATCGTCTTCAAGCCAGCTGCGCAGGATCTCCACTGTCTCCGACTTGCGCTCCTCGATGAGGTTGCGCAGCCGTTCGACCGGGTCGCCGTCCGTCCCTGTGCCGCCGATCGGCGAATCGAAGTCGACCATTCCCATTCCTCCGAAGTCGGGTCCGTCGGTCAGCATCGGCAGATCGCCGAAGCCGCCGGCGGGTTCGATTTCCCCGTCGAGTGCCGTGCCGCCCATCCCATCGTAGCCATCCTCGCCATCCCCCGCGGGGGCCGGCAGTGCCGCGGCGCCCGGAGCGGCAAGGATCGGCCGCACCACGAACATGCCAAGGATCAGGGCGACGACCGCGAGGATCGCCATCTGGATCAGGCGCATCGTGTCGATCGTTCCGGTGAAGAGGCCGGGAGAGATCGGCCCGGTTCCGAGGCCTTCCGGACGCTCGAAGGGCAGGGAGCGGATGGTGATCTGGTCCCCTCGCGCCTCGTCGAAACCCACGGCCGAGGCCACGAGATCACGCAGCGCTGCAAGCTCCTCATCGGGGACCGGGACGAACTGCTGTTCGCCGTCCGGACCCTCCTGATAGCTGCCGTTCACGAGGACGGCGACGGTCTGCCGGCGGACTGCCCCTGGCATCCGGGTGACCTCCCGGGTGGTTTCGGAAACCTCGAAATTGACCCGTTCGCGCGTTTCGGAGCTTTGAGATTGGGAGGAGTCCCCGCCACCGCCGGCCGCGCCGTCGGGGAGGTTCGAGGCCACCGTGACATCGCCGCCGCCGGTCTCCTGCGAGGTCTCGCTGCTTTCCTCTGTGTCGGTGGAAATGACCACGCGTTCCTGCGGGTCGAACCGGCGTTCGCGGATCGATTCGCGATCGGTCACCGTCTCGACGCTGACTTCGACCACCGCATTGCCGGTGCCGACGCGGGCCTCGACCAGCCGTTGCACGCGCTCGCGCAGACCCACTGCCCTGTCTTCGGCGGTGGGACCCGCGCTGTTTTCGCTCTCGCTGGCGATGAGGCCGCCACGCCCGTCGATCACCGCAACGTCTTCGGGGACAAGGCCCGGTACGGCAGACGCCACGAGGTACTTCAGCGCGCGTGCCTGCTGCACGGAAAGCTCCCCGCCGGAGGTGGACACCGAGATCGACGCCGTGGGCGTGACATCGCGCTGAAAGGGATTGGCGCTCGAGTTCGCGATATGGACCCGTGCGCTCGAGATATTCGGGTTCGACACGATGGTGCGCGCAAGTTCGCCTTCCTTGGCCCGCCAATAGGCGGCGTCGAACATCTGCGACGTGGTGCCGAATCCGGACAGGCTGTCGAGCAGTTCGTAGCCCTGGTTGGAGTTCGCGGGCAGGCCTTCGCTGGCCAGCGTCAGGCGCAGGCTGTCGCGCTGCGAATCGGGTACGAGGATGGCGCCACCGTTGACCTCGTAGGGAATACCCCGCGCCTCCAGCGCCTGCACCACCTCGCCGGCCGCGCCGTTTTCCAGCCCTGCATAGAGCAGCGACATGCTGGGCGTGGACGCCAGGCGCGCAAGAAAGAACACGGACAGCACCGTGGCCACGGTCGCGGCAAGAACCACGATCCGCTGTCGCACGCTGAGCGCTGTCCAAACTGAGGTAATCTGCTCCACCACCGGCCTCCGTCCAAACGTTCTGTTCGGTTGGCCGGACACTGACCTATCAGACTTAACAATCAGTTAGCCCCTTTTGCATATGGTCACCCCTGGTCGGCCAGAAGGGTGCGGCCGGGATCCATCGAAGAGGCTGTGGAATGACTGACACCACTGTCGACGAGGAAGGGGCCGCGCCCGCGAAGCCGTCCAAGTTGCCCCTTATCATTGGCGTCGTGCTTGCGCTTGCAGGGGCGGGCGGGGGCTTTTTCGCAGTGTCGTCGGGTCTTCTGGGGCTTGGCGGCGGGGGCGATTCCGCAGAGTACGCCGAAGACAGCCCCGAGGCACCGGCCGAGCCCATGACGCCGCTGGGCGATGTCGCGTTCATCGAGATCCCGCCGATGGTCATTTCTCTCGGGCCCGGTGCGCAGGCGGCGCACCTCCGTTTCCGGGCGAGTCTGGAGGTACCTGGAAGCGCGCAGGCCGACGTCGAGCGGATCCTGCCGCGCGTCCAGGACGTGATGAACTCTTACCTGCGCGCGCTCGAATCGCGGGATATCGAGGCGCCAGGCGCACTCATCCGCCTGCGTGCGCAGCTCCTGCGCCGGATCCAGCTGGTGGCCGGTGAGGGGCGCGTGCGCGACCTCCTCGTGACCGAATTCGTACTGAACTGAAAGGGATGGGAATGGATTTGATTGCCGATATCCTGCTTGCCGCGGGCGCGCTGGGGGCGGGTTTCTACTGTTTCGTCCTGTCTCGCCGGCTGACGCGATTCACGGACCTCGAAAACGGGGTGGGCGGCGCCGTGGCGGTGCTGTCTGCCCAGGTGGACGACCTGACGCGCACGCTTGCCGAAGCGCAGAAGACAGCCGGCGAATCGAGTGAATCGCTGGCGGACCTCACCATGCGCGCCGAGGAAACGGCGAAGCGCCTCGAGCTTCACCTTGCCTCGATGCACGGCTTGCCGAAGGACGAGGCAACGCGTCCGAAACCTGAAGAGACCGTACGTCCGAGAACGGAGAGCGATACCGTCTTCATGCGGCATGCCGGACGGGGGGCTGCGTGATGGCGTCCAAGAAGACCAAGACGACGGCAAAACCGGCCGGGAAGAAGCCACGTGTGCGCCGTTCGATCCGGCGCGGCGGTGGCGTCCTTGCCCTGATCGGCGGACTGCTTCTGGCGTCGGCCACGCTTCGGATTGCCGTGGGCGCAAGCGATGCGATGGCGGCGAACGAGGCCGCGACCACCGAAGGAGAGCATTCTACGCCGGAGATGGCCTCCAGTTCCGGAGCGGGAGCAGAGCCAGGTGCTGCGGCGAATCAGGTCTACGTTTCGGAGGAAGACCTTCGTCCGATGATCGAAGCGCTGAAGGCGCGAGAGGCGCGGGTGGCCACGCTTGAAGAGGAAATCGACGTGCGGATGCAGGCGCTCTCGGTTGCGGAAAACGAAATCGATCGAAAGCTCGCGCGTCTCGAGGAAGCCGAAGCCAGCCTGCGCGCGACGCTTGCGACCGCGCGAACCGCCGCCGAGGACGACGTGGCGCGTCTGACCGATGTCTATGCCTCGATGAAGCCCAAGCAGGCCGCTGCGCTGTTCGAAACCATGGATCCGGAGTTCGCGGCGGGCTTTCTCGGGAGGATGCAGCCGGACGCCGCCGCCGCGATTCTCGCGGGGCTGACGCCGGAAACCGCCTATACGATCAGCGTGATCGTGGCGGGCCGCAACGCCAACGCGCCGCGACAATAGGGCAGGAACACCACGCCCACTGTATCGTTATCCCTGCGAACACCCGGCGCGAGTTGATTTTTGTGCCCGGGCGAGGAATAACCAAGTCGCTTCCACGCGCTGAAACGGGGTTTTTTCATGATCGACCGGCGAACTTTCTTTGCTGCTGCGGCAGCTAGCCTCGCGACGCCCGCGCTGGCGTACGAACTTGATCCTGTCTTCCAGCCGCAGACTGTCGGCATGAAGCGCGACATGGAGCCGGGCCAGATCCTGATCCTGCCCCGTGCGCATCTGCTCTACTTCATTACGGCACCCGGCGAGGCGCGTCGTTACGGCGTCGGCGTGGGCAAGGCGGGTCTCGCCTTCACCGGCGAGGCGGAGATCGGCGCGAAGAAGAAGTGGCCCACATGGCGCCCGACGAACGAGATGATCGAACGCGAGCCGCAAGCCTATTCCGAGTTCGTGGACAACGACTACGTCCAGCCTGGTGGGCCGGGCAACCCGCTCGGCGCGCGTGCCCTCTATCTCTTCCAGAACGGGCGTGACACCTACTTCCGGATCCATGGCACGACGCAGCCAAGCTCGATCGGTCGGTCCGTGTCGAACGGCTGCATCAGGATGATCAATGACCACGTCATCGACCTGTACGAGCGTGTGCCGATGGGCGCCAAGGTAACAGTCATGTAGACTTCGAATCGGGGCGCTAAGCCGCCCCATTCGACGATACGAGGCGCCTTGAAGTTGCTCTCAAAGGGGCCGCGACGGGTAAAACGGGCTCCTTTACGCGCTTCCTCTACCAATTATTAAGAAACTTAGGCAGGCGATGCCTCAATTGGGCCCGATTCAAGGCAAAGTGGGTCGCTATATCTTCCCTCATCGAAGTGGTGGGGGACGACCATGGCAGCGATCATCATCTTTCTGGGCGGGAGCCTTCTCGGTTTCGGTGCCGGGCTCACCGGCTGGCTGACCGGTCAGATGTCGCTTTTCTCGGCCTTCGGACTTTACATCGCCGCTTCGCTCACGATGTCGCTTCTTTCGGTGGCATACGTCGCCTATTCCTCCGGGGGTAACGACGTTGCAGGCGAAGGGGCGTGAGGGCAGCAGACCCGAACTCGTGACCCTCCGGACCTAGTGGTCCAGCTTTTCGATCAACTCTTCCACTTTCGGTCCGACGCCCTCCACGATCCGTTCCACGCCGGCCGGATTGGGGTGCAGTCCATCTGCCTGGACGAATTGGGACAGATCGTCGGGAAGCGCGCCGTCCTCTCGGAGACCTGCGAAGAAGCTGTCGAGATATAGCGTTTCGTATTCCTCAGCCAAGTCCGGATAGATCGCATCGAAGGCCTGCTTGTAATCGGCCCCATAGTTTCCGGGAGCTTCGAGGCCGATCAGAAGGACGGGAATATTCTGCAGCTGAGCCACTTCGAGAATGCCCTCCAGATTGTCGCGCGCGACCTCCGGATCGAGTCCTCTCAGCATGTCGTTCGCGCCGAGCGCCAGGATCATCGCGTCGATCTCGGGCGTGAGCGACCATTCCACCCGCGACAATCCTCCGGCCGTGGTGTCGCCCGAGACACCGGCGTTCACGATTGCCACATCGTGATCGCGTTCACGCAACCAGGTTTCCAGGCGCGGCACGAACCCGTCCTTTTCCTGAAGCCCGTAGCCCTGGGTGAGGCTGTCGCCGAGCGCCAGGATATCGACCTGCTCGGCCAGCGCGGGTGCGGCCCAAAGCCCCAGCGTGAGCAGGGCAATCTTGCTGCCCCGACGCAGCGCTCCATAT
>CAYNKL010000070.1:0-20514 GCA_964397775.1 uncultured Rhodobacterales bacterium | reverse complement strand
GCGCCTGGGCTGTGCCGGCAAAAAGCGCCAGCGCAGCGGCTCCGGTCAAAAGTGCGGATTTCATGATAAATCTTCCTCCCGTAATGCGCACCCTCGTGGGGCACCGGTTCTGAGTATCGCGGCGGTTGAGCCGGGAAAACGCCCCCGACCTCCCAAAGCGCTTTGACGCAAACACCGTCCGCGCTTGACGCCACACTGTCAATCGGTAACCGTCATTGCAAGCCTTACGAATTATGCTGCGCCGCAGCTAAAAGACGACTTTGCAAAGCCTCTTTTCCGGGCACAGGTTTTACGTGTATCGTCCCGGAAATTGAAAGCGCTTTGAATCGTGCCCCCCATGAACCTCCGCCAGCTCGCAGAGCACCTCCAGCTGTCCCAGACGACCGTCAGCCGCGCGCTGAACGGCTACCCCGAGGTCAGCGAGGCCACGCGGCAGCGGGTCATCCGGACCGCGCGCGAACTGAACTACAGCCCCAACTCGCGCGCCAAGGGGCTCGCCACCGGGCGCAGCATGGCCATCGGCCACGTGATTCCCGTCTCCGACCGCCACCAGATGGTGAACCCCGTCTTCGGCGACTTCATCTCCGGCGCAGGCGAGGTCTACGCCGCCTCCGGCTACGACATGGTCATGAGCCTTGTTGGAGAAGGCGGCGAAGAAGATCTCTACCGCTCGATCCGGGCGCGCGGCAATGTCGACGGCATGGTCGTGCACGGCCCCCGCCTCGACGATGGCCGGATCTCGCTGCTCAACAGCCTCGGCCTGCCCTTCGTCGTGCACGGCCGCGCCAGCCGCATCGAGGAACCCTACGCCTGGGTCGACAGCAACAGCGAACGCGCCTTCGAGCGTGCGACCACCCACCTGCTCGACCTCGGCCACCGCCGCATTGCGCTGATCAACGGCCACGAGGACATGGACTTCGCCCACCGCCGCCGGCTGGGCTACGAGACGGCGCTGGCCGCACACGACGTCCAGCCTGATCCCGCCCGCATGTGTGCCGGCGAGATGACAGAACTCTTCGGCCACGAGGTCGCCCTCGAACTGCTCCATGGCAAGGACGCGCCCACCGCCTTTCTCGTCTCCTCCCTGATCGCGGCCATCGGTGTGCGCCGCGCGGTGCAGGAGCTCGGCCTGATCCCCGGGCGCGACGTATCGATCGTCACCCACGACGACGACCTCAGCTACATGAAGAACGGCGCCGACGTGCCGATCTTCACCGCCACCCGCTCTTCGGTGCGCGAGGCCGGACGCCACGCCGCACAGATGCTGCTTTCGATGATCGCGGCGCCCCAGGCGCCTAGACCCACCCGCCTGATGGAGGCCGAGTTCATCCTGGGCGCCTCCACCGGCCCAGCCCCAGTTTGAGGATTTCATGAAATATCGCAGGTCCGATTTCCCCGAAGGTTTCCTCTTCGGCACCGCCACCTCGTCCTACCAGATCGAGGGCCACGCCTTCGGCGGCGCCGGGCGCACCCACTGGGACGACTACGCCGCCACGCCGGGCAACGTGGTGCGGGCCGAAAACGGCGCCACGGCCTGCGACCACTACCACCGGTACGAGGCCGACCTCGACCTCGTGGCCGCAGCGGGCTTCGACTGCTACCGCTTCTCGACCTCCTGGGCACGGGTCATGCCCGACGGCAAGACGGTGAACCCCGAAGGGCTCGATTTCTACGACCGGCTCACCGATGCCATGCTGGAACGCGGCATCAAGCCCTGCGCCACGCTCTACCACTGGGAACTGCCCTCGCCGCTGGCCGACAAGGGCGGCTGGCGCAACCGCGACATCGCCGACCACTTCGCCGAATTCACCGAGACCATCATGTCGCGCATCGGCGACCGGATGTATTCCGTGGCCCCCATCAACGAACCCTGGTGCGTGGCCTGGCTCAGCCACTTCATGGGGCTTCAGGCCCCCGGCATCCGCGACGTGCGCGCCACCGCGCGCGCCATGCACCACGTGCTGCTCGCCCACGGGCGGTCAATCGAGGTCATGCGCGGTCTCGGCCTCAAGAACCTCGGCGGTGTCTTCAACTTCGAGTGGTCCACCCCCGCCGACGACAGCGAGGCCACCCGCGCCGCCGCCGACCGCTACGACGGCATCTACAACCGCTGGTTCCTGGGCGGCGTCTTCAAGGGCGAATACCCGAAGAACGTGCTCGAGGGGCTGGAGCCGCACATGCCCGCCAACTGGCAGGACGACATGGGCCTCATCAGCCAGAAGGTCGACTGGTGTGGCATCAACTACTACACCCGCAAGGTCATTGCCGCCAACGACGAGCCCTGGCCGCACCTCGAAGAGGTCGAAGGCCCGCTGCCCAAGACCCTCATGGGCTGGGAGATCTATCCCGAGGGGCTCTACAACTTCCTCACACGCACCGCGAAGGAATACACCGGCGACCTGCCGCTCTATGTCACCGAAAACGGCCTCGCCTCGCCCGACGTGATCGAGGATGGCGCGGTGAACGACCAGCCGCGCATCGACTACCTCGACGATCACATGCATTCGGTCAAACGCGCGGCGGACGAAGGCGTGCCCGTGAAGGGCTATTACATCTGGTCGCTCATGGACAATTACGAATGGTCGCTCGGCTACGAGAAGCGCTTCGGTCTCGTGCATGTGGATTTCGACAGCCTTGAACGCACGCCCAAAGCCTCGTACCACGCGCTCGCAAAGGCCCTGAAGGACTGAACCGCATGAGCGAGAGCTGTCTGGTCGCCGACGTCGGCGGCACCAATACCCGCGTCGCGCTGGCCGAGGACGGCCTGCTCCTGCCCGACAGCGTGCGCAAGTTCCGCAACGACGCCTACGACAGCCTCGCGGCCGTCCTGCGCGCCTTCATCGCGGAAACCGGCGCCACCCCCGCCGCCGCCAGCGTGGCGGTGGCCGGTCCCGTGCGCGATGGGCACGGCCACCTGACCAACCGCGACTGGGAAATCGACCGCACGCTGATCGGCGGCGCCACCGGGGCGGAAACCGTCACCGTGCTCAACGACCTTCAGGCGCAGGGGCACGCCCTGGGTCACATCCCAGAAGCCGAGGTAACCGACATCCTGCCCGGCGCCCCGGCAAGCCCGAACGCCGCACGGCTGGTGATCGGTGTGGGCACCGGCATGAACGCGGCCCCGGTCTTCCGCCTTGGCGACCGCACCCTTGTCCCCCCGTCCGAAGCCGGCCATGTCACGCTGCCGCTTCAGAGCGAGGAAGAGCTGCGCCTCATGGCCTTCCTGCGCGATCACCTCGAACATGACCACGGCCAGCCCGGCCTTGAAGAGGTCCTGTCAGGCCGTGGCTTCGAGCATCTCTACGCTTGGCTCGCCTCCGAGGCCGGGGCGCACCCCAAGGAGGCCGCGGCGATCATGGACAGTGTCGCGACCGATCCGCTCGCGGCACAGGCCGTGGCGCATTTCGTGCGCTTCCTCGGCCGCGCGGCGGGCAACCTCGCGCTGATCACCCTGCCCTTCGGCGGCATCTACCTGATCGGCGGCGTGGCGCGCCACTTCGCGCCGCATCTCGCCACCAACGGGTTCGAGGCCGCCTTCTGCGACAAGGGCCGCTTCTCCGAGTTCATGCGCCAGTTCCCGGTGCGGCTGGTGACCGACGACTACGCCGCCCTCACCGGCTGCGCCGCCCATCTGGCCGAGATGCGCACCGCACACTGACCGGATAAAATCCGAGCACGTTCCGAAAGGGCGTCGCCTCCGGGCGGCGCCCTTTTTTGCGTCCGCCTCGACCTCTGGCCCCGTCCCCACGCAATGGCGGGGGTCCGGCACGCCGGAGTTTTTTCGGCCCGAAACACGCAACCAGAGCTATAGTCCGACTCTCACAGGTCTACTTTTGCGCCAGATGTGAGAAAAATGGTTCATATTTCGGCGGAAATCCGGGCGGTGCCGCAGAATCCATGACGCAAGCCCCGGTTCCGCGCCACGCTCAACCAACGCGGGTGCCCACGGGCGCCGCGAAAAACAAGAAGAAAGCGACAACGACACCAACACGGGGACACAAGCCGATGACTTCAGAAAAATTCGTCGTGGCCTACGAAGGCAGCGTAGAGGACAGTTCGCTGCTCTCCTACGCGCTGGAACGGGCAAGAAAGGAGGGCGCGGCGCTGCACATCGTGCACGTGCTCGAATGGTCCCCCTATTCCTTCCTCACACCCGAAGAGCTCGAGGAACGGCACGGCCGCCGCAAGGACGAGATCTCCCGCGCCCGCGAAGTGATCCTCGAACCCGCCATCGCCGAGATCGAAAAGGCCGGCGTCACCTGCACCGGCGAGATCCGCTACGGACAGGTCGTCGAGATCATCGCCGAGATCGCCGGCGCCCAGAAGGCCGCGATGATCTTCGTCGGGCGCTCGGGCCGCAACTCCGTCTCCTCGCGCGTCTTCGGATCGGTGCCCCTGGGCCTCGCCCAGATCGCGCCGGTGCCCACAGTCATCGTTCCCTGACCGGAAAGGCAGCATCATGAAGCAGTTTTCCATTGCCGCCGCCTTGTCCGCGGCCGCCCTCCTCTCCGCCGGCCCGGCGGCGGCGCAGGGGCTCGACCAGACCATCAACCAGATCTTCGCGGATTATACCGGCTGGTACGTCGCGCTGATCTTCGCCGACCTGCCCGGCACCAACTTCTCGTGGATCGCGCTCTGGCTGGTGGTGGCCGCGCTGATCTTCACCGGCTACTTCGGCTTCATCCAGTTCAAGGGCTTCGTGCATTCCATCAAACTGGTGAAGGGCGACTATTCCGACCCCGAAGACGCGGGCGAGGTCAGCCACTTCCAGGCGCTGGCCACGGCGCTGTCGGGCACCGTGGGCCTTGGCAACATCGCGGGCGTTGCGGTGGCCGTCAGCATCGGCGGGCCGGGCGCCACCTTCTGGATGATCGTCGCGGGCCTCTTCGGCATGGCCACCAAGTTCACCGAATGCACGCTCGGCGTGAAATACCGCAACGAATACCCGGACGGGCGCGTGTCGGGCGGGCTCATGTACTACATGACCAAGAGCTTTGCCGAGCGCGGGCTCAAGGGCGGGTCGATCTTCGCGGTCGTCTTCTGCATCTTCACAATCCTCGGCGCGCTTGGTGGCGGCAACATGTTCCAGGCCAACCAGGCGCATGCGCAGCTTGCGGGCGTCCTGGGCGAATATCCCGGCTGGATCACCGGCGCGGCGCTCGCCGTCCTGACGGGCATCGTCATCGTCGGCGGCATCAAGTCCATCGCCCGCGTGACCGAGAAGGTCGTGCCCTTCATGGGCATCTTCTACGTGATCGTGTCGGTGATCATCCTGCTGCGCAACTTCGACGAGATCGGCTGGGCCTTCGGCCAGATATTCGAGGGCGCCTTTACCGGTCTCGGCGTCGCGGGCGGCTTTACCGGCGCGCTGATCCAGGGCTTCCGCCGGGCCGCCTTCTCGAACGAGGCGGGCATCGGCTCGGCCGCCATCGCCCACTCGGCGGTGCGCACCAAGGAGCCCGTCACCGAGGGCTACGTCGCCCTGCTCGAGCCCTTCATCGACACGGTGGTGATCTGTACGATGACGGCGCTCGTCATCGTCATCACCGGCGTGCTGAACCTCGACGCCGAGACCGGCATGTACGTCTGGAACGCCGAGCTGGGCCGGATCGCCACCGAGGGTGATGTGACCGGGGTGGAGCTGACCTCGGCCGCCTATGCGCAGAGCTTCTCGTGGTTCCCGGCGATGCTCGCCATCGCGGTGGTGCTCTTCGCCTTCTCGACCATGATCTCGTGGAGCTACTACGGCCTCAAGGCCTGGACCTATCTCTTCGGGGAAGGCGCGATGAAGGAGAACGTCTTCAAGGTGATCTTCTGCCTCTTCATCGTGATCGGCGCGGCCGCGAACCTCGGCCCCGTCATCGACTTCTCGGACGCGATGCTCTTCTCGATGGCGGTCGTGAACGTGATCGCGCTCTACCTGCTGATGCCCATCGTGAAGAAGGAGCTTGGCTCCTACGTCGCGCGGCTTCGGACGGGCGAGATCAAGAAGTTCAAGTAGGGTTTGCGCTCTGCAAGAATGCCGCCCCCGCCGGTGCTGCCGGCGGGGGTTCTTCGTTGTCGCTTTCGGGACTGGGGGGCTCTGCCCCCGCCGCGGCTGCGCCGCGTCTCCCCCGGGATACTTACGCCAAGAAGAAGCCGCCCGTTTGCCCTTTCCCCCGGTGCCGGCAACCTGCTAGAGGCGGCGCATGCTGCGGATCGACGACATTTCCTTTTCCATCGCCGGGCGTCCCCTTTTCGAGGGCGCCAGCGCGACCATTCCCGACGGCCACAAGGTCGGCCTCGTCGGGCCAAACGGCGCGGGCAAGACCACGCTCTTCCGGCTCATCCGGGGCGAACAGCCGCTCGATGGCGGCGAGATCACCCTGCCCCCGCGCGCCCGCATCGGCGGCGTCGCTCAGGAGGCCCCGGCCACCGGGCTGAACCTCGTCGAGACGGTGCTCGAGGCCGACACCGAGCGCGCAGCGCTCATGGCCGAGGCCGAGACGGCCGAGGACCCGCACCGCATCGCCGAAATCCAGACGCGGCTCACCGACATCGACGCCTGGGGCGCCGAGGGGCGCGCGGCGGCGATCCTCAAAGGGCTCGGCTTCGACGAGGCGGCGCAGGCGCGGCCGGTGTCGGATTTCTCGGGCGGCTGGCGCATGCGCGTGGCGCTTGCGGGCGTGCTTTTTGCACAGCCCGACGTGCTGCTGCTCGACGAGCCGACCAACTACCTCGACCTCGAAGGTGCGCTCTGGCTTGAGGGGTATCTCTCGCGCTACCCGCACACGGTCATCGTCATCAGCCACGACCGGGGCCTGCTGAACCGCGCCGTGGGCGCGATCCTGCATCTCGAGGACCGGCAGCTCACGCTCTACAACGGCCCCTACGACCAGTTCGCCCGCCAGCGCGCCGAAAAGCGCGCCCAGGCCACCGCCACCGCCAAGAAGCAGGAGGCGCGCCGCGCCCACCTGCAGAGCTTCGTCGACCGGTTCCGCGCCAAGGCCTCGAAGGCCAAGCAGGCGCAGGCACGCCTGAAGATGATCGAGCGGATGGACATGGTGACGGCCCCCGAAGAGGCCGCCAAGCGCGTCTTCAGCTTCCCGCAGCCCGAGGAGCTTTCGCCGCCCATCGTGGCGCTCGAAGGCGGCGTCACCGGCTATGGCGAGACCGAGGTGCTGCGCCGGCTGAACCTGCGCATCGACCAGGACGACCGCATCGCGCTACTGGGCCGCAACGGCCAGGGCAAGTCGACGCTCTCGAAGCTGCTCGCCGACCGGCTGCCCCTTATGGACGGCAAGATGACCTGGTCCTCCAAGCTGCGGGTGGGCTACTTTGCTCAGCACCAGGTTGACGAGCTGCATCTCGACGAATCCCCGCTGCAGCACCTGCAGCGCGAACGCCCCGGCACGCCGCCCGCGAAACTGCGCGCGCAACTGGCAAGCTTCGGCCTGCAGGCCGCGCAGGCGGAAACCGAGGTCGGGCGCCTGTCGGGCGGCCAGAAGGCGCGGTTGTCGCTGCTGCTCGCCACGCTCGACGCGCCGCACATGCTGATCCTCGACGAGCCGACCAACCACCTCGACATCGAGAGCCGCGAGGCGCTGACCGAGGCGCTCAACGCCTATTCCGGCGCGGTGATCCTCGTGAGCCACGACATGCATCTGCTGAGCCTCGTGGCCGACCGGCTCTGGCTGGTCTCCGACGGCAGCGTCGCGCCCTACGATGGCGATCTCGAAACCTACCGCCAGTTCCTGCTGACCGACAGCCGCCCCGCCAAGCAGACCACGGCGGCCGCCGACAAGGCCCCGGAAAAGCCCAAGCGCCCGCCGCGCGAGGTCATCCTCGAGCTGCGCGCCGAGGTGCGCAAATGCGAGGAGCGCGTCACCAAGATCGAGCAGATGCGCGAAAAGCTCGCCGCCAAGCTGGCCGATCCGACGCTCTACGAGGACACCCGCGTGGGCGAGCTCGAGGTCTGGAACAAGAAATACGCCGAGGTCATGGAAGGTCTGCAAAAGGCCGAAGGGCTCTGGATGAAGGCGCAGGAAAAGCTCGAGAGCGCCGAGAGCGCCTGAGCCTTGCGGCACGCGCCAACTGGACAGGAGGGCGCGTTGCCGTTACCCCGCCGGCATGGACAGCGCCTTCCTCATAACCTCCTTCGCCACGCTTTTCGTGGTGATCGACCCGGTGGGCCTGACCCCTGTCTTCATCGCCCTGACCGCCGGCACCGACGCGGCCCACCGCCGCGCCGTGGCGATCCGGGCCTGTCTGGTCGCTCTGGCGCTGCTGACGCTCTTTGCCTTCTTCGGCGAGGCCGTGCTGGGATTCATCGGCATCTCCATGCCCGCCTTCCGCATCGCAGGCGGCATCCTGCTTTTCCTCACCGCACTCGACATGCTGTTCGAGCGACGCACCAAGCGCCGCGCGGGACAGGCCGACGAGGCCGAGGAGGACTATCCCGACCCTTCGGTCTTTCCGATCGCCATCCCGCTCATCGCCGGCCCCGGCGCCATCGCCACGATGATCCTTCTCATGGGGCGGGCCGAGGGCCCCGCCGAGATGGCAGGCGTGCTTGGCATCATGGCAACCTGCCTTGCCGTCGTGATGACGTTCTTCCTCTCGGCGGGAATGATAGAACGCCTGCTGGGCCGTATCGGAATCACGGTCGTCACCCGGCTGCTGGGCATGCTGCTGGCCGCGCTCTCGGTCCAGTTCGTGCTCGACGGGTTGCGAGATTTCGGCTTTGCCGGCGGCTGAACCCTATGAAATCGTGACCGCGACCCTATCTTTCAGGGCATGAGCGGAGGGAGCGCATGACCGGAGACCAGATCGCCAGCCTGGCCTATCTCGGCCTTCTCGGGGGCGCGCTGGTCACGTGGTTCATCATCACCGACCGCGCCCGGCTGGGCCAGAACATGCGCAACCTTGCTCTCTGGGGCCTGATTTTCCTCGGGGTGATCGCCGCCGTCGGTCTTTGGGACGACATCCGCGCCACCGTTGCCCCGCAACAGGCGGTCTTCGCGCAGGAGGGCCGGATCGAGCTGCCCCGCGGCCCCGACGGGCACTATTACGCAACGGTCGATGTGAACGGCACGCCCACGCGCTTCGTGGTGGACACCGGCGCAAGCATGCTGGTGCTCACCCGCGACGATGCCCGCCGCGCCGGGATCGACCCTGACGAACTTTCGTATTTCTCCGAAGCGATGACTGCCAATGGCGCCGTTGCCACCGCGCCCGTCACGCTTGACAGCGTGTCAATCGGCCCCTTCGCCGACCGCCACGTGCGGGCCTTCGTCAACGGCGGAGAGATGTCGCAGTCCCTGCTGGGGATGAGCTACCTGCAGCAGTTCAGCCGGGTCGAGATCGCCGACAACCGCATGGTGCTCGAACGCTAGAGCAGCTTCTCGAAGTAGACGCGCGCCAGGCCCCGCTCGGTCTTGCGCCCCGTTTCGACATAGCCGATTCGGGCGTAGAGCGCGCGGTTCTCGACCATCTTCTCATGAGTATAAAGCCGGATGTGCGTGAAGCCCGCCGCGCGCGCCTGTGCCTCGGCAAAGCGCATCAGCATGCCGCCAAAGCCCCGCCCCTGCGCGGCGGGCAGGATCGCGACATTATCGAGAAGCATCGCATCCTCCTGCGGGATCAGGATGACGAACCCGCAGGGCTCTTCCGCCTCCAGGACATGCACCTGCCCCTTTCCAATCGGTCCGGCATAATCGTCGTCGAGCGGCCCGGGCCGCACGCCGATCCGTGCCTCGTAGGGACCGTAGGCCGCCGAGACGATGGCCTCGATGACGGGCAGATCGCCCGCCTTGGCCGGCCTGATCCGCGCCGCCTCAGGCCCCATGCTCGGCCTTCTTTTCCCACTTGCCCGATTCCTCGGACCAGTACTGCGCCGCAACGCCGCCAGCGGTCAGCGTCTTCCACTGCCCGCGCGCGTGCTGCACCGCCTCCGTATCGTGGCCGTCGAACAGGATGCAGACCCGTTCCAGCGCCTTGACCTCGTCCGGTGCCACCTCGGCGCCGTCGATGGCCATGACGCAGGCCGGGCGGTTGCCCGCCTCGGCCCCCGTGGTCAGCAGCACCGGCTGATCCGCGTCGTGCTTACCGCCGGCAACGCCGTGCGGCAGAAATCCCTCGTCGTCCACCAGCCAGAGCTTCTCGTCCAGCCAGTCGATCCGCGCGGGGTCCACGCCACGCACCGCCACCCGCCAGCCCGCCGCAAGCGACCGCTCCAGCAGCAGCGGGAGCGTCGCCTCCAGCGGGCGCCGGGTCAGGTGATAGAAGTAGGCCGCGCCCATCTCACTCCTGTTCGAAGCGGTCGCGCACAAGCCGGTCCAGCGCCATGACGCCCCAGCCGGTCGCGCCCTTCGGAGCCAGCGCCGTGTCTGCGGCGACCTGCGCCACACCCGCGATGTCGAGGTGGATCCAGGGCACATCGTCCTTCACGAAGCGCTTGAGGAACTGCGCCGCGGTGATCGACCCGGCAGGCCTGCCGCCCACGTGCTTGAAGTCCGCCTTGTCGGATTTCAGCATCGCGTCATAGGCCTCGCCCAGCGGCATCCGCCAGGCACCCTCGCCCTCGGCCTTGGCCGCCTTGAGGAAGTCATCGGCGAAACCGTCGTCGTTCGAATAGACCGCGGCATTCTCGTGGCCCAGCGCGATCACGCAGGCCCCGGTGAGCGTGGCAAGATCGACCATTGCGGCGGGTTTCTCGGCTTCCTGCGCGTGCCACATCACGTCGCACAGAACCATCCGGCCCTCGGCGTCGGTGTTGATGATCTCGACCGTGTCGCCCTTCATGGTCTTCACGATGTCGCCCGGACGCTGCGCGCGCCCGTCGGGCATGTTCTCGACCAGCCCGACAAGGCCCGTCACATTGGCCTTGGCCTTGCGTGTGGCCACGGACTTCATGACGCCCGCGACGGTGCCCGCGCCGCCCATGTCCATGGTCATGTCTTCCATGCCCGCGGCGGGCTTGAGGCTGATGCCCCCGGTGTCGAAGACGACGCCCTTGCCGACCAGCGCCAGCGGCGCACCCGTGCCGCCCTTCCAGCGCATCACGACCACCTTCGAGGGGCTTTCCGAGCCCTGCCCCACGCCCAGCAGCGCCCGCATGCCAAGCTCCACGAGCTTGGGCTCGTCCAGAACCTCGACCTCGACGCCCAGCTCGCCCAGCGCCACCAGTTCATCGGCGAATGTCGTGGTGGTCAGCACGTTGGCCGGCGCGCTCACGAGATCGCGGGTAAAGACCACGCCCTCGGCCTGCGCCAGAAGCGGCCCAAAGGCGCCGGCGGCTGCCTCGGGGTCCTTGCACATCACGCTGGCGTCGGCCGGCACATCCGCCGGCTGCGATTTCTGGGCGGTGTAGCGGTAGCTGCGCAGCACCACACCCATGGCGATCTCGGCCGGGCGCGCCACGCTCTCGGCGATCAGCGTCACCGACTTGTCACCGGCGGCCTTGGCGATGCTGGCCCCGGCCTTGCGGGCATCCGCCACATCCGGACGGCGATCCAGCTTCACGAGGTCAATCCCCTCGGCCGCGACACCGGCCGGGTAGGCGAGGCTCATCGCGTCGCCCTGCTTCAGCTCGCCCCAGGCCTCGCTCTGCAGCGCCCGCTCCACGGCGCCCTTGGTCAGCCGGTTCAGGCGGCGCAGGCCGGGGCTCATCTTGACCTCTGCCGGGCAGAGAGCGGCAATGCGCCCCCCGGCCTCCGCCAGTCCGTCGAGATCGACCACCCCGAAGCTCACCTTGCGCAGATCCGTCATGGCATTCTTCCTCGCTGCTCTGATTTTTCGTCCCGACCAGACCTAGCCCCGCAGCCGCTGCTTGACCAGAGCCCGCTTTTCCCCCCCGGCGCCATCGGCTAGTGTCCGTCCACCAAAGCCTCGGGGGACGTCACGTGCAGAGATTCGACAGGTACATGCTGTCGCAACTCATGATGCTGTTCGGATTCTTCTCCCTCGTGCTCGTCGCGATCTACTGGGTGAACCGCGCGGTCGTGCTCTTCGACAGGCTCATCGCCGATGGCCATTCCGCCGGCGTGTTTCTCGAGTTCAGCATGCTCTCCCTGCCCTCGGTCATCGCGCTGGTGCTGCCCATGGCGGGCTTTGCCGCCGCCATCTACGTGGTGAACCGCATGTCGGGCGATTCCGAGCTGACGGTGGTGCAGGCCACCGGCTACTCGCCCTGGCGCCTCACCCGGCCGATCCTGGCCTTCGGGCTGATCCTCATGCTCATCATGTCGATCCTGGCCCACCTTCTCGTGCCGCTCTCCTACGCCCAGCTCCGCGACCGCGAACAGGAGATATCGACCTCGCTCAGCGCCCGTCTTCTACGCGAGGGAGCATTCCTGCACCCCACCAGCGGCGTGACATTCTACATACGTGCCATCACCGAAGAGGGCGAGCTGCGCGACGTCCTGCTCTCGGACCGTCGCAACCCGAACCAGGTCACCACCTACACTGCCGAACGCGCCTACCTGCTGCGCGACGACGCAGGGCCCAAGCTGGTCATGGTGGCGGGCCTCGCCCAGGTCTACACCGCCGACAACGAACGTCTCTCGACCACCAATTTCGAGGACCTCACCTACGACATCTCCGGTCTCATCGTGCCCTCGGACGGGGACGAGCGCGAACTGGACAGCGTGCCGACCTGGGAAATGCTCATGAACCCCGCCGCCATCGCCGAGGAAACCGGGGAACGCCTGACCGAGGTCTGGGAGGCCGTTCACCTCAGGTTCGAGGCCGCCTTCCTCTGCCTGATCGCTGTGCTCATCGGCCACGCCGCCATGATCAGCGGGCGCTTCTCGCGCTTCGGCGCCACACGCCAGATCGTGCTGGGCATCGCACTTCTGGTGCTTGTGAAGCTCGTCGAAAGTGCGGTGGCGGAACCGGTCCACGACAACGGGCAGCTCTGGCCGCTCGCCTATCTGCCCAGCGTCGTGGGGCTTGCGGTCGCGCTGCTGCTCATCCGCAGGGCTGCTGCCCCCTTCCGCTCCGGCAAAGCACCGGCCGAGGATCCCGCATGATCCTGCACCGCTACTTCGCCCGCCGCTTCCTGTGGATGTTCCTCGCGCTGCTGGCGGTCTTCGCGACGTTCCAGCTCCTGCTCGACTTCACCGAACTTCTGCGGCGGCTCGACGACCGGGTGGGCCTGGGGCAGGTCATCCGGATGACCTTCCTCAAGACGCCCGAGGGCCTCTACCAGATCATCCCGCTGGTCATGATCCTCGCGACGATCTCGCTCTTCATCGGCCTGTCGCGATCCTCGGAACTGGTGGTCACCCGCGCCTCGGGCCGGTCGGGCCTCACGCTTCTGGCCGGACCGGTGACCGTCGCGCTCATCATCGGCGTGCTCATCGTCGGCGTCATGAACCCGCTCGTCGCGACCACCTCGAAACACTACCAGGAACAGCTCGAGGCCTACCGCTCGGGAGGCGGGTCGGTACTCTCGATCGGCTCCGAAGGCCTCTGGTTGCGCCAGGGCGACCCGCAGGGCCAGACCGTGATCCGCGCCGCCCGCGCCAATGGCGACGCCTCGGTGCTCTACGACGTGACCTTCATCGCCTACGCCCCCGAGGCCGGGCCGGTCCGCCGCATCCACGCGGCAGAGGCCAGCCTTGACCAGGATGGCTGGACCCTGACCGACGCCAAGGCCTGGCCGCTGGCCGCAGGTCTCAACCCCGAAACCTCATCCGAACGGCACGAGACCCTGCGCGTCCCCTCCACTCTCACGCAGGAAAGCATCCGCGACCGCTTCGGCAATCCGGCCTCGATCTCGGTCTGGAACCTGCCCGCCTTCATCACCGATCTCGAGGACGCGGGCATCTCGGCCCGGCGCCACCTTGTCTGGCTGCAGATGGAGCTCGCCCGGCCGGTCTTCCTGCTCGCCATGGTGCTGATCGGCGCCGCCTTCACCATGCGCCCCGCGCGACTCGGCCACACCGGCCTTGGCATCCTCTCGGCGGTGCTGCTGGGCTTCGGCCTCTACTACGTGCGCAGCTTCGCCCAGGTCATGGGCGAAAACGGCCAGCTCTCGCCATTGCTCGCCGCCTGGGTGCCCCCGGTCGCCTCGGTCCTTCTCGCCCTCGGACTTGTCCTTCAGATGGAGGACGGATGACTCTCCGCGCCACCCTCGCCCTTCTGCTGACCCTTCTCGCGTCCCCCCTTGCCGCACAGGAAGACGACGCCGCCCTGCTGGTGGCCGACGACCTCTTCGTCGAGGGCGATGAGCGCCTCGTGGCCAAGGGCAATGTCGAGATCCTCTACCAGCAGACCCGCCTGACCGCGCGCAGCGTCATCTACGACGGCGCCGCAGACAGCCTCGAACTCCAGGGCCCGATCCGCATCACCGGCCCCCAGGGCGAGCTGCTGCTGGCCGATACCGCCGAACTGGATCAGGACCTCCAGAACGGGATCCTCACCGGCGCCCGCCTCGTGCTCGACCGCCAGCTTCAGCTTGCCGCGGTCGAGGCCCGCCGCGCCCAGGGCCGCTATACCGAGCTCAACCGCGTCGCCGTCTCCTCGTGTCAGGTCTGCGGCGCCAACGAGGTGCCGCTCTGGCAGATCCGCGCCGACCGCGTCGTGCATGACCAGCAGGAACGCCAGCTCTACTTCGACAACGCCACCCTGCGCGTGCTGGACCTCCCGGTGCTCTACGTGCCCCGCCTTCGCCTTCCCGATCCCACCGTCACCCGCGCCCGCGGCGTGCTCATTCCCCGCCTGCGCAGCTCCACGCTGCTCGGCTTCGGGGTCAAGGTGCCCTACTTCATCCCCATCGGCGACCACCAGGACATCACCCTGACGCCCTACCTGTCGCGCAAGACCAAGACGTTGGAGTTCCGCTACCGCCGGGCCTTCGCCCATGGCGAGATCGAACTGAACGGCGCGGTCTCCCGCGATACGCTCGAAAACAACGATCTGCGCGCCTACCTCTTCGCGGAGGGCGAATTCGAGCTGCCGCGCGACTTCGACCTCACCTTCAACCTCAAGACGGTACAGGACTACGGCTACCTCTCGGACTACGGCTATTCGAGCACCGACCGTCTCGACAGCGCGGTCGAGCTCGTGCGCGCCCGCGACAGCGGCCTGCTGCGGGCCAGCATCGTGCACTACGAATCCCTGCGCGAGGACGAAGAGAACGACACCCAGCCCGCCATTGTCGGCGACATCCGCTACGAACGCCGCCTCTTCCCCTCGGGCCTGCCGGGCGAGCTGCGGCTCGGCGGCACGATCCACTCGCACCACCGCTACTCCTCCTACCCCCTCGACGGTCCCGACGAGGACGATCTTGTCGACGGACGCGACGTGGCGCGCGTCGGAGTGGACCTGAGTTGGCGCGAACGCTGGACCCTGCCTGCGGGCCTGCGCGCCGGCGCACAGCTTCAGCTCTGGGCCGATCGCTACGCCATCGAGGACGATGCCACCAGCGACGAGGACGCCAGCGCCCTCACGCCGGGCGCCTCCGTGGAGCTGCGCTGGCCGCTGCTGCAGCGCAGTGCCCAGGGGGGAGGCACGCTGCTCGAACCCATCGTGCAGGTCGGCTGGACGGGCGGCGAGCGCCCCAACATCGCCAATGACGAAAGCACCCGTGCCGAGTTCGACGAAGGCAACCTGCTGGCGCTCTCGCGCTTTCCCGCCGGCGACCGGCGCGAACACGGTACCACGCTCGCCACCGGCCTGCGCATGCTGCACCGCGCGCCCGCGGGCTGGCAGACCGGCCTGACCCTCGGCCGCGTGCTCCACGACGAGGAGGATCCCGCCTTCACCCGGTCCTCGGGTCTCGACGGCGACGCCTCCGACTGGCTGCTCGCGGCAAGCTTCAGCTACCCCACGGGGCTCGATCTCATGGCCCGCGGCCTGCTTGACGGCCTGTCCTTCACCAAGGCCGAGGCCCGCGCCGAGTGGCAGAACGACCGGCTCGACCTCGGCGCGTCCTACCTGCTGCTGGTCTCGGACCCCGACGAGGGCCGCGGCGACGCCCAGTCGGAATGGACCTTCGACGGCAGCTACCGGGTGCGCCGCAACTGGACCACCTCGGCAGAGACCCGCTACGACCTCGCGGACGACCGGCTTGACCGGTTCGGGCTAGGGCTGCAATACCGCAACGAATGCATCGAGGTGGCATTCTCGGCGACCCGCCGATATGCCTCCTCCGAGAACGTGGAACCCTCCACGGATTTTGGCCTGACCGTCGCGCTGAAGGGCTTTGGCACCGGCGGCAGCGGCAAGGAGTACCGACGCACATGTCCGCAATGATCCGTCACGCGCTCTGCGCCATGGCAGCGACCGCCGCCCTGACCGCGGGCACCGCCACGGCGACCCTTCTTGGAACAGCCATCCCGGCAAGCGCGCAGCAGGGGCTCTTCAGCCCCGCGATCACGGTCAACGACCGCGTCATCACGGGCTATGAACTGCAGCAGCGCGCGCGCATGCTGACGCTGCTGAACGCCCCCGGCAATCCGGAACAGCTCGCCCGTGAACAGCTCATCGACGACCGCCTGCGCATGCAGGCCGCCGGCGAGATGGGAATCGAAGTCACCGAGGAAGAGATCGCCGAGGGCATGGCCGAATTCGCCTCCCGCGCCGATCTCAGCGCCGAGCAGTTCAACCAGGCCCTCCAGCAGGGCGGTGTCGCCATCGAGACCTTCCGCGACTTCGTCCGCGCCGGCATCGCCTGGCGGCAGGTGGTTCAGGGCCGGTTCGGCGGGCAGGCCCAGGTCGGCGAGGCCGAGATCGACCGCGCGCTCACCCCGCAGGGCGGCAGCTCCGATGTCCGCGTGCTTCTCTCCGAGCTCATCATGCCGATCCAGCAGGGCAACGCCGACGAAGTCCGTGCCCGCGCGCAGCGGATCTCGCAGCTGACCTCCACGTCGGAATTTTCTTCCGCCGCGCGGCAGTACTCTGCCACCGCGTCGCGCGACAACGGTGGCCGCCTGCCCTGGCGCAACCTCAGCGAACTGCCCGCGCAGCTTCGGCCGATCCTGCTCGGCCTTTCGCCGGGCGATGTGACCGATCCGCTGCCGCTCGAAGGTGCCGTTGCGCTCTTCCAGCTCCGCGACATCGAGGAGGCGGGCTACACCCCCCCCGAGATCACCGGCGTCGAATACGCCGCCTATTTCATGCCGGGCGGACGCTCGCCCGAGACGCTGGCCCGCGCCCGCGTGCTGGAACAGCGCGTCGACCGCTGCGACGACCTCTACGGCGTCGCCAAGGGCCAGCCTGCCGAGGTGCTGCGCCGCGAAAGCGTGCCGGTCGGCGATCTGCCCACCGACATGGCCATCGAGCTCAGCAAACTCGACCCGGGCGAGGTCTCGACCGCGATCACCCGCAATGACGGGCAGACGCTGATGTTCCTGATGCTCTGCGGCCGTTCCACCGGCGCCGGCGCCGGTGATGGCGAGCAGGACCGCAGCCAGGTGGCCATGAGCCTGCGCAACCAGCGTCTCAGCACGCTCGCGGACGGCTACCTCGCGCAGCTCCGCTCCGACGCACGCATCGTCGACCAATGACGAAAGCCCCCGTCGCGCTCAGCTGCGGGGACCCCGCGGGCATCGGCCCCGAACTGGCCGAGGCCGCCTGGGATGCGCTGCGGGGCCGCCTGCCCTTCCTCTGGATCGGCGACCCCGACCACCTGCCCGGCAGCGTTCCCCATGTGATCTGCGAGGACCCGTCCGTGGCCGCCGCCCGCGCCAACGAAGGCCTCTGCGTCCATCCGCTGGCGTTTGACGCCCCGCGCGTGCCCGGCAGGCTCGATCCCGCCAATGCCCGCGGCACCATCGCCGCCATCGAGACCGGCGTGAAGCTGGTGCAGCAGGGCGCCGCCTCGGCGCTCTGCACCCTGCCCATCCACAAGCAGGCCCTCGCCGAGGGCGCGGGCTTTGCCTTTCCCGGGCACACCGAGTTCCTGGCGGAGCTCGCGGGCGTCGAGGACGTGGTGATGATGCTCGCCTCGCCCGAATTGCGCGTGGTGCCGCTCACCATCCACATTCCCGTGTCGGACGTGCCTGCGGCGCTCACGCCCGAACTGCTGGAGCGGCGCATCCGGATCACCCACGCCGCGCTCCGCGATCGCTTCGGCCTGCCCGATCCCCGCCTCGCCGTCGCCGGGCTGAACCCCCACGCAGGCGAAGGCGGCCGCATGGGCCGCGAAGAAATCGAGGTGATCACCCCGGTGCTCGACCGGCTCCGGGCCGAGGGGATGCAGATCGCAGGACCGCTTTCCGCGGACACGCTTTTCCATGCAGCCGCCCGCACCCGCTATGATGCCGCGCTCTGCATGTACCACGACCAGGCGCTGATCCCCATCAAGACGCTGGATTTCGACCGCGGCGTGAACGTCACGCTGGGCCTGCCCTTCGTGCGCACCTCGCCCGACCACGGCACGGCACTGGACATCGCGGGGCAAGGTGCGGCAAACGTCACCTCCACGCTGGAGGCGCTGAAGCTCGCATGGGCGATGGCCGGCGGCTGAGGGCGCAAGGGGGCTCTGCCCCCGCCGCGGCTGCGCCGCGCCTCCCCCGGAATATTTGGACCAAGAAGAAGCAGGACAGGCGCGCATGAGCGGCATCGACGATCTTCCCCCCCTGCGCGATGTCATCGCCAGCCACGGGCTGACCGCGCGCAAGGCGCTGGGACAGAACTTCCTGCTGGACCTGAACCTGACCGCGAAGATCGCGCGCAGCGCGGGCGATCTGTCGGGCAAGGACGTGCTCGAGGTGGGCCCGGGCCCGGGCGGGCTGACGCGGGGGCTTCTGGCCTCGGGCGCGCGCCGGGTGCTGGCGGTGGAAAAGGACCCCCGCTGCCTGCCGGCGCTGGCCGAGATCGCCGCGGCCTATCCCGGCCGGCTGGAGGTCATTTCGGGCGACGCGCTGGCGCTGGATCCGGCGGAGCATCTCGAGCCGCCCTATGCCATCTGCGCGAACCTGCCCTACAACGTGGGCACCGAATTGCTGGTGCGCTGGCTCACGCCCGCGACCTGGCCGCCCGCCTGGGACCGGCTGACACTCATGTTCCAGCGCGAGGTGGCCGAGCGCATCGTGGCGCAGCCCGGCGGCAAGGCCTACGGGCGGCTTGCGGTGCTCGCGCAGTGGCGCACCGAGGCGCAGATCGTCATGCATCTTTCGCCGCAGGCCTTCACGCCGCCGCCCAAGGTGTCCTCGGCGGTGGTGCGGCTCGACGCGCTGCCGGAGCCGCGTTTCCCGGCGGAGCCGAAGATTCTGGAACGGGTGGTGGCCATGGCCTTCAACCAGCGGCGCAAGATGCTGCGCGCGGCCTTGAAGGGATTGGCCCCGGATATCGAGGACCGGCTTCTGGCCTCGGGGATCAAGCCCACCGAGCGGGCCGAACAGGTCGGTATCGAGGCCTTCTGCGCGCTCACCCGCAACGTCGCCGCGGGCTGAGACGCGCGGGGCGCCGCCTTATTCGGCGGCGTCCTGCTTGGCCTCGCCGGAAGTCTCTCCGCCGTCCTGCTGACCATCGGCCTTGGGCTCGGCCTTCTTGCGCGGGCTGCGGCGCGGCTTCTTGGGCTTTTCCTCGGCCTGCGCCTGTGGCGCATCGCCCTCGGCCGCGTCTTCCTTGGGCTGCTCGGCCTTCGGTTTGGCACGGCTGCGGCGCGGCTTGGGCGCGGGTGCAGGCTCGGCCCGGTTCTCGGGCGTTTCCACGAGGCCGGTCTCTTCCTCGTTGCCGAGGTCCATCACGTCCTGCGCGGACGACTCCTGCGCTGCGGGCTCAGGCTGCTTGCGCGGGGCATTGTCCGCGGGGCCGTCATTGCCGCCCTGCTGCCGGTCGCCTTTGTCGCCGCGATCGGACCTGTTGCCGTCGGATTTCTCCGCCTCGCGGGCCTCGCGATCGGCGCGCTCGCGGTCACGCTGCGACTGGCGTTCGCGGTTTTCCCGCTCCTGCTGCTCGCGGCGCTGGTCCTGCTCGCGCTGCGCCTCGCCCAGCATGCGCAGGTAGTGCTCTGCGTGCTGCTGGAAGTTCTCGGCGGCGACGCGGTCGTTGCCGAGCGTCGCATCGCGGGCGAGCTGATTGTACTTGTCGATGATCTGTTGCGGCGTGCCGCGCACCTTGCCCTCGGGGCCACTGCTGTCGAACACGCGGTTGACGACATTGCCCAGCGAAGAGTTACGGTTGCGGTTGTTCTTCGACCGCGAACGAGATTTGGAAGAACGCATATTTTATAGTCCAGCCTTGGTTGCGACTGCTGTGTGTGACCGTGAAATGGTGCATGTCTCGCACCGCAGTGGTGGGTCACATCCATGTTCGGCTTGGTGTCGGGCGGGACCGGCGCTTGGCCATCCACCGCCTCGATGGCCCCTGACTAACCACAGCAAATGACATGTGACAAGAGAAAAGCGGCGATTCTCTCTGGTTTCTGCGGAGAATTCGCCCCACTCAGCGAGGGGCCGCCGCCGCGACCACGCGGTCACGGCAGTCCTCGCCGGTCCAACCCGACACGCAGCTGCAGGCCCCGGTTGTGCGCGTGCACGTGCCGTGGCCGCTGCAGTCGCGCGCGCACGGAATGCCGGC
>CAYNKL010000069.1:0-20609 GCA_964397775.1 uncultured Rhodobacterales bacterium | reverse complement strand
ACCGCGTTCAGCGCCGCGCCCTTGCGCAGGTTGTCCGACACGCACCAGAAGTTCAGACCGTTGTCGATCGTCGAATCCTGACGGATGCGGCTGATGAAGGTGGCGAAATCGCCGACGCATTCCACCGGCGTGACGTAGCCGCCGTCCTCGCGCTTGTCGACGACCATGATGCCCGGTGCCTCGCGCAGGATGTCGCGTGCCTCGTCCTCGTCGAGGAACTCCTCGGTCTCGATGTTGATCGATTCCGCGTGGCCGACGAAAACCGGCACCCGCACGCAGGTCGCGGTGACCTTGATCGAGGGATCGACGATCTTCTTCGTCTCCACGACCATCTTCCACTCTTCCTTGGTGGAGCCGTCTTCCATGAAGACGTCGATGTGCGGGATCACGTTGAAGGCGATCTGCTTCTGGAACTTCTTCGGCGGCACCTCGTCGGTCGGGTTGTAGATCGACTTGGTCTGGTTCCAGAGCTCGTCGACACCCTCTTTCCCGGCGCCCGAGGTCGCCTGATAGGTGGAGACCACGACGCGCTTGATCTTGGCACGGTCATGCAGCGGCTTCAGCGCCACCACCATCTGCGCGGTCGAGCAGTTGGGGTTGGCGATGATGTTCTTCTTGGAATAGCCCATGACCGCGTCGGCGTTCACCTCCGGCACGACCAGCGGAACGTCCGGATCGTAGCGGTAGAGCGAGCTGTTGTCGATCACGACGCAGCCGGCCTTGGCGGCGATGGGCGCGTATTCCTTCGTCGCGTCCGAGCCGATGGCGAACAGCGCCATGTCCCAGCCGGTGAAGTCGAACTGCGCAATGTCCTGGGTCTTGAGCGTCTTGTCCCCGAAGCTGACCTCGGTGCCGAGCGAACGGCGCGACGCCAGCGCGGCGATCTCGTCGACGGGGAATTCCCGCTCGGCGAGGATGTTCAGCATTTCACGGCCCACATTGCCCGTGGCACCGGCGACAACGACCTTGTAGCCCATGTGGCTCTCCCATCATCATGTCTCTCGGCCCTGTCGGCAGGGCCGGGTTGCCGGGTTGTCTACCCCATGCCGCGCCGCAGTGAAAGGCCCCCGCAAAGGAAGGCCTCCCTTGCGTTAACCAAATTGCCGGCACGGATTAACCCCGGTTTAACCCCTGACATGTCTGTTGGTTGCCGACCCGGCCGCCCCTGCGCGCGGTCCGGCAAGGAAGCCCGGATGATCTACGAATTCGTCTCGACCCTCTCGCGCCGTCACAAGATCAGCCTCTTCGCGGCGATGGACGGGGCGACGATCGCCATCGCCCTGCTCTGCGCCTGGCAGGTCATGCCGCAGCATACCGGACCCGCAGAACTGCACGCCATCGGCGTGGTGGCCGTTCTCGCCGGCCTCGCCATGGGCCTGGGGCTCGGCCTCTACCGGCTCACGCTCAATGCCTACGAAACACGGGGGCTGACCCGCACGGCGCTCTCGGCCGCCGCGGCGGGTCTGGCCGCGCTCGGGATGGACCGCTACCTCGGCGCGGGCCTGCCGCTGCAGGGCTACGTGACCTTCGCTCTGCTCGTGATGGTGCTTGCCACCGGATGGCGCGTGGCGCTGCGGCACGTGACGCTCGCCATCTACCGCCGCGGCCAGAAACGCATGCGGATCATCGTCTACGGCGCCGGCCAGACCGGGCAGCAGTTCGTCGCCGCCCTGCGCACCGATGCCGCCATCCTTCCGGTGGCCTTCGTCGACGACAACCCCACCGTCCAGGGGCAAAGCCTCATGGGCCTGCGCGTGCATGCCCCCACCAAGCTGCCCGACCTGATCGAGCGTGGCGCCGTCGACCGCGTGGTGCTCACCATGCCCTCCATGAGCGCCGCCGCCCGTGCCCGCATCGCCCACGACCTGCGGCTCATCGGCTGCGAGGCGCAGTCCCTGCCCTCCTTCGCCGAACTGGTGCGCGAGGGCGATCTCACCCGCCGCGCCACCCCCATCTCGCTCGACAGTCTCGTCGGCCGCAACCGGCTCGAGAAGGAGCTTCCGGGTGTGCAGCACGTCTATTCCGGCCGCCGCATCCTGATCACCGGGGCGGGCGGCTCCATCGGGTCGGAACTCTGCCGCCAGCTTCTTGCCTGCCGGCCGGAAAAGCTCGTGCTGGTCGACCAGTCGGAAATCGCCCTCTACACGATCGAGAAGGAACTGCGCGAATTCGGCCCGGGGATGGAGGTCGTACCGGTCCTCGGCTCGGTGCTCGAGGTCGACCTCATGCGCCGCACCATCGTGGAGCAGGAGGTCGAGATCGTGCTTCACGCCGCCGCCTACAAGCATGTCCCCATGGTCGAGGCCAACCCTCTGCGCGGGCTCGACAACAACGTCTTCGGCACCCGCACCGTGGCCGAAGCCGCCCGCGACTGCGGCGTGGATCGCTTCGTGCTTGTTTCCTCGGACAAGGCCGTGCGCCCCACCAACGTCATGGGCGCCTCCAAGCGCCTGTCGGAGCTGGTGGTGCAGGACCTGGCCGCGCGCCCCGGCAAGACGCGCTTTTCCATGGTCCGCTTCGGCAACGTGCTCGGATCGAGCGGCTCGGTCATCCCCCTCTTCGAGGAACAGATCGCCCGCGGCGGGCCGGTCACGCTCACGCACCCCGATGTCACCCGCTACTTCATGACAATTTCCGAAGCCGCGCGCCTCGTGCTGCTGGCAGGCTCCTTCTCGCGCGGTGGCGATCTCTTCGTGCTCGACATGGGCAAACCCGTGCCGATCCGCCGCCTCGCTGTGCAAATGATCGAGGCGGCCGGCTATGCCGTGAAGGACGACGCCAACCCGCAGGGCGACATCGAAATCCGCATCACCGGCCTGCGCCAGGGCGAGAAGATGCACGAGGAACTTCTGATCGCGCCCGACATGCTGACCACGCCGCACCACAAGATCCTGCGCGCCCAGGAAGGCGCTCTTTCGGAGTTCGAGGTCGCAACCGCGCTCAAGGACCTGCGCCGCGCCATCGACACGCTCGACGAAGACGGCGCGCGCGCTGTCATCGCCCGCTGGGTCGAGGGGCAGTTGCCCGCCGCCCCCCAGCGCGTGCTGCAGGGCGAACTCGGCTAGGGCTTCACCGGCCCGGAATGTCGCTGCGCGCGGGCTCCGGATGCCATTCCTCGATCTGGGCCGCGGCCTCCTCGGCGGTTTCCACGTAGCGGAACAGGTCGAGGTCGGCACGGCTGATCGTGCCGGCCTCGGCCAGCGCCTCCCAATTCACGATGGTTTCCCAGAACGCGCGTCCGAACAGCAGGATCGGCAGGCGGTCCATGCGGCCGGTCTGGATCAGCGTCAGCGACTCGAACAGCTCGTCCAGCGTGCCGAAACCGCCCGGGAACACGCAGATCGCCCGCGCGCGCATCAGGAAGTGCATCTTCCGGATCGCGAAATAGTGGAAGTTGAAGGCCAGATCCGGCGTCACGTAGGGGTTCGGCGCCTGCTCGTGCGGCAGCACGATGTTCAGTCCGATCGACACGCCACCCTCGTCGGCCGCGCCGCGATTGCCCGCCTCCATCACACCGGGGCCGCCGCCCGTCACGACCACGTAATCGCGGTTGCCCGAGGCCAGCGACTTGCGCGTCATCAGCCGCGCGAACTCGCGCGCCTCATCGTAGAAATGCGAAAGATCCGCCAGCGTCTTGCTCTTGGCCTTGTCCTTGTCGGCGGGCGCCGGGATCCGCGCGCCACCGAACAGCACGATGGTCGAACGCACGTCGTGCTCGTCCAGCAGCATCTGGAACTTCAGAAGCTCCAGCTGCAGCCGCACCGGGCGCAGCTCGGTGCGCGACAGGAAATCCCCGTCGGTGAAGGCAAGCCGGTAGGTGGGCGAAAGCGTCTGCGGCGTCTCTGGCACGTCCGCGGCGGTGCGCATGTCGGTGCCCGCATCGCGGAAATGGCTGCGGCGGTCGTCGGTCATCGGGCGAACTTTCTCTGTCACGAGACTCCCCCCTATCGCCAAAGCGCGCCGCCTTCCAGCGGCCCCGCAGGCCGCGACGCGCCGTCCCTGCACGATTGCGCGCCCGCGCCCGCCCGCGTATGACCCCGCCAAACGCCACGAGAGGGACGCACCCATGTCGAACACCGAGCTGGAAGCCGCGATCGAAGCGGCCTGGGACAACCGCGCCGAGATCACGCCCGCCACCGGCGGCGAAACCCGCGAAGCCATCGAAGCCACGCTGGAGGCACTCGATTCCGGTCAGCTCCGCGTCGCCGAACCCGGTGCCGACGGGGAATGGACCGTCAACCAGTGGGCCAAGAAGGCCGTGCTGCTGGGCTTCCGCATCAAGGACATGGAAATCCATCCGGGCGGCCCGCAGGGCGGCGGCTGGTGGGACAAGGTGGACAGCAAGTTCGCCGGCTGGGGCGAGAACCGCTGGCGCGACGCCGGCTTCCGCGCAGTGCCCAACGCCGTGGTGCGCAAGTCCGCCCACATCGGCAAGGGCGTGGTGCTCATGCCCTCCTTCGTGAACCTCGGCGCCTACGTGGACGAAGGCACCATGGTCGACACCTGGGCCACCGTCGGCAGCTGCGCGCAGATCGGCAAGGGCGTGCACCTCTCGGGCGGCGTCGGCATCGGCGGCGTGCTCGAACCCATGCAGGCCAACCCGACCATCATCGAGGACAACTGCTTCATCGGCGCCCGCTCCGAGGTGGTCGAGGGTGTGATCGTCCGCGAAGGCTCGGTGCTCGGCATGGGGGTCTATCTCGGCCAGTCCACCAAGATCGTCGACCGCGAAACCGGCGAGGTCTTCATGGGCGAAGTGCCGCCCTACTCGGTGGTGGTCTCGGGCTCCATGCCCACGAAGAACAACCTCAACCTCTACTGCGCCGTGATCGTGAAGCGCGTGGATGCCAGGACCCGCTCCAAGGTCGGCATCAACGAACTGCTGCGCGACTGATCTTTCCGCGAAAATCGTCCGGGCTGACAGATTTGCCCGGACAAACGCGGGGAACCTCAGCCCCCCTCACGCCGTTGCGATCCCGAGCGACAATGGAGGGCCTAATGGGCATCGGAATTATCGGCGCGATCATCGTCGGCGGCCTCGCCGGCTGGATCGCAAGCAGCATCATGAACTCGGACACCGGGATTCTACTCAACATCATCCTCGGGATCGTCGGCGCCGTGGTGCTGAACGCGATCCTCGCGCTTTTCGGCATCTACGCGGCGAACGCCTGGATCCCGCAGCTGATCGTCGGCATCATCGGCGCATGCCTGCTGATCTGGGGCTACCGAAAGGTCAGCTGACACGCCTCACCGCGTGACACCCCTAGCGCCCGCCCTCCGGCACCCGGAGAGCGGGCGTTTTCATGTCCGGGGACCGGCCCGATCCAGCTGGCGGGCCTCCGCCCGGCTGAGACGCGCAAGGGCCGCGTCTTCGCATCCCCCGCTCTCGGCAAGCGCACGCCGCCACAGCCTGCGCAGGGACCGTGGCGACCATGGCAGTGCCGCCTCCACAGCCCAGCGCCGCAGCGGCTCCGGAAGCCGGTCGTGCTCGCGCATCGGATCGCCCCGGCGACGGCGGTTGGCCAGCGCCGGGGAGAGATTGCCGCTCATCCCCGGCGCCACTGCGGAAACGGATCGGCCATGGCCCGCGCCGCCACCGCGTCGAACCCCGAGTCGCCGCCCGTCAGCGCCGCGTCGAGTGCACCGCTGATCCGGTCGCGATCCATCCCCGCGCCGATAAAGACGATCTCCTGCCTCCGGTCGCCGAAGGGCTCGGTCCAGTTTTCGGCGATGGCCGCGCGAGCTTCTGGGTGATCCGGCCAGCGGCTCTCGGGCACCGCCGCCCACCAGAGCCCCAGCGGCCGCACCGAACTGAGCGCGCCTGCCATGGAGAACTCCGCCGCCCAGTCGGGCCGCGTGGCCAGCCAGAAGTGCCCCTTGGCGCGGATCACGCCGGGCAGGTCCCCGTTCAGCACCGCGTGCACCTTCTGCGGATCGAAGGGCCGCCGCGCGCGGTAGACAAAGGAAGACACGCCGTATTCCTCGGTCTCGGGCACGTGGTCGGCAAAGCCGTACAGCTCCTTGGCCCACAGCGGATGCTCGTGCGCCCGGTCGAAATCGAAAAGCCCCGTGTCCAGCACTGCGCCCGCATCGACCTCGGAATAATCCGTCTCGATCACGCGCGCGTCGGGATTCAGCGCGGCGATGATCTTGCGCGCCGCATCCACCCGCTCCGGGCCCGCGTCGCTCACCTTGTTCAGCACGACGACGTCGGCGAACTCCACCTGCTCCACCAGCAGGTCCACGATGCTGCGATCGTCGCCCTCGCCCGCCGTATCGCCACGGTCGGCCAGGAAATCGTGGCTGGCGTAGTCCTCCAGCAGGTTCACCGCATCAACGACCGTCACCATGGTGTCCAGCCGCGAGATGTCGGCAAGGCTGCGGCCCTGTTCGTCGCGAAAGGCAAAGCTCGCCGCGACCGGCAGCGGCTCGGCGATGCCGGTGGATTCGATCAGCAGATAGTCGTAGCGCCCGCTCTCGGCCAGGCGGCGCACCTCGGTCAGAAGGTCCTCGCGCAGGGTGCAGCAGATGCAGCCGTTGGTCATCTCGACAAGCGTCTCGTCCGTGCGCGACAGCTCCGCCCCGCCCTGCCGGACGAGATCGGCGTCGATGTTCACCTCGGACATGTCGTTGACGATCACCGCCACGCGGCGGCCCTCGCGATTGTTCAGCACGCGGTTCAGCAGCGTGGTCTTCCCCGATCCGAGAAAGCCGGACAGGACGGTGACGGGAAGCGGCGCGGGCATGGGGGCCTCCTTGCTCTGGTGGGTTCCGGGAATCTGTTATGTTATACTATTACATATCCCGTCAAGCAGCCGCCGCTTGACAGCGCGCACCGCTCCGCAGAAAGGGGCGGGATGAGCGACAAGGACAAGAAAAAGCGCCAGCAGGTCTTCACCCTGGTGGTCGAGGTCGGACGCAAGACCGGCGACGGGCTGCCCGACAAGGCGACCGGCGCCGCGCTGGTCTGCTACGCCTCGGGCGTGAGCGAGGACGAAGCCGTGCGCGAAACCGTGGCGATCCTCAAGCAGGCCGACATGGCCCCGCTCGACGTGACCGGCTACGGCACCCGCGACGAACGCGTGGCTCAGGGCCACGAGATCGACGAGGAGGAGGCGCAGCTCATGGACCGCGCCCTGGCGGAAAACGCCGTCATCGTCGCCCAGGTGGAGCCCTTCTTCGACTGACCTCCCGCCACCGGCCTGCCGGGTTTGCCAAGCCCGCGCCGGCGCGATAGCGATTGGAGGTCCAGCAACAGGAGCCCCCCGGATGAGCCAGACCGATCCCGTCGACCTGACCGCGCGCCTCGTGCGCTGCCCCTCGGTGACCCCCGAGGACGCCGGCGCGCAGGACGTGCTTGCCACGCTACTGGCCGACGCCGGGTTCGAAATATTCGAGGTCAGCCGCGGCGGCATCCGCAACCTCTACGCCCGCTGGGGCGCCCGGGGCGCGAACCGCACGCTGGGCTTCAACGGCCACACCGATGTGGTGCCCGTCGGCAACCCCGCCGACTGGACCCACGATCCTTTCGGCGCCGTGGTCGAGGACGGCTGGCTCTATGGGCGCGGCACCACCGACATGAAATCCGGCGTCGCGGCCTTTGCCGCCGCCGCTGTCGATTTTGTCCGCGACACGCCCCCCGAGGGCGCCGTGGTGCTCGCCATCACCGGCGACGAGGAAGGCGACTCCATCGACGGCACGCGCGCCCTGCTCGACTGGATGGCCGACAACGGCGAAACCATGCAGGCCTGCATCGTGGGCGAGCCGTCGTGCCCTGAAACCTTCGGCGAGATGATCAAGATCGGCCGCCGCGGCGCGCTCACCGCCTGGTTCACCGTGACCGGCGTGCAGGGGCATTCGGCCTATCCGCACAAGGCGCTGAACCCGATGCCCGCCATGGCCCGCCTGATGGACCGGCTGGCCTCGCACGAACTCGACACCGGCACCGATCATTTCGATCCCTCGACGCTGGCCATCGTCACCATCGACACCGGCAACCCGGCGAACAACGTCATCCCCGCGCAGACCACGGGCTGCGTGAACATCCGCTTCAACGACCTGCATACCGGCGCCTCGCTCGAAAGCTGGCTGACCGAGGAAGCCGCGAAGGTGGACGCCGACTTCGGCACCAAGACCGAAGTGCGCTTCCGCCTGTCGGGCGAAAGCTTCCTGACGCCGCCGGGCGATCTCTCCGATCTGGTCGGCAAGGCGGTCGAGGCCGAAACCGGGATCACCCCGGTGCTCTCGACCACGGGGGGCACCTCGGACGCGCGTTTCGTCAAGGATCACTGCCCGGTGGTGGAATTCGGCCTTGTCAGCCACCGCATGCACGCCGTCGACGAACGGGTCTCGGTGGACCAGGTGCACGCGCTCAAGGCGGTCTACACCCGCATCCTGCGCGAGTATTTCGCGTGATCGGAGCGGTCGAGATCACCGACGACCTCGCGGCCTGTCATGCCCTGCGGCGCACCGTCTTCATCGAGGAACAGGGCATTTCCGAGCCCGACGAATGGGACGATCTCGACGCGGATGCCGTGCATCTTCTGGCCCGCATCGACGGGCGGCCCGTGGCCACCGCGCGCCTCCTGCGCGACCACGAGATCGGCAAGATCGGCCGGATTTGCGTGCTGGAAGAGGCCCGCGGCGCGGGGCTCGGCGCCGCCCTCGTTCGCTTCGGGCTCGCGCATTTCGAGGCCGACCCCGACATCACCCGCGTCGAGCTCGGCGCGCAGGCCCATGCCGAGGGCTTCTACCGCAAGCTCGGCTTCATCCCCTTTGGCGATCTCTACGACGACGCGGGCATTCCGCACCGCATGATGCGCTGTACCCTGTGACCCGCACGCTGATCGTCATGGTGAAAGAGCCCCGTCCGGGCCGCGTGAAGACCCGGCTGGGTCGCGAGATCGGGCATGTGGCGGCAACCTGGTGGTTCCGCCATCAGCTCCGGTCCCTCCTGCGGCGCCTGCGCGATCCCCGCTGGGATCTGGTGCTGGCCGTGGCCCCCGATACCGCCGTGCTTTCGCCGGTCTGGCCGGTGGACCTGCCGCGCCTCGCGCAGGGCGGCGGCGATCTGGGCACCCGCATGGCGCGCGCCATGCGCAGCGCCCCGCCGGGGTCGGTCTGCGTCGTCGGCGTCGACATTCCCGGCATCACCCCCGCCCGCGTCTGGGCGGCCTTCCGCGCCATGGGCGGCCACGACGCGGTCTTCGGCCCGGGCGAGGACGGCGGCTACTGGCTTGTCGGGCTGCCCCACGGCGGACGGGTGCCGCATGGCATGTTCGCGGGCGTGCGCTGGTCCAGTGAACACGCGCTGGCCGACAGCGTCGCCTCACTCGGCGACGCGCGGGTGGCCTATGCCGAGGTTCTGGGCGACGTGGACACCGCCGCCGATCTGTCACGCGTCGCGGGACAATCCTAACCGATGGTTAAGCCATCCACTTAAGACATTGATTTTATTGTATTGAAAAGATGTCCCGGCCCGGGACACCTCTCTGTCCCTGCCCCCTCCCTTTCCGAAGGGGGCCGGCCCCCTAGGTTTCCCGATGACGCCACCCCGGACCCGTGCTACGCGAGGATCATGTCCAGCTTGCCCACAAAACAGGATATCCTCGACTGGATCTCCGAAAACCCGACCCTCACCTCGAAGCGTGACATCGCCAAGGCCTTCGGGATCAAGGGCGCGGCACGGATCGACCTGAAGCGCGTCCTCAAGGACCTCGAATCCGAGGGCCACCTCGAGAAGCGCAAGAAGACCTACCGCGACCCCGACCGCCTGCCGCCGGTGAGCGTCCTCCAGGTCAAGGCCCCGGACGACAACGGCGACCTCTACGCCCAGCCGCTGGAATGGCACGGCGAGGGGGTGGAGCCCGTGGTGCTGCTGATCCCCCGCAACACCGACCCGGCGCTTGGCGAAGGCGACCGCATCCTCGCCCGCCTCCAGGTCGTGCACGAAGAGGATCACAACTACGAGGCCCGCCTGATCCGCCGGATCGGCAACAGCCCCCAGAAGGTCGTCGGCATCTTCCGCAAGGGCGCCGAGGGCGGCCGGATCATGCCCATCGACAAGGGCTCGGACAAAGAGTGGACCGTTGCACCTGACGCCACCGGCGGCGCGCAGGAGGGCGAGCTGGTCGAGGCCGAACAGGCCAGCCCCCGCAACACCCGCATGGGCCTGCCCAAGGCCCGCATCGTCATGCGCCTGGGCGACCCCACGGCCCCGCGCGCGGTGTCGCTGATCGCGATCCACCAGCACGGCATCCCCGACGACTTCCCCGCGGAAGTCGTGGCCGAGGCCGACCGCATGAAGCCCGCGGGCCTCAAGGGCCGCACCGACCTGCGCGAGCTGCCGCTGATCACCATCGACCCCAGCGACGCGCGCGACCACGACGACGCCGTCTATGCAGAGCCCGACGAAGACCCCAACAACGAGGGCGGCTTCGTCATCTGGGTCGCCATCGCCGACGTCGCCTACTACGTCCGCCCCGGATCGCAGCTCGATCACGAGGCCCGCAAGCGCGGCAACTCCAGCTACTTCCCCGACCGGGTCGTGCCGATGTTGCCCGACCGCCTGTCGGGCGATCTTTGCTCGCTCCACGAAGGCGTCCCGCGCGCCTGTATCGTCGCGCGCATCCGCATCGACGCCGACGGCAACAAGCTGGGCCAGAAATTCCACCGCGCCCTCATGCGCTCACCCGCCTCGCTGACCTACCAGCAGGTCCAGGCGGCCATGGATGGCGAGCCCGACGACAAGACCGGCCCGCTGCTCGAGCCGGTCATCCGGCCGCTTTACGACGCCTATGCCGCGCTCAAGGCCGCGCGCGGCCGCCGCCAACCGCTCGACCTCGACCTGCCGGAACGGCGGATCGTGCTCGACGAGGACGGGACGGTGAAATCCGTCGACTTCACCGACCGGCTCGATGCCCACAAGCTGATCGAGGAATTCATGGTGCTGGCCAACGTGGCTGCCGCCGATACCCTCATCGCCAAGGACGTGCCGCTGCTGTTTCGCGTCCACGAGGAGCCGCCGCAGGACAAGCTCGAAAGCCTGCGCGACACCGCCGAGGTGGCCGGGCTGACGCTCCCCAAGGGGCAGGTGCTCAAGACCGCGCACCTGAACAAGCTGCTGCACGACGCCGCCGGCAAGGAGGATGCCGAGCTCATCAACATCGCCACGCTGCGGTCGATGACACAGGCCTACTACAGCCCCAAGAACTTCGGCCACTTCGGCCTCGCGCTGCAGAATTACGCCCACTTCACCTCGCCCATCCGCCGCTACGCGGACCTCATCGTGCACCGCGCGCTGATCACCGCCCATCACTGGGGTGACGACGGGCTGAGCGAGATGGACGTGGAAAAGCTGGAAGCGACCGGCAACCAGATCTCGGACACCGAGCGCCGGTCGATGCTGGCCGAACGCGACACGACGGACCGTTACCTTGCCGCCTACCTGTCGGACCGGGTCGGCGCCGAGTTCACGGGCCGCATCAGTGGCATCGCCAAGTTCGGCGTCTTCGTGAAGCTGGACGAAACCGGCGCCGACGGCCTCGTGCCGATCTCGACGCTGGGGCGCGAGTTCTTCCACTTCGACCGGGACTGCGGCACGCTCATGGGCGCCGACAGCGGCCGGATCATCGCCCTTGGCCAGCGGGCCCGGGTCAAGCTGATCGAGGCCGCGCCGGTAACCGGCGGCATCGCCTTCGAGATGCTCGAGATCGAGGACGACAAGATCCCCGCCGGCGGCCGCCCGTCGCGCGGCAGGGGTCGGGGCAAGGGCGGGCCGCCCCGCAAGCCCGGCACCTCCCCTCGCCGCAAGCCGGCGCAGGCCAAACGCAAGGACGCCAAGACCAAGCGCAAGGTCACGCGCCAGAAGCGCTCAAAGAGCTAACCTCACGCAGGCTGCATAAGCGGTGCATAAAGCGCCGCCCGGCCGCGTTCGATGTAGTCCATCAGCCGGCGGTCCGCCCGAAGCGCACGGCGCAGCCGCGTGTCCGCCGGCAGGTGGTCGATCCCGCTGAGGATCGCGAGAACCGCGGCATCGGCCAGGCAGGGCGTCTCGCCGAAGAGGAACGGGTGCTCCGCCGCAAGCGTGCTCAGCGCCGTGAGATCAGCGGCGAGATAGGTCTGCCTGTCCGCGTCGGAGAATCGCGCGATCCCCTGCCAGTGCAGGCCCGCACGCACGGCCTCGCGTGCCCCTTGTGCCACGGTCTCGCGCTTCTCCTCGGGCACTCCGGAAAAGACGATGGGCATGAAGGCCTGCCAGCCGGCCTCAGCCACCCAGCGATCATGGACCAGGCCAAGACGCAGGTGCTCTTCCGCGAGGCGCAAGGCAAGGTGGGCCTTGGCGCGGCCTTCTGCATCGCGCCCCGGATAGAGATCGACGCCCTGCGCCTCGAGCCAATCAGCCATCAGGTTGCTGTCGGGAATGAGGCCGTCGTCGGCCTTCAGCACCGGCAGCTTGCCGAGCGGCATCGCAGCCAGATCGAAGGTGAGTTCGGGTGTCCAGTCCATGCCCGCCATCTGCAGCAGGCACATGGCCTTGGTGCAGAAGGGGCTGAGGCTGGGCTCTCCGAGACTGGCGGGAAAGGTGAGAAGGGTCAGCATGCTGGGCTCCTGTGGCCGGGTTGGATCAGCCATGATGTGCCACGTCCTCCTGTCAAATTTTGTCAGGATGGGGCATCATCGTGCCATCATGAGCCGCACCGACCGCCTGTTCCGCCTGATGGATGCCTTGCGCCACCTGCCACCGCCGGTGACAGCGGTGCAGCTTGGCGAGGAACTGGGCGTCTCGGAGCGCACGCTCTACCGCGATATCGAGGTCTTGCGGGGCCAGGGTGCGGTGATCGAAGGTGCCGCGGGCTATGGTTACAGGCTGATCGAGGATTCCAGCCTGCCGCCGCAGAGCTTTGCCGAGGACGAGATCGAGGCGCTGGTGCTGGGCCTGCGCGAGGTCGCAGCACTTGGGGATCCGGCGCTGACCGAGGCGGCGCGCCGCGCCCACGCCAAGCTGCGCGCCCGCCTGCCGGAACGGCAGGCGCACCGGCTGCGGCATGCGGTGCTGACCGCGCACCGGTTCCAGCCGCCGCTGGCGCCCACCGTGGATGCCGCCGCCCTGCGCAAGGCCTGCTGGGACGAACGCACGGTGACCTTCGCCTATTCCGACAAACACGGGCAAAACACCCGGCGCGGGGTCCAGCCGCTGTCGATCCTGCTGATGGACCGCAGCCATTGCCTGCTCGCATGGTGCTGCCTGCGCGAGGATTTCCGGGCCTTCCGGTTGGACCGGATGACGGATCTTCAGGTCACCGCTACATCCTTCCGGCCCCGCCGCGTGCCGCTTCTCCGCGAATTCCAGGAGAAACTGCGCGCCGAAACCAAGCTGTCCGGCGACGCCTTCTGAAAGATGTCAGAGCCGCGACAGCAGCTCGGTCTTCTTGGACTGGAACTCGTCGTCGCTGAGAATGCCGCGCGCGTGGAGATCGGCGAGCTTTTCGATGCGGCCGAAGATGTCGTCCTCGGCGGGCGACTGTGACTGGGGTGCGGCCTGCCAGGGTTGCTCCGGCTGCGACGGCTGCGGTGGCGCTTCGTGGGTGGGGGAATTGCCCTGCTGCTCGGGCCGCCCGGAGGGCTGACCGCCATCACCGGCCCCCTGGACCACAGGCAGATTGGCCAGGCTGACCAGCCCATACTGGCTGGTGAAGGTCAGCGTCTGGTCGCCGCTCTGGGCCTGTCCGATGCCACCGATATTGTGGTCGCCGGTGTCGTAGACGGTGACGCGGCCGTTGTCCGAAATGGCCAGCCGGCGCGCCTGCGGGAAGATGGCATAGCGCATGTTGTTCTGGCTTCCCTGCGACGCGGGCTGCCCGAGTTCGGACGGCCAGCCGCTGTTCATCCCCATCCCGGAAGAAGCATAGCTGACACCGCTGCTGCCGCCCTGCCACTGCTGCTGGCCGGAGGAAACCTGCGGCTGCGGGACGGGCGCAAATAGCGTCCGGTTCGACAAAGCGCCCGAGACGTCGTTGCAGAGCGAATCCACGCGCGCTTTCAGGCCGTTGTTGAACATGTCTCCGATCATGATCATCCCGCCCAAGGACCACTGGCCCATGCCGCCGAATTCCGGGTGCCCGAACTGCGCCTGGCGGCCACCGCCGGACGATACCGCGTGCACCATGTGCTCCACCGCGCCCTGCGAAAAGCCGTGGCGCTGCGAGAGCTCTGAAATCAGCGCCCGCCCTTCGTCGTTCAGTTGCTGATACATGGACCGGTCCTTCCCGAAAACGCGCTGCGGAATGGCAACGCGATTCGCCGGCACATTGCCAGCGCTGAATCGCAATGGCGGGTTCGCGCGAAAGGTTGCAGAATTTCCGCCGGACGGGATCAGCACGCTTTCCCGGGTGCCCGTTTTGCAGTAGTTTTAACCAAAATATAATGAACAGCAGAGCAGGATTCAGGCCATGGTCACGCGCTATCTGGCGGCATCTGCCGTCTTGTCCAGCATCGCCCTCGCGGCCGCCGCCGAAAGCCCGCAGCGTTCGCTGCGTCCGGTGGAGCGTCCCGGCGCAGTATCCTCCGCAGCGCCAGAGGTTGTCACCCGCGCCGCAACGGTCCTGTTGCCCAAGCAGGCGGCGCCCGGGCTTTCGCTTCGCCCCGAGGTGCGGCCGACGGAACTGGCGGCGCCCGGCGGCGACACGCCCGGCTTTGCGGCCTGGATCCGCGACTTCCGCCCGCGTGCGCTGCGTCAGGGCATCAGCCCTTCGACCTTCGACCGGGCCTTTGCCGGGGTCCGTTTCGATCCCGACGTTGTGCGGCGCGACAGCAGCCAGGCCGAATTCGTGAAGCCGATCTGGGACTACCTCGACAGTGCCGCCTCTGATGCGCGCGTGCGCAACGGGCGCGAGGCGCTGCAGCGGCACGCCGACCTCATGAACCGGATCGAGGCGCGCTACGGCGTCGAGAAGGAAGTCGTGGCCGCCGTGTGGGGGCTGGAAACCGCCTACGGCACCTTCCGCGGCAGCGAACCGGTCATCGGCTCCATGGCTTCGCTCGCCTACGAGGGCCGACGCCGTGCCTTCTTCGAGGAACAGCTGGTCGCCGCGCTGAAGATCCTCGAACAGGGGCACACCACGCCCGCGAACCTCAAGGGTTCTTGGGCCGGCGCCATGGGGCACACGCAGTTCATGCCGACCTCCTTCCATGCGCTGGCGGTGGATTTCACCGGAGACGGGCGCCGCGACATCTGGAGCGACAACCCTGCCGACGCGCTGGCCTCGACCGCGCATTACCTGTCCGAACACGGCTGGAAGAAGGGTCAGCCCTGGGGGGTCGAGGTGCAATTGCCGCGCGGCTTCGACTACAGCATGGCCCGCCGGGACGTGCACCGCATGCCAAGCCAATGGGCGCGGATGGGCGTGCGCGACATGAATGGCAACCCGGTGCGCGACTACGGGCAGGCCTCGGTCCTGCTTCCTGCGGGTGCCCGGGGTGCTGCCTTCCTGATCTTCGACAATTTCGATGCGATCGAACGCTACAACCACGCCGATGCCTACGTGATCGGCGTCGGGCACCTGTCGGACCGGCTGCGCGGCGGCGGGCCGATCCGGGCGGACTGGCCACGGGGCGACCGGAGCCTGAAGCGGTCTGAGCGCGAGGAGCTGCAGAAACGCCTGACCGCGGCGGGCTATGACACCAAGGGGATCGACGGGCGTATCGGCCCGCTGACGATCACCGCGCTGCGCCGTTGGCAGGCCGCGAACGGGCTGACCCCCGACGGCTACCCCTCGGTCTCGGTCCTGAGCCGGATGCGCTAGGGCTCAGCCCTCGGGCAGGTCGTCCACATCCATGGCAAGATGCCGCTCTCCCCGCGCCCGGGCGAGCGCGATCTGCTTCTGACGTTCGCGGAAGCGCATCTTGTCCTCTTCCGAGGTCTCGTCGACGCAGTGATGGCAGGAGACGCCCTCTTCGTACTCCGGGCGGTCGCGATCCTCGGGCAGGATGGGCCTACGGCAGGCGTGGCACAGTTCGTGCGGCCCCTCGCGCAGCCCGTGACCGACGCTGACCCGACCGTCGAAGACAAAGCAGTCACCGCGCCAGAGGCTGCCCTCCTGCGGGACCTCCTCGAGGTATTTCAGAATGCCGCCCTTGAGGTGGTAGACCTCGGGCACGCCCTGCCCCAGAAGGAAGTTGGTGGATTTCTCGCAGCGGATGCCGCCGGTGCAGAACATGGCGATGCGCTTGTTGTGAAAGCGGTCCTTGTTCTTCTCCCACCACTCGGGAAACTCGCGAAAACTCGTGGTTTCGGGATCGACGGCGCCCTCGAAACTGCCGATGGCCACTTCGTAATCGTTGCGCGTGTCGATCACCGCCACGTCGGGCGCGCTGATCAGCGCGTTCCAGTCCTGCGGATTGACATAGTGGCCGACGCGGGCAAGCGGATCGACGTCCGGCTGGCCCATGGTCACGATCTCTTTCTTCAGGCGGATCTTGAGCCGGGCGAAGGGGCGTTCGGTCGCTGTCGAGAGCTTCCACTCGATATCGGCGCAGCCGGGCAGGCTACGCACATGCGCCAGCACCGCGTCGATCCCGGCGCGCGGACCGGCGATGGTGCCGTTGATCCCCTCGTGGGCGATCAGCAGCGTGCCGGTGATGCCGTTGGCCTCGCACAGCGTCCGAAGCGGACCGCGAAGGGCATCGGGATCGTCGAAGCGGGTGAAGTGGTAAAGGGCGCAGACGGTGAACATGGGCGGCAGATAAGAAAGCGCGACCGCGACGGCAAGCGGCTATTCCGCCGCAATGGCGAGCCCGTGGACGACCGCGGTAAAGACCTCGGCATCGACCGGGGTCGCGTCGGGGAAACTGCGGCCCATGGCAGACCGCACGGCAGAAAGCAGGCTGGAGCCGCCCACGTAGACAATCTGATCCACCTCGGCAGGGGCGCAGCCCGCCCGCGTCACGGTCTCGAGCGCGCCGGTCGCGATTTCGTCTGCGTATCCCTGAAGCGCAGCCGTCAGGGCATCGGCCGGGAGCGTGGCGGAGAGGCCCTTCTCGACGACGTTAAGCGCGATTTCGGCCGTTCCCTTCCCGTTGGCAGCGATCTTGCCGGCCTCGACCGCATAGGCCACGTCGTGCCCTAGATGCGATTCCAACACCTCGGCAAGGCGCTCGAACAGCCGCGGTTCCCTGGCCAGCCTGATCCAGCGCTCGACCTCGCGCTGCAGGCCCGCGTCGTAGACGAAGGGGATCTTCTCCCAGCTGGCAAGGTCCTGAAAGAGCGCACGCGGCGCCGGGTGCGTCTTGCCGCCAAGCTCCGCGCCGATCATTGCCTCGTAGCCCAGAAGCGGCATCGCGTGGTTCAGGCTGAGCGCCTTGTCGAAATCCGTGCCGCCCAGCCGGATGCCGCCGCTGGCAAGGACCTCCGTCCTGCCGCCCTTGCGGTCGCAAAGCGTGAAGTCCGAGGTGCCCCCGCCGATGTCGACGATGAGCATGCGGCCCGTGCCATCGACCGCAAGCGCCGCGGCCTCGGGTTCCGGCAGGAAATCGACGTCCTCGAAGCCCGCGAGCGCATAGGCTTCGGCCAGGTCCGTGGCGGCCTGTGCGTCGCGCTCGGGCGAGGCGGAGTGGAAGTGCACGGGCCTGCCGGACAGCGCCCTGTCGAACCGCAGACCCGTATGTGCCTCCGACCGGGTTTTGATCTCGGCGAGAAAGCGGGCGATCACCTCGATCAGGGTGAGCTGCTCGTTCAGGATCCGGCGCTTCTCTCGTGCCAGCGGCGTGCCGAGGATGCTCTTGAGTGCGCGCATGAAGCGCCCCTCGGCCCCTTCCATCATCGCCCGTGCAGCGGCACTGCCATAGAGATATCGGCGCTCGGCGAAATCCACGAATACCGCCGAGGGCAGCGTCTGTTCGCCCGTCTCGAGCGGGATCGCGTAGGGTCGCCCACCCGCGAGCACGCCCGCGCCGGTGTTGGAGGTGCCGAAATCGACGCCGAGCCGTGCCATGTCCAGGCCTCCTGTCCGAGAAGGCGCGAGGGGTAGCAAGCCGGCGCGGCCATGGCAATTCCCATTCACGGCGCTATGCTGCAGCACAGCAATAAAGGGAGATCCCCATGCAGGCACTCATCGTCGTCGATCTTCAGAACGATTTCTGCCCGGGCGGTTCGCTCGCCGTCGAGGGCGGGGACGAGATCGTGTCCTCCGTGAACGCAATGATGGACGAATACGAGGCCGTCATCCTCACGCAGGACTGGCACCCGAAGGATCATTCCTCCTTCGCCAGTCAGCACGAGGGCAAGGCACCGATGGAGACCATCGAGATGCCCTACGGCACGCAGGTGCTCTGGCCGGATCACTGCATTCAGGGCTCGGAAGGCGCCGCCTTCCACCCGCATCTCGACACGATCCGGGCCGATCTGATCCTGCGCAAGGGGTTCCGGCCCAAGATCGACAGCTATTCGGCCTTTTTCGAAAACGACCACGAGACCGTCACCGGGTTGCACGGCTACCTGCAGGCCCGCGGCATCGACAAGCTGACCTTCGTCGGGCTCGCGCTCGATTTCTGTGTGCACTGGTCGGCGGTGGATGCCGCAAAGCTCGGCTACGACGTGAAGGTCCTCGAAAGCGCCTGTCGGGCCATCGACCTCGACGGGTCGCTGGAGGCGGCCAAGGGCGCGATGCGCGAGGCCGGCGTGACGCTCGCCTGATCGGACAGGCATTTGCCAATTCGTAAGGTCCGGCAGGCTACCTTCGCGAAGTTTTTTTCGCGAGGGCCCGCCGATGACCGCCGCCCCCAAGGGGAGCGACCACGAAAATGCGCCGCCGGCGTTCAGGGCCCGTTATGGCCCCGAAGCGCTGTTCCACCGGTATGCAAGGGCCCGGCTGCAACAGTTTGCGTGGCGACAGTTCTCGACGGCGATCTGCCTCGCGATCCTCTGGGTCAGTGTCTCCGGAAAGACCGCCCTTGTTGCGCTTGCCATTGCGGCGGTCGGGGAACTCGTCGAATGCCTTGCCCTGGCCTGGATTCTGCGCGCAAGCGCGGGTGACGCCCCTTTCCCAAGGCTGATGGCAATCGCGGGGATCGCTGGTGCGATACAGGCCACCAGCGTTGCCGCCTGCGTCCTGATTCTGGTGGTCCTGGCCCCCGGCGGGGCCGAACAGCTGATCGCCCTCATCGTCCTGATGGCAGCCGCGGTGAAAGGGGGCGCTGCGCTGACGCATGCGCCCCTGGTCGCCAAGGTCAAGCTCGGGGTCTTTGCGATCTGTACTCTGTTATCGCTCGTCTGGATGATCCGGTCGGTCGGGGGGGCGCCTGACGGAACCGCGATGGCGATACTCGAGGTCGCCGTGCTGGGCTATCTCGTCTACATCTTTCTGACCTTTGTAATTCAGGCCTGGCGCCGCAGGATCGACAAGGAACGCGCTCTGCTTGCGACCGCTGAGGCGCTCGATGAAACCGTGCGGGATCTGCGCGCCTCGCAGGAGGAGGCCCAGCGGCTTGCGCTGGTCGCGAGCCACGCGAACGACAGCGTGATCGAGACGGACCCGTCGCGCCGGATTACATGGGTCAACAATGCCTTTACCGAAATCACGGGCTACACCGCCGAAGAGGCATTCGGGAAGCGACCAGGCGACCTGCTGGACGGGCCCGAAACCGATCCTGCGGTTTCATCCAGCTTCACTGAGGCTGTGCGCCGGGCGGCGCCACATCGGGCCGAGGTGATGAACTATCGCAAGGACGGAAGCCGGATCTGGATGGACGTGAACCTCGTCCCCATCACCGGCGCAAACGGAGAGGTCGAGCGCGTGATCTCGATCGAACGCGAGGTGACCGAAGCGCGCCGGCAGGCCGAGGCGCTGGCCGAAGCACGCGACAAGGCCGAAGCCGCGGCGCGTGCCAAGGCGAGCTTTCTTGCCCATATGAGCCACGAGATCCGAACGCCTCTTAACGCGATCATCGGAATGGCCGACCTGCTGACCGAGGCCGGCCTGCCCGAAAACCATCACGAAGAGGCGCTGACGATCCGCAATTCCTCCGAAGCGCTGCTCAAGATCATCAACGACATCCTCGATCTCTCGCGTCTCGACGCGGACAAGCTGATGATGGATCCGCAGTCCTTTTCGCCCGCCACCTGCCTGCGCGAGGTGATGACGATGATGCGCCCGCTCGCACAGAAAAAGGGGCTGCGGCTGGACATGACGCATGAGACGCAGCTTCCCGACAAGGCGCTGGCCGATGCCGGACGGTTGCGGCAGGTGCTGGTGAACCTCCTCGGCAACGCGATCAAGTTCACCGACCGGGGTACCGTCTCGTTGACAGCCTCGGCGCGGCCGCACGGTGACGGCTGGATGCTGCAGGTGATCGTCGGCGACAGCGGCGTGGGGGTGCCACCCGAACGGGCCGACGCGATATTCGAGGAATTCGAGCAGGCCGATCCCGGCACGACGCGGCGTTTCGGGGGGACCGGTCTGGGCCTGCCGATCGCACGCGCGCTGGCGCGGCGCATGGGCGGGGATATCGTGCTGCTCGACCCCGAGAAGACCGACACCCCGGGGGCAACCAACGGCCCCCCGGTACGGCTCGCCCCCGACCAGCGGAGCCGCGACGCGGCGCCCCAAACAACG
>CAYNKL010000068.1:0-20783 GCA_964397775.1 uncultured Rhodobacterales bacterium | reverse complement strand
GTGAAGCACTACGTCGACCCGATGCCGCTTTTCGCGCGCTACCAGGTCGAAAGCTATCTCGGGTCCATGTTCAACCCGACGGTCCAGCTCAAGTCCGGCGGCTATATCGTCATCGGCGTGACCGAGGCGCTGGTTGCCATCGACGTCAACTCGGGCAAGGCCACCAAGGAAGGCTCGATCGAGGACACGGCCACCAAGACCAACCTCGAAGCCGCCGAGGAAGTGGCGCGCCAGCTCCGGCTGCGTGACCTCGCGGGCCTTATCGTCATCGACTTCATCGACATGGCCGAGCGCAAGAACAATGCCGCCGTCGAGAAGAAGCTCAAGGACAAGCTGAAGTCCGACCGCGCCCGCATCCAGGTCGGCCGGATCAGCGGTTTTGGCCTGCTCGAGATGAGCCGTCAGCGTCTGCGCCCCGGCATGATCGAGGCGACCACTCAGCCCTGCGCGCACTGCCACGGCACGGGTCTGATCCGCAGCGACGACAGCATGGCGCTTCAGGTGCTGCGCTCGGTCGAGGAAGAGGGCACGCGCGGTCGCTCGCGCGAGGTGCTGCTCAAGTGCCCGGTCGGCATTGCCAACTATCTGATGAACCAGAAGCGCGAGCATATCGCGCTGATCGAAGCCCGGTATGGCATGTCGGTCCGCGTCGAAGGCGATCCGTCGCTGGTCGCACCCGACTTCACGATGGACAAGTTCAAGACCGCGACACGCTCGGTGCCCGAGGTGACGACGCCGGTGGTGTCGGTCGATACCTCGCTCATGGATCAGGTCGACGAGGACGCGGTGGAAGAGGACGAGGTCGAGCCCGAGGAAGCCCCGGCGGCACCCGAGGCGCAGCCGGAACCTCAGCCCAAGGCAGAGGATGACGGCAAGCCCAAGAAGAAGCGCCGCCGCCGTCGTCGTCGTTCGAAGGCCAAGGACACCAACGGCGAACAGCAGGATCAGGCCAAGGCCGAGAACGGCTCGGACGCGGATGCGGGGCAGGATGCGCCCAAGGAAGACGCGGCCAAGACCGGCGATGAGGTCAAGAAAACCGAGGCCGAGGCCATGACCGCGGACGGGGCGCAGACCAAGACCGCCCCGAAGGCGGTCGAGGAGACTTCTGCCAAGTCCGAGGAACCCGCGCAGTCTTCCGAGAAACCTGAGGTCGCTGCGCCCGCTGAAACGGCGGCGGAAGCCCCGGTTGCCGAGGCGCCCGAAGCCAAGGAAGAGCCGGCCAAGCCCGAGGTGAGCGAAGCGCCCGCTGCGGCAGAGAGCAAGGCCGAGCCGGCCCCCGCTGCGGAAGAACCCGCGCCGCAGGCCGAGGAGCCCGAAGCGCAGAAGGCTCGCCCCGCACGGACACGTCGCAAGGCGGCGGCTGTCATTGCCGAGGTGATCGGCACCACGGAGAGCGCGGAGGAAACCTCTGACGCACCTGCCGAGGCAACGGCTTCGAGCGAGGATGGCGAAACGGCGACCGAGGAGAAGCCCGAGGAAGAGCCCAAGCCGCGCCGTCGTGGCTGGTGGTCGATCGGTCGCTAAACCGCCGACCGAACTAGATCGCAATGAACGCCCCGGCCATCGTGCCGGGGCGTTTTTCTTTGCGGTCAGGCCGGTTTCACGATCCGCCAGAACATGCCGTCCGCCACCTCATGGCTTTCAGCGAGCTCGTATCCGGCCTCGGCGCAGAAGTGCGGCATGTCGACCACGGCGGCGGGATCGTCGGTGACGATTTCCAGCGTGGCCCCCGCGGGAAGCTGCAGTAGCCGCTTGCGGGCCTTGAGGACGGGCAGGGGGCACAGCAGGCCCCGCGCATCAATGTGCTCGGTCATGGGGGCGAGATATCCTGCTGTCGGGTCCGGGTCCACGAGGATGTGACGGAGCGTAGCGGTGACGACTCCGTCCGCATCCTCTATCGGGGGGAGCATGTTCGGAATCGAAATCATGGATGCGAGCCTCCTGCCGGCGATGATGGTCGCCGCCTTTGCGGGTGTGATCTCGTTTCTCAGCCCCTGCGTTCTGCCGGTTGTCCCGCCATACCTTGCCTACATGAGCGGCGTCTCGATGACCGACATGCAGGACGGCCGCCGCGGGCGGACGCTTCTCACGGCGCTTTTCTTCGTGCTGGGCCTGTCGACGGTCTTCCTGTTGCTCGGCTTCACGGCCTCGGCCATCGGTCGGGTCTTTCTGAGCTACCAGACCTGGTTCAACACGATCGCGGGCGTCATCGTCATGATCTTCGGTGCGCACTTCGTCGGAGTTTTCCGGATCGGTTTCCTCGATCGCGAGGCGCGTTTCGATGCAGGCGAACAGGGGGGCACGGCCTTCGGGGCCTACGTGCTCGGGCTGGCCTTCGCGTTTGGCTGGACCCCCTGCATCGGCCCGCAGCTTGGCGCGATCCTGTCGCTCGCGGCGTCGGAGGCTTCGGTGACACGCGGTACGCTGCTGCTGGCAGTCTACGCCGCGGGGCTCGGCATTCCGTTCCTGCTGGTGGCGGCCTTCCTCCCGCGCCTCGGGGGCGTGATGGGCTGGATGAAGCGCCACATGGACCGGATCGAGAAGGTCATGGGCCTGCTGCTCTGGACCATTGGCCTGCTCATGCTCACCGGCGGTTTCTCGGCGCTTTCCTTTTGGTTGCTCGAGACATTCCCGACACTCGGCCAGCTCGGATAGAGACCGGCGCGGACAGGGGCGCGACAGAAATGCGCCAGTTTGTGCCGCGTGCCAAAGTGTTAGCGATAAATGCCCGGGGCACGTCTATCGCCGCTCAACCGGCTCGTCTAATCAGTGTCTCGAGGTGATTTCCCACAAGGACAGGGTGTTATGGGACAGGATCAATTCGAGAAAATGTCGGCGCAGATGGGTGAGGGGAAAGGCTTCATCGCCGCTCTGGACCAGTCTGGCGGATCGACGCCGAAGGCGCTGCGCCTCTACGGTGTCTCCGAGGACGAGTACGAGGGTGAAGAGGCGATGTTCGCCGAGATCCATGCCATGCGCGCGCGCATCATCACCGCGCCGGATTTCACCAGCGAGAAGGTGATCGGGGCGATCCTCTTCGAACGGACCATGCGGGGCGAGGTCGAGGGCACGCCGGTGGCGAAGCTGCTGTGGGAAAGCGGCGGGATCGTGCCCTTCCTCAAGATCGACAAGGGGCTCGAGGAGAAGGAGAATGGCGTTCAGCTGATGAAGCCGATCCCGGGCCTGCCGGAGCTTCTGCAGGAGGCGAAGGGCATGGGGATCTTCGGGACCAAGGAACGCTCGGTCGTGCATGAGGCCAACGCTGAAGGGATTGCCGCGATCGTGAAGCAGCAGTTCGAGGTGGGCAAGGTCGTGACCGATGCCGGGCTTGTTCCGATCCTCGAGCCGGAGGTGGATATCAACGCCCCCGACAAACCCGAGGCGGAGGCCATGCTGAAGGCCGAGATTGCCAAGTATCTCGATCAGCTGCCCGAGAGCGAGACGGTCATGCTGAAGCTGACCATCCCGACCGAGGCTGGCCTCTATGATGAACTGGCCGATCATCCCCGCGTGCTGCGGGTCGTGGCGCTCTCGGGCGGCTATTCCACCGACGATGCCTGCGCGCGGCTTGCAAAGCAGGGCAAGATGATCGCCTCCTTCAGCCGGGCGCTGACCGAGGGGCTGTCGAAGCAGCAGTCCGATGCCGAGTTCAACTTTTTTAATGATACGGCGACCACCGAGATCTACACCGCCTCCGTCGCGGGATAGGAGGCGCTTTCGGGGCGGTCCTGGCGCCGCCCCGAAAGGGTGTTCCTCGGTGGGGCATTCTGATGATCAAGAAAAATCAATGCCTTACAGGGGCGGATTAACCGGATCTTAGGAAGTACGCCCGTTGGGGCATTTTCTGCCGTGCCGCAGGAGGGGGCTCCGCCCCCGCGGCCTGCGGCCGCTCCCCCGAGGTACTTGGGGCGAGAAGAAGCGGTGGGGCGGTGCCTTTCGGGACGGGAGGCACGAAATTCGTGAGCCTGGGGCCGGGCCATCCGGTTATTGGGGCGGGTCCAATGCGGGCCGATGATCCCTCCCGGCGGCGTGTGACTGCGCGCGGGCGTGTGCCTAAGGCTGGCGGGCCTGCCAGTCCTTCAGGGTCTTGCCGGGCTCGTCGACGAAGAGGCCGGGCAGGGGCGTGGCCTCCTGCAGGCGATCGATCCGTAGGCGGGTGAAATCGCCCGCGGTTTCCGACCAGGCGAGGCAGGTCCAGATGCGGCCCCAGTAGTCGATGTGCAGCGGGCGGATCACCTCTGGCACCTCTGCCTCGCGCTGGCGGATGCGGAGCTTCTGGCGGGCGCGGATGGCGGCGCGGACGCGGGGCATGAGTGCGAAGCCGCGCGCGGCCTCGGCGTAGCTGTCTGTGGCAAAGGCGAAGGGGGCTGGGCGCGGGCCTGCGTCCTCGGGCAGGACCGCCTCGATCTTGGCGGCGAGGCGTCGGGCGTCGGCGGCTTCCTCCTCGAGATCGGAGGCGCCGAGGGCGGCCAGCGCCATGTGAAGCGCGGCCAGTTCGCCCTCGGTGAGGTTGAGCGGGGGCAGCGTGATGGCGGCCTGGGCGGTGTAGCCGTGGCCGCGCGCGCCCTCGACCGGCACGCCGGAGGCGGCCAGCACCTCCATGTCGCGGTAGATGGTGCGTACCGAGACGCCGAGGTCCTGGGCCATGGCCTCGGCCGTGTGCAGCCGGCCGTCGCGCAGCCGTTCCATCAATGCGTAGAGCCTGTCGGCGCGTTTGCTCTGCTTTGCCATGGGCGCGATTCTGACAGGATTCCGTCAACTGACAAGCTCATGACAAAACTTGCGCGGAAACGCCCCACACCGGGCCGGATTCGCGCTTTCGCGGGACCGTCTCAACCTTTAGAACCGGGGGCGGTGAATGACATGGGCCGGGCGATATGCCCGCCCGCAGGAGGACGAGCGATGCTCAACAATATCGGCCTTCCGGGCCTTCTTCTCATCGCGGTGGTCGTGCTTGTGCTGTTCGGCCGCGGCAAGATCGCCAACCTCATGGGCGAGGTCGGCAAGGGCATCACGGCCTTCAAGAAGGGCGTGAGCGAGGGCGAAGCCGAGGAAGAGAACGAGCGCGTCGAAAAGGCCCGCAACGTGACCCCCGACGAAACCACGTCGACCGAGAGCGCCACGGCCGAGACGACCGACCGCAACAAGGTTTAAGAGATGCTGGATCTCGGCTGGACCGAGCTTCTGGTCATCGGCATCGTCGCGCTGATCGTGGTGGGGCCGAAGGATCTGCCCGTGCTGTTCCGCAATGCGGGGCGGTTCATGGGCAAGGCGCGCGGCATGGCGCGGGAATTCACGCGGGCCATGAACGATGCCGCCGACCAGAGCGGCGTCAACGACATTTCCAAGACCTTTCGCAGCGCCACCGACCCGGTGAACAGCGCCATGAAAGGCGTGAAGGATGCCGCGAAATCCATGACCGACCTCGACCCCAAGAGCCAGACCGGCAAGCTGTCGGCGGAGCGGGCCGAGGCCAAGCGCAAGATGGAGCTGTCCTCGGCACGGGCCGCGGCGGAGCGCAAGAAGCGCGAGGCCGAGGAGGCGCAGCGCAAGCTGGCCGAGATGGAGGCCGAGGACATGGCCGCGGAGCTGGAGAGCGGTGCGGAAGAGGCCGAGGACGCTGCGGATGCCGCGCCCGAGGGCCCGGACGATGCCGGCAAGGGCAGGGGTGACAGCGCATGAGCATGCGCGAGGACGACCATATCGAAGACAGTTCGGCGCCTCTGATCGAGCATCTGGCGGAGCTGCGCACGCGGCTCATCCGCTGCGTGATCTACTTCATCATCGGCATGGTGATCTGCTTCACCGTGGCGACGCCGATCTTCAACTTCCTGACCGCGCCGCTCTGCCAGGTGCTGGCCGAGCGCGGGCAGGACTGCGACCTGATCTTTATCTCGCCGCAGGAAGGCTTCTTCGTGGCGGTGAAAGTGTCGCTGCTGGGCGGCTTCATCCTGGGCTTTCCCTTCATCGCGAACCAGCTCTGGCGCTTCGTGGCGCCGGGGCTCTACCGGTCCGAGCAGGGCGCCTTTCTGCCCTTCCTCGTGGCCTCGCCCTTCATGTTCTTCCTCGGCGCGGCCTTCGCCTTCTACGTGGTGACGCCGCTGGCCTACGACTTCTTCCTCGGCTTCCAGCAGTTCGGAAACGAGGGCGAGGCGGTCGCAGGCGAGGGTGTGCGGCAGGGGCTTTCGGTGGTCTTCCAGGGCTCGGCCCAGGAGTACCTGAACCTGACGATCAAGTTCATCGTGGCCTTCGGGTTGTGTTTCCAGCTTCCGGTGCTGCTCACGCTCATGGGCAAGGCCGGGCTGGTGTCTGCCGTCGGGCTCGGCGCGGTGCGCAAGTATGCGGTGGTGGCTATCCTGGTGCTGGCCGCGCTGGTGACGCCGCCGGATGTCATCACGCAGGTGATCCTGTTCGTGGTGGTCTACGGGCTTTACGAGATCTCGATCCTTCTTGTCCGCCGCGTCGAGAAGAAGCGCGAGGCGGAGCTGCGCGAGCAGGGGCTCTGGTTCGAGGACGAGGATGACGATGAGTGACAGGGTGAATGATCCGCTGGAGCGGATCGCCTCGGCCCTGGAACGCATGGCACCGGCGGAGACGCCGGTGCCCGACTTTTCAACGGCCGGTGCCTTTGTCTGGCAGGTCGCGCCGGACAGGCTCGAGCCCGTGGCCGAGGTGAGCGCGGTGGACCTCTCGCTGCTGGTGGGCATCGCGCGGTCGCGCGACACGCTGCTGGGCAATACCGAGCGGTTCGCGGCGGAGCTGCCGGCCAACAACGCGCTACTTTGGGGCTCGCGGGGGACGGGGAAGTCGAGCCTGGTGAAGGCGGTGCATGGCGCCGTGCGGGCCTCGGGCGTGGATCTGAAGCTGGTGGAGCTGCACCGCGAGGATCTGCCCAGCGTGGGGCGGCTATTGGCGCATCTGCGGGCCGCACCCTACCGTTTCCTGCTGTTCTGCGACGACCTATCGTTTTCCGGGGACGATCAGCACTACAAGAGCCTGAAGGCGGTGCTAGACGGCGGCATCGAGGGGCGGCCGGAGAACGTGCTGCTTTATGCGACCTCGAACCGGCGGCATCTGATGCCGCGGGAGATGGTGGAGAACGAACAGTCGACGGCGATCACGCCTGGCGAGGCAGTCGACGAGAAGGTGTCGCTCTCGGATCGGTTCGGATTGTGGCTGGGATTTCACCCCTGTTCGCAGGACGATTACCTGGCGATGATCGAGGGCTATTGCGCGGCCTACGGGGTCGAGGTCGACGCGGCGGAGCTGCGGGCCGAGGCCATCGAGTGGCAGGCCACGCGTGGCGCGCGGTCGGGCCGGGTGGCCTGGCAGTTCTTCACGGACCTGGCGGGGCGCAAGGGCGTGTCGCTGGGGTGACGTCCCGGGCCGGGACATCTTTTGGCCTACGCAAAATCAACCGGGTACAGGCGCGAATTAACCGTTTGTTCGCACTGTCCCCATCCGGTGCGCCGGGAAGAGGGGGCTCTGCCCCCGGCCCTGCGGGCCTCCCCCGAGGTATTTTTGGCGAAAAGAAGCGGGCGGCTCTGCGCCCGGATTCAGCCGGTGATTTCGGGCAGGAGGCGGGCCGCCTCGTCGCGGGCGAGGCTCAGGCCCTCGCGGTCCTCTCCGGGGAAGAAGCGGGCGCGGCAGGCGGTGGCCATGGGGCGCGGTTCCAGCACCTTGACCAGCGGGCCGATCTTTTCCGATTCCGCCTGCCAGGAGCGGACAAACGCGATCTGGGCCGTCTTGGTGCTGCCGTAGGGGCCGAAGAATTTCTGCCCCGCGCGCGGATCGTCGAAGAAGACGGCGCGGCCCTCGGCGCCCAGAAGCGGTGCGATGAAGGGCACGAGCGTGCCCATGGCGGTCACGTTGGTGGCGACCGCGCGGCCCCAGTCCTTGCTGTCCATGTGGGCGGCAGGCTGCATCGGGCTCGCGTGCACGGCGGTATGGATCCAGAGCTGCACGCCGCCCCAGCGGTCGTGGATTGACCGGCAGAGCTGGGCCATGGCCTCCGTCACGGTCACGTCCATGGGCGCGAGGGTGGCGTCGCCGCCCTTGGCCTTGATGCGGTCGTCGAGTTCCTCGAGGCCGCCCACGGTGCGGGCGACGGCGACGACGTGGTAGTCGGGGGCGAGAGCCTCGCCGAGGGCGAAGCCGAGACCGCGCGAGGCGCCGGTGATGAGGGCAATCTTGGTCATGGTGGCGGGGGTTTGACCCGCTTTGGCGGGGCCGTCAAGCGGTGGCGGCAGATGCGCGCGGGCACGGTCGCTCTGCCGCAGGGGCGCTTCGCTGATCGTCTGGCGGCTGCGCATGCTGGTGTTGCGGGCATCATGTTGCAGTTACGGGAGTCCGGGACGTTCGATGACCCCGGGCGGCACAATTCGCGGAGCGGACGCGCTAGCCGTTGCGCGGCCCGTGGTTGGTGCCGGCGGGATTGTCAGTCGACCGCGCTCTTACAGCGTACCCGGTTTGGTCGGGCTGCCTTGACGGAGGGGCATCCATGCGCCACGCGGACGATCAGGGGCGGGGACGGGCGGATGTCGTCGGCCCTGTCCTGCGGTGCCTTTCGGCACCGGGGCTGCCCGGTGTCGCCAGACTCGTCTTAGGACATATTTAACCGAGATGGCATCTCATGTCTTGCTTGGGGCGCGGGCTGAGAAGCGCGCGCCCGGTTCGTTGCAAGACCTAGGCCATTTCGCAAGGTGCCCAGAACATGACGGAAGGTGGATCGTATGAGGCGCACATAACCCACCAGGACATCGGTCAAGGCCAGCACGCTCTGCTCCACCCTTCGGAAAGATCCGAAACGGTGCGTATCCTCGCGTTTCACGGCGGCGGCGGCGTCGCCGGATCGCCTGAGATGCTGACGCCGTTCTGCACCATGTTGGTCGCCGGGTCTTCGATCTGTGTCGCCTCCGCAAGCTATCGGACCTTGAACCGCGACAAGGCAAGCATTGAGCAGATGTTCGAAGATGCGGTGCGCGCTCTGGACTGGGCCAAGAGGACCGCCCCGGCAGGCACGAGGCTCTTCGTGATGGGCGCGTCCTTTGGCGGTCTGCTCGCGCTTCATGCGGTCTACGGGAACCCGGAGGGTGTCGACGGTCTGATCCTTCTCAATGCGGTGACCGATATCTCGGCCGGGGGCTTTTCGAACAGGGTCGTGCCCGAGCAGGGAATCCCCGAGTACTCCCCCATGAACCTCTGGAGGACCTGGAGCGGAGCAGAGCGATTGAGAGTCCTTCTGGTGCATGGCCGCGAGGATGATGTCGTTCCGGCATCAGACAGCGAGCGCTTCAAAGACGCTCTGCCACGAGGCACGGCGGAGCTTCTGCTGTTTGATGGCGTGGGCCATGGGTTCTTCAATCGGCCCCCGCATCTGGAGAGGGTTGCCACGCGCGTCAGACAGTTCGTCGCGGCACAATGAACTGCCCCGATCAGGTGGTGGCCTGATGTCGAAAGACCGCATTTGGCCGGCGCTGATGATTGAAAACGTGCCGGAGGCGCGCCGGCTCGAGGTTCGGGTCGCACAGTGGTGCCGCTCAGGATCGGTGCGTCCGCGGTCCGGGAGAGCCGCGGGCGTGTCGATCCGGTGGGCGCATGGCCCGCCGCCTATTCGGCGGCGGTCTTCATCCGGAAGCCCTTTTCGATCTGGTCGGACGGCTCCACCGGGTATTCCCCCGAGAAGCAGGCGTCGCAGTACTGCGGGCAGGCATCGTTGCGGCCCTCGGCTTCGCCCACGGCGCGGTAGAGGCCGTCGAGTGTGACGAACCTGAGGCTGTCCACGCCGAGGTGGTCGCGCATCTCGTCTTCGGACATGTTGGCGGCCAGCAGTTTCTCGCGCTGGGGCGTGTCGACGCCGTAGAAGCAGGGCCAGGCGGTCGGCGGGGAGGCGATGCGGAAGTGCACCTCGGCAGCGCCCGCGTCGAGGATCATGTCCTTGATCTTGCGCGAGGTGGTGCCGCGCACGACGCTGTCGTCGACGAGGATGACCTTCTTGCCGCGGATCAGCGCGCGGTTGACGTTGAGCTTGAGCCGCACGCCCATGTTGCGGATCTGCTCGGTCGGCTCGATGAAGGTGCGGCCCATGTACTGGTTGCGCACGATGCCCATGGCATAAGGAATGCCCGATTCCTGGCTGTAGCCGATGGCCGCAGGCGTGCCGCTGTCGGGCACCGGGCAGACCAGGTCGGCCTCCACGGGGGCTTCGCGGGCGAGTTCCACGCCGATCTGGCGGCGGGTCTCATAGACCGAGCGGCCGCCGATGATGCTGTCGGGGCGCGAGAAGTAGACGTGTTCGAAGACGCAGAAGCGCGAACGCTGCGGGCGGAAGGGGCGCTGGCTTTCGACGCCGTGTTCGGCGGTGATGACCACCATCTCGCCGGGTTCGATCTCGCGGATGAACTCGGCGCCGATGATGTCGAGCGCGCAGGTTTCCGAGCTGAGGATCCAGCCGTCGCCGAGGCGGCCGAGCACCAGCGGGCGCACGCCGAGCGGATCGCGCACGCCGATGAGCTTGGTGCGGGTCATGGCGACGACGCTGAAGGCGCCCTCGACCCGGCGCAGGGCATCTTCCATCCGGGCCGGGATGTCGCGCTGGAGCGAGCGGGCCATGAGGTGAATGATGCACTCGCTGTCCGACGAACTCTGGAAGATCGAGCCGCGCTCGATCAGCTCGCGGCGGAGCGCCTCGGCATTGGTGATGTTGCCGTTGTGGGCGATGGCGGCGCCGCCCATGGAAAACTCGCCGAAGAAGGGCTGCACGTCGCGGATCGCGGCGCCCTTGGAGCCCGCGGTCGAGTAGCGCACGTGGCCGATGGAGAGGCTGCCGGGCAGCGTCTGCATGAGCGAGGCGTTGGTGAAGTTGTCGCGCACGTAGCCGAAGCGGCGGGCGGAGTTGAAGCCGGTCTCGGCCTCGTAGGAGACGATGCCGCCGGCCTCCTGGCCGCGGTGCTGCAGAGCGTGCAGGCCGAGCGCCACGAAGTTTGCGGCGTCGGTGAGGCCCACGGCGCCGAAGACGCCGCATTCCTCGTGAAGGGTATCGCCATCCCAGGGGGTGGCGTCGAAATCGTGCGGGTGGGCTGAGTGCCAGGGCGCGTCGGGCAAGGGTGGCTCCGAATCCAAGACTGGTGTCGCCGGTGTCTTAGGCGCTCGGACCCGGCTTGTCACGGAACGATCACAAAAGCCGGGGGGCGCGGGCGTCACATTCGGATGAACGCCCGGTCACGCGCCGGCCGTGGGCGATCAGGTCTCGGTCGCGGGGGCGGCGCAGACGCCCACGAGGGCCTCGTACTGCGCGGTGATCCAGCCGAGGGCCTGTTCGGGGTTCTGTTCCTCGATGCGGGTGGTGAAGCGGTCGAAGACCACCGCCGAGCGCGAATCGTTGATCATCGCGATGTCCTGCGAGGTGATGACCGTGGCGTAGACGAAGAAGGCCACCGCCACGAGCAACACGCCGCGGACGACGCCGAAGAGGAAGCCGAGCGCCTGGTCGAGGCCCGAGAGCGCCGTGCGCTGGACCACGGAGGACAGGAGCGGCGTGAAGAGCGAGACTAGGACCAGCGCGAGGGTGAAGACGATCGCGAAGGCCGCGATGATCGAGAGCTCGCAGCTGTCGGCGAGGAATTCGCCGACGACCGGGATTTCCTTGACCAGCGGCTGAAGCTGGGCCGCGAAGAGAAAGGCGAGGATCGCGGCGGCGACCCACCCGACGATGGCCATGAGTTCGCGAACGATGCCGCGCGAGTAGGCGAGGATCGCCGACAGCACGATGATGACGGCCACCGCACCGTCGATGATTGTGAAGCCTTCCATGGCGCCTGCTCGTCCTTCGTTCCTGCGCGCGGGTTCAGCCCGCGCCGAATACGTTTCCCACGAAGCCGGTCAGGTCCGACATGGGCGACAGCGCCATGCCCTTCATGCCGGTCTTCTTTCCGCCATCCGGCAGGATCGCGGCCGAGAAACCAAGTTTATGCGCCTCTTTCAACCTGTTTTCGGTCTGCCCGACGGGGCGCAGCGCCCCTGATAGGCTGATTTCCCCGAAAACGACAGTCTCGGCGGGCAGCGCGCTGTCCTCGCGCGCGGAAAGTAGCGCAGCCGCCACAGCCAGATCGGCCGCGGGTTCGCCCACGCGCATGCCGCCGGCGACGTTGAGATAGACGTCGAGCCCGGCGAAGGGGATGCCGCAGCGCGATTCGAGCACGGCAAGGATCATCGCGAGGCGGCTGCCGTCCCAGCCCACGACCGAGCGGCGGGGCTGCGAGTGGGGCGAGGGGGCGACGAGGGCCTGGAATTCCACCAGCACCGGGCGCGTGCCCTCGATGCCGGCGAAGACCACCGAGCCGGGCGACGGGGTGCCGCGTTCCGACAGGAACAGCGCCGAGGGGTTGGCGACCTGGGCAAGACCGCCGCCGGTCATCTCAAACACGCCAATCTCGTCGGCGGGGCCGAAGCGGTTCTTGACGCTGCGCAGGATGCGGAACTGGTGGCCGCGTTCGCCCTCGAAATAAAGCACGGTGTCGACCATGTGCTCGACCACGCGGGGGCCGGCGATCTGGCCGTCCTTGGTGACGTGGCCCACCATCATGACGGCGCTGCCGTGGCGCTTGGCGAAGGTGGTGAGCTCGTGCGCGGCGGCGCGGACCTGGGAGACGGAGCCCGGGGCGCTTTCGACGTTGTCGGCCCACATGGTCTGGATCGAATCGACGATGGCGAGATCGGGCTGTTCCTCTTCCAGCGTGGTGAGGATGTCGCGCAGGTTGGTTTCTGTGGCGAGCTTGACCGGGGCCTTGGCAAGGCCGAGGCGCTGCGCGCGCAGCCGGATCTGGGCAGAGGCTTCCTCGCCGCTGATATAGAGCACCTTGAGGCCCGCGTTCGCGAAGGCGGCGGCTGCCTGCAGCAGGAGCGTGGATTTGCCGATGCCGGGGTCGCCGCCGACGAGCACGGCCGAGGCGGGCACGAGGCCGCCGCCCAGAACGCGGTCGAATTCGTCGAGACCGGCGGCGGTGCGCGGCGGGGGCGCTTCCTTGCTCGAGAGGTTGGTGAGGGGGATGGCGCGGCCGCGGACGGCGCCGATGGTCTTGCCCTTGGGCCCGGCGGCGAGCGGCTTTTCCTCGACGATGGTGTTCCATTCGCCGCAGGCCTCGCAGCGGCCGGACCACTTGGAATAGGTGGCCCCGCAGGCCTGGCATTTGAAGTTGAGCGTCGGCTTGGCCATGTGTCCTCCGGGTCGGAGGGCCTTATTGCCGCAAGCCGGCGCGGCTGCCTAGGGGGTGGTCGCGCTTTCGGCCCGGGCGCCGGTCACTCTGCCGCCATCCGGGGCATGGGCGTGACCTTGTCGTCCTCGGTGTCTTCGGCGGTGTCGCGGGCGTCGAGCGGTTCAAGCTCGGGCAGGACCTCGGCCAGATCTTCGCGCAGGCGGTCGAGCTGGGAGCGGGCCACGGCCTCGTCGAGGTCGACCTGCTGGCTCCAGCCGCGGATCTCGCTCGCCGTGGCCTTGGCGGTGTCGAGGCGGTCATTGAAATCCGCGATCTCGCGCTGGCGGGCCTGCAGGAAATCGCGGGCGCGGGCGACCTTTTCGTCGGAGTAGGTGTCGGCCAGCTCGCGGCTCAGGTGGCTCATCTGTGCGGCGAGTTCGAGAAGCGGCGGTTCAAGATCGGTGAGATCGGGGTGCCGGCGCAGGAAGTCGATGCGTTCGCGGACCGAGTCGAATTCGCCGGATAGCGTGAAGGTGCCCGCCCGGTCCGAGGCATGGGCCACGGCGTAGGCGCGGGCCACGTCGTGCATGCCCATGTGAAAGGAGCGGTGCGACGTCTCAAGCGCCATGACCCGCGCGTTGGTCGGCAGGTAGAAGCAGAGCGTGATGGCGAGAAGCGTGAGACCGAAGAGCGCGTAGTGCCCGGCGTCGGTGACGGCGGTGCCGCCGAAGGCAAGGGCGAGTTCGGGGAAGGGCACGAGCGCGACAATCGCAAGCAGGCTGTAGAGCGTGAGCCCGATGGCGAGGGCGAGGACCACCGCGAAGGCCAGCCGCTGGAAGATGGCTGTGGCCAGAGCCAGCGCCGCTGTCAGGTGATTGGTCATTGCGATGTCCCCCGTGTTCTGCCGGATTTTTGGATCGGCGATTTCTTGCCGGAACATCGGGGAAACCTCGCAACTTTGGAGATCGTTCCGGCCTGGCACACGAAGAGAGTGCATTCCGTGTCCTAAATGTCGGAAACGCTTTGTTTCTTCCACTCAGGCGGGAGTTCTTCAGGAAATCCACCACCAAAGGACGAGAAACGCGCCCAGCAGGAGGACATGCAGCACGTCGAGCCAGCGCCAGCGCGGCACCTGCAGGAGCGCCGAGAGCAGCAGGAGCGCCGAAGGCGCCATGAGCGCCCACATGCCGCCGCCCCAGGACATGACCTGCGCGGCGCTCACGTAGAGGGCACCCTGATTGTAACCGGCCACGGGCGCGAAGGTGGTGAGGATGCCCGCAAGGCAGAGCACCATTGCCGCGAGCGCCGCCCATCGGGAGGGGCCGCGGCCGACGATGCCGCGGGTAAGGGCGATGAGGACCAGAACCTCGAGCCAGACGAAGCGGCGGATGAAGAAGGCCGCGAGGACGACGGGATCGGGTTCGGGGAAGCTCATCGGACGGCCTCGATCGGGCCCTCGGCACTGCCCGAGATGAACTGGTCGACGTAAGGATCGCCGCTGCTGTCGAGTTGCGCGACGGGGCCGGTCCAGCGGATCTTGCCGCCGTGGAGCATGGCCACGCTGTCGGCGATGGCGCGCACCGAGGACATGTCGTGGGTGATGGTCATGGCGGTGGCGCCCATCTCGGTCACGATCTCGCGGATGAGATCGTTGATGACGCCCGCCATGATCGGGTCGAGCCCGGTGGTGGGTTCGTCGAAGAAGATGATCTCGGGCTCGGCGGCGATGGCACGGGCGAGGCCCACACGTTTCTGCATGCCGCCCGAGAGCTCCGCCGGGAACTTGTCGGCCTGCTCGGGGGTGAGGCCCACGCGGCGCAGCTTCTCGATGGCGATCTCACGCGCCTCATGCTTGGGGCGCTTCTGCGGGCCGCGCAGCAGGCGAAAGGCGACGTTCTGCCAGACCGGAAGGCTGTCGAAGAGCGCGCCGCCCTGAAAAAGCATGCCAAAGCGGGCCAGGAAAGCATCGCGGTCGGTGCGGGTGACGTCCTGACCGTCGAGCGTGATGGTGCCGCTGTCGGGCGGGGTGAGGCCGAGGATGCATTTCAGCAGCACCGACTTGCCGGTGCCCGAGCCGCCGATGATGACCATGGAGGTGCCGCGCTCGACCGTGAGGTCGACCCCGCGCACGACGTGGTTGGTACCGAAGGCCTTGGAGACGTTTTCGAGGGTGATCATGGTGTGCCCCCGGGGATCGCGTCGCCACGCCGCGTCTGGTCCGCGAGTCTTGCTCCGGGCCGCAATGCCGTCCGAGTCGTGTGGAACGTCGCCAAAGTACCCTCCGGGGCGAGGTCGGGCGCGGCGCGGCTGCTTTTCATTCCGATCACCCAGCTCATACCGAGAAGAACGCCCCCGTCAGCAGGAAGTTCGCGGCGAGGATTAGGATGGCGGCGGCCTCGACCGAGCCCTTCGTGGCACGGCCCACGCCCTGGGCGCCGCGGCCCGAGTTCATGCCGTAGTAGCAGCCCATGAGCGCGGCGATGCCGCCGAAGGCGCAACCTTTGAAGAGCGAGGTCACCACGTCCCAGGTCTGCAGAAAATCGACGGTGTTCTTGAGGTAGGTCGCCGGATTGAATCCCAGCGTGCCCGAGGTCACGGCCCAGCCGCCGAAGATGCCGATGATGTCCCCGACGCCCACGAGCGCGGGCACCACGATGAGTGCGGCCAGCACGCGGGGGGCGACGAGGTATTTCATCGGGTTGGTCGAAAGCGTCGTCAGCGCGTCGATCTGCTCGGTCACCTTCATGGTGGCGATCTCGGCCGCGATCGAGGAGGTCACGCGGGCGGCGATCATCAGGCCGACGAGCACGGGGCCGAGTTCGCGCACCATGCCGAGCGCGACGATCTGGGGCACGACCGCCTCGGCATTGAAACGGGCGCCACCTGCGTAGATCTGCAGCGCCAGCGCGCCACCGGTGAAGACGGCGGTGAGGCCGACGACCGGCAGCGAAAGCCAGCCGATTTGGGCGAGGGCGGCTGCGAATTCACGGCCGTAGAAGGGCGGGCGCAGCACGTGGGAGAGGGCCGAGAGCGCGAAGAGCGTGACACGGCCCACGGCGCCGAGGGCGGTGAGCACGGCCCGCCCGATCCAGCCCAGTGGCGCAAGCGCGATGTTCATCCGCCCTCGTAGATCCGGCGGTAGCGCGATCCGAGCGAGGTCAGGATCTCGTACCCGATGGTGCCGGCCCAGTCGGCGACGGTGTCGACGCTCTGGTGGATACCGAGCAGCTCGACCTGGTCCACGGGGCCTTCGATCTGGGTGACGTCCACGCCGATCAGGTCCATGGAGATGCGGCCGACGATGCGGCAGCGCGTCTCGCCGACCCAGACGTGGGCCTTGGGGGCCATGATGCGGTGCACGCCGTCGGCGTAGCCGGCCGCGATGGTGGCGATGCGGGCGGGGCTGCGAGCGACCCAGGTGTTGCCGTAGCCGACGGATTCGCCGGCAGCCACTTCGCGCGTCTGGATCACGGGGATCTGCAGGTGGGCGACGGGCTTGGCATCGAGGAAGGGCAGGCCGCCGTAGACGCCGATGCCGGGGCGGGTCACGTCGAAGTGGTAGTCCGGTCCCATCAGCACGCCGCCGGTGGCCGAGAGCGAGCGGGGCACGTCGAGCCCGTCGGTCATCTCGCGGAAGGCGTTGAGCTGGTGGGCGTTCATCGGGTGGTCGGGCGTGTCGGCGCAGGCCAGGTGGCTCATGATGAGCGCGGGCTTCTGGCTGAGGGCGATGTCGCGTAGCGCGCTCCACTCGGCGGGCTCCATCCCGAGGCGGTTCATGCCTGTGTCGAGCTGGATGCCGAAGGGATGGCCGGGCAGGGCCTCCACGTGGCGGAGCATCTGGTCGATGTCGTTGACCATGGGGGTCAGCCGCGCGTCGCGGATCAGGGCGACGTCGCCGGCCATGTGGCCGTTGAAGACGCAGATCTCGGGGCCGGGGCCGAGAATGGTGCGCAGCGTGGCGCCCTCTTCGGCGGTGGCCACGAAGAAGCGGCGGGCGCCTTCCTCGGCGAGCGCCGGGGCGACCTTGTCCACGCCGAGCCCGTAGGCATCGGCCTTGACCACGGCGCCGGCCTCGGCGCTGCTCTTGTCAGCCAGCGTGCGCCAGTTGGTGCGCAGCGCGTAGAGATCGATGGTAAGCGTCGGTTGAGCCATGCCATGCGTTTGGGGGGCACGCGCGACGGGGTCAAGTGGAAACCCGGGCCTCGGGCGGGGGTCGGCATTGTGCCGCGCCGGGCAGGACGCTAAGCGGGCAGGTGCGGTTGCGAGGAGGGCAGTCAGATGGTGCGGCTTGAGTGGCAGATCTTCCTGCTGGCGGTGCAGTTCCTGACCCGTCTTCCGGTGCCGCGCGACCTGCCGTTCTCGGACGATCTGACGATAAGGGCGGTGAAATACTACCCGCTAGTGGGGGCCCTGGTGGGCGTCATCGGCGGCGCCGTGCTCTGGGCTGCGGCGCAGGTCTGGCCGATGCCGGTGGCCGTGGTGCTGTCGCTGGCCGCGACGCTGCTGGCCACGGGGTGCTTTCACGAGGACGGGCTGGCCGATTGCGCCGACGGGCTGGGCGGCGGCAGCACCGGAGAGCGCGCGATGGAGATCATGCGTGATTCCCGTGTGGGCACCTATGGGGCGGCGGCGTTGATCGTGACGCTGGGTCTGAAGCTTGCGCTGCTGGGATCGCTGGCGCCCGGGGCCGCCGCGCTGTTGCTGATCGCGGGGCAGGGGCTGGGCCGCATGGCGGCGGTTCAGGTGATCCGCGGCACGCCCTATGCGCGGGCGCAGGGCGGCAAGTTCGCGGTGCCGATGGTGACGCGTGACGGCTACCTCGTGGCGACGCTGACGGCGCTGGTCTTGTGGCTGGCGCTATGGCTGGTGTTCGGCGTGGCCGCGATGGTCTGGGGCTTCGTTCTGAGCATGCTCGCGCTGCTGGTTTTTCGGGGCATCTTCATGAAGCGGCTGGGCGGCTACACCGGCGATTGCCTGGGCGGCGCGGTGGTGCTTTGCGAGCTGGCAGTCATGCTGGGCGTCACCGCATGGGCCTGATCCTGGCCCGCCATTTGAAACCTGAGGTTGAGTCGGGAATCTGCTACGGGATCACCGAAGTGCCACTCGGCACGGGGTTCGAGAGTGAGGCGGAGGCGTTCATCTCGGATCTTCCGGAAATTTCCGCGATTATTTCTTCACCTCTCGGCCGGTGCCGGCAGCTGGCGGAGCGGGTTTCCGCCGCGCGGATGCTGCAGGTGCACATCGACCCCGACTGGCGCGAGATCGACTTCGGCCGGTGGGAAGGTCGTCGCTGGGACGACATCCCGCGGGCCGAGATCGACGGCTGGGCGGCGGACCTCATGGGCTATGCCGGTCACGGCGGCGAAAGCGTTGAAATGCTGGCCCATCGGGTCGATCGTGCGATGGATCGGGTGCCCGACGGCGCGCTGGTGGTGACCCATGCAGGGCCGATCCGGGCGGCGCTTGCGCGCTCGGGCATGCCCGGCGCCTGGGAGGCAAAGGTCCCTTTTGGCACAGCGATCACGCTCTGATCAACCTGGCAGAAATTTTGCACACGCGGCAGGGAACGCCGCGGCGCGGCGGAAGTTTTTTGCGCATAACAGTGACTTGGCCGCACAACCAATGATATACCGTCTGCGTTGGGCCGACATCGTCCTGCCACAGGAGGCGCACATGATGCAGACCGATATCTCCAAGAACGCCGCGAGCCGCATCCTCATCATCGAGGACGAGACGCTGCTGAGCATCGAGCTGGAGATCCTTCTCGAGGAGATGGGCCACCAGGTGGTGGGCGTCGCGTCGCATGTGGAGCGCGCGCTGGAACTGATCGCCCGCCATGGTCCCGAAACCGATCTGGCGATCCTCGACGTGAAGCTGGGAACCAGTTCCGCGCGTCCCGTAGCGCAGCGGCTCGAGACGCTCGGCATCCCCTATCTGGTGCTGACCGGCGCCCGCGCGGTGGCCGAGAAGATCGTCGGCGACCGGGCGCCGCTGCTGTCGAAGCCTGTCGATTTCAACGTGCTTCGCAACACGCTGTCGCGGCTGGCCCCGACGCAGGCGGCCTGACCCGGCCACACGCAATAGGCGACTGACGCGCACGAGGCGCGGTCGGGATCAGAACCCGCCGCCGTCCTGCTGCCAAGGTTTAACGAGGTTGCCGAAGCGGGTGAAGCGGCCCTCGAAGCTGAGTTCCACGGTGCCGATCGGGCCGTGACGCTGCTTGCCGATGACGACCTCGGCCTTGCCGTGCAGCCGGTCCATGCGTTCCTGCCAGGCGGCCATTTCGTCGAGCTTGTCGTCCGAGGGCTTTTCGCGTTCGACGTAGTATTCCTCGCGGTAGACGAACATCACCACGTCGGCGTCCTGTTCGATCGAGCCGGATTCCCGGAGGTCCGAGAGCTGCGGCCGCTTGTCGTCGCGGCTTTCGACCTGACGCGAGAGCTGCGAGAGCGCGATGACGGGGATGTCGAGCTCCTTGGCGATGGCCTTGAGGCCCATGGTGATCTCGGAAATCTCGTTCACCCGGTTTTCCGACTTGCCGGTGCCGCGGACGAGCTGAAGATAGTCGACCATCAGCACGTCGAGCCCGTGTGTCCGCTTGAGCCGCCGCGCGCGGGCGGCGAGCTGCGAGATGGGCAGGGCGGGCGTGTCGTCGATGTAGAGCGGGCAGGCCTCGAGGCTTTTCGCGGCATCGACGAAGCGACGGAATTCCTCTTCGGTCATGTCGCCCTTGCGGATCTGCTCGGAGGGGATCTCGGCCGCCTCCGACAGGATACGCGCGGCGAGCTGCTCGGCGCTCATCTCGAGGCTGTAGAAGCCCACGACGCCGCCCTCGATGGCGCCTTCGGTGCCGTCGTGGCGCACGCCCTTCTTGTAGGCCTTGGCGATATTGAAGGCGAGGTTGGTCGCGAGCGACGTCTTGCCCATCGACGGACGCCCGGCGAGGATAAGCAGGTCGGACTTGTGCAGGCCGCCGAGCTTGCGGTCCATGTCGATGAGGCCGGTGGAGACGCCGGCAAGGCCGCCATCGCGCTGGTAAGCGGCGTTGGCCACGTTGACCGCGTCGGTGACGGCCTTGAGGAAGGACTGGAAGCCGCTTTCGGCCTGGCCCTGCTCGGCGATCTTGTAGAGCTTCTGTTCGGCCTCGACGATCTGTTCGCGGGGCTCATTAGCGACATCGACCTTGGCGGCCTTGTCGGAGATCTCGCGGCCAAGGGCGATCAGGTCGCGTCGCACGGCGAGATCGTAGATCATCTGGGCGTAGTCGCGGACCGCGAAGGAGGAAACCGCGGCGCCGGCGAGACGCACGAGGTAGGCGGGCCCGCCCAGTTCCTTGAGGCCCTCGTCATCGGCGAGGAAGGCCTTGAGCGTGACGGGCGAGGCGAGGTTGTTCTTGGCGATCCGGGCGGCGGCGGTTTCGAAGATGCGGGCGTGCACGGGATCGTAGAAGTGCTGCGCACTGATGACCGAGGCGACGCGGTCGTAGACGTCGTTGTTGGTGAGGATCGCGCCCAGGAGCTGCTGCTCGGCCTCGATCGAATGGGGCATGGTCGCGGCCTGCTCGACCTCGACACCGGTCGGGTTGAATAC
>CAYNKL010000067.1:0-21109 GCA_964397775.1 uncultured Rhodobacterales bacterium | reverse complement strand
GCTCGCCCGGATCCGGGTCGAGGACGACCAGCTTCCGGCGCTGGCACAGGAATTCAACAATATCCTCGGCTTCATCGAGCAGCTGCAGGAAGTCGATGTCGAGGGTGTGGAGCCCATGACGAGCGTGACGCCGATGCGGCTGAAGCGCCGCGAGGACGGCGTCACCGAGGGCGGCATGGCCAAGACCGTGCTGTCGAACGCGCCTGATGCGCGCGAGGGCTTCTTTGCGGTGCCGAAGGTGGTCGAATGAGCGAACTGACGAAACTGAAGATCGCCGAGGCGCGCGACGCGCTGCGCAAGGGCGACGTGACCAGCGCCGAGCTGACCCAGGCCTGCCTGACGGCCATCGAGGGGGCAGGGGCGCTCAATGCCTTCGTGCACGACACCTCGGAAATCGCGCGTCGTCAGGCCGAGGTGGCCGACAGCCGCATCAAGAACGGCGACGCGCCGTCGATGTGCGGTATCCCGCTGGGCATCAAGGACCTGTTCTGCACCAAAGGCGTGCCGAGCCAGGCCGGCTCCAACATCCTGGGCGGCTTCAAGCCCGAGTACGAATCCACCGTCACATCCCAGCTTTTCGGCGCGGGTGCGGTCATGCTGGGCAAGCTCAACATGGACGAGTTCGCCATGGGCAGCTCGAACGAGACCTCGTGCTACGGCAACGCGGTGAACCCCTGGCGGCGCGGCAACGACGAAGACGCGCTGACGCCCGGCGGATCCTCGGGCGGCTCGGCCGCGGCCGTGTCCGCCGATCTCTGCCTGGGCGCCACCGGCACCGACACCGGCGGGTCGATCCGCCAGCCCGCGGCCTTTACCGGCATCACCGGCATCAAGCCCACCTATGGGCGCTGTTCGCGTTGGGGCATCGTCGCCTTTGCAAGCTCGCTCGACCAGGCGGGCCCGATGACCAAGGACGTGCGCGACGCGGCCATCATGCTGCAGGCCATGTGCGGGCATGACCCGAAGGACAGCACCAGCGCCGATCTGCCGGTGCCGGATTTCGAGGCCATGCTGACCGGCGACATCAAGGGCAAGACCATCGGCATTCCGCGCGAATACCGCATGGAGGGCATGCCCGAGGAGATCGAGCAGCTCTGGGCCGAGGGGCGCAAGATGCTCGAGGACGCGGGCGCGAAGGTGGTCGACATCTCGCTGCCGCATACCAAGTACGCGCTGCCCGCCTACTACGTGATCGCACCGGCCGAGGCGTCCTCGAACCTCGCGCGCTACGACGGGGTGCGCTACGGCCACCGCGCCAAGCTTGCGCAGGGTGACGGCATCACCGAGATGTACGAGAAGACCCGCGCCGAAGGCTTCGGCGACGAGGTGAAGCGCCGCGTGATGGTCGGCACATACGTGCTGTCGGCGGGCTTCTACGACGCCTACTACAACCGCGCGCGCAAGGTCCGGACCCTGATCAAGAAGGACTTCGAGGATGTCTTTGCGCAGGGCGTGGACGCGATCCTGACGCCTGCCACACCCTCGTCGGCCTTCCCGCTGGGGATGGAGGTCGAGGACCCGGTCCAGATGTACCTGAACGATGTTTTCACCGTGACCGTGAACCTTGCGGGCCTTCCGGGCATTTCCGTTCCGGCAGGCACGGACAAGCAGGGCCTGCCGCTCGGGCTGCAGCTGATCGGCCGTCCCTGGGAGGAAGGCGATCTGCTGAACTGCGCCTATGCACTGGAACAGTCGGCGGGCTTTGTGGCGAAGCCGTCGAAATGGTGGTAGCTTGACGCCATAAGACACGAGGCACGGCAGACAATGCGGTATCTACTTCTCGGGGTTGCGGCGCTTGCGCTGAGCAATTGCGCGCCCACCGGACCCGGCAGCTACGACGACTATGCGGCGCGGCGCGACGCGCAGCTTTCCTCCAACGCGCAGTCGGTGCCCGCGCCCTCCGACGTGCAATCCTCGACCCTCGGCGGCAGTGGCAGCTCGGCTGTCGACGCGGCCCGCGATGCGCTGGCTCGCGAGGAAGCGGCAGAGGCCAATTCCGGCGTGGTGCCGGTCAATGCCGCGCCGGCGAACCCGCCGCCGCAGGTGGTGAGCAACTCGGCCGGCATCTCGGAGGAAAACAGCTTCGAGGCGGTCTCCGAAGAGCGCGACATCGAGGATGACGCGGCAATGATCGAGCGCAACCGCGCGCAGTACCAGGTCATCACCCCGACCTCGCTGCCGACGCGGCCGGGCACCAACGAGCCCAACATCGTGCAGTACGCGCTGCAGACGTCGAACCCGGTGGGCACGCAGCTCTACAGCCGGTCGCGGTTCCGCGCACAGACCAAGTACGAACGCTCCTGCGGGCAGTTCACCTCGGACGATCTCGCGCAGGAGGCTTTCCTGGCCGATGGCGGCCCCGAGCGCGACCGCCAGGGCATGGACCCGGACGGCGATGGCTATGCCTGCCAGTGGGATCCCACGCCCTACCGCGCGGTGAGCGGCAGCTGATCCTGTCACCCGACTGGCATCCGTCACCGAATTTCGGGCCGCGACGCGATGGCGCGCGGCCCGATCTCGTCATGATCCACTACACCGCCATGCGCAGCGCCGAGGGCGCGCGCGACTGGCTGTGCGCCGAGAAATCGGGCGTGTCGGCGCATTACGTGATCGCCGAGGACGGGCGCTGCTGGCAGCTCGTCGCGGAAGAGGCGCGGGCCTGGCACGCGGGGGCCGGCGCCTGGGGCGAGGTGACGGACGTGAATTCCCGCTCCATCGGGATCGAACTCGCCAACAGCGGCGGACAGCCTTTTGCCGCGCCGCAAATGGCGGTGCTGGAGGATCTGCTGGCCGGGATCATGGCGCGCTGGGGCATTCCGCCCGCCGCCGTGATCGGTCATTCGGACAGCGCCTTGGGCCGCAAGGTCGATCCGGGGCCGCGTTTCGACTGGCGGCGGCTGGCGCGCCGCGGCCTTTCGATCTGGCCCGATCAGCGCGCGCCCGGCGATTTCCATGCGGCTGCCCGCCGCTTCGGCTACAGATGGCAGGCGGGGGAGGAAGAGGCGCTTCTGGCCGCGGTCCGCATGCGCTTCCGGCCCTGGGCATCGGGGTCGCTCGACGACACCGACCGCGCGCTCATGGCCGATCTGGCCGCGCGCTGGCCGGGGCCCGGCGCGTTAAGAGGGGCGTGACGCGGCGTTTCTTCTCGCTCCAAATACCTCCGCCGGAGGCGCCGCCAGGGGCGGCCTGTGGCCCGCAGGGCCGCGACCCCGCCTTGACGACGATGCGCCGGTACGGCGATCACTCGGGAAAACCAGCGCCGCACGGCGGCAGAAAAGGGAGAGAGACATGAGCGATCCGGTCCGGTGGGGTATTCTCGGGGCAGCCAAGTTTGCCCGCGAGCAGATGGGCCCGGCCATTCACATGGCGCGCGGCGGCATGCTCGCCGGGCTGGCGACCCGCAGTGCCGAGAAGGCCGCTGCCTTCTCGGACATGGCGCCTGGGCTGCGGGTCTTCGACGACTACGACGCGCTGATCGCCGATCCCGGGATCGACGCGGTCTACATACCCCTGCCGAACCATCTTCATGTCGAGTGGGCGAAGAAGGCCGCTCAGGCGGGCAAGCACGTGCTGTGCGAAAAGCCCATCGCGCTGGCCGCGCACGAGATTGACGAGTTGATCGCGCTGCGCGACGAGACCGGGCTCCTGGTGGCCGAGGCCTACATGATCGTGCATCACCCGCAGTGGCAGAAGGCGCGCGAGATGGTGCAGGCGGGCGAGATCGGCGAACTGAAGCACGCGAGCGTCAGCTTTTCGTTCAACAATCCCGACCTCGACAACATCCGCAACGACCCCGAACGCGGCGGCGGCGCGCTGCGCGACATCGGCGTCTATGCCTTCGGCGGCGTGCGCTTCGTGACCGGCGAAGAACCGTCCGAGATCCTCAGTTCGCGGATCGACTGGGAGCACGGGATCGACGCGACCACGCATGTGACGGCGAAATTCCCCTCGTTCATGTACACCGGCCACGTCTCGATGCGGGCCTCGCCCTTCCAGCAGGTCGTCTTTCACGGCACCGAGGGCGTTCTCCGGCTGCCGGTGCCCTTCAACGCGCTCTCCTACGGTCAGGCCGAAGTGATCCTGCAGAAGGAACACCACATGCAGAGCTGGCGTTTTCCCGGCACGAACCAATACGTGCGGCAGGTCGAGGCGTTCAACGCGTCCATGGCCGATCCCGCGTCCTATCCCTGCACGCTGGAATTCGTCAGGGGGACGCAGGCCATGATCGACGAGGTCTACGCCGCCGCGCCCTGACCGCATCGCGACGCGAAAAGGAGCACGCGATGAGTGACGACAAGAGCGCCTTCCAACAGAAGGCAGAGGCACGTCTGGAGCAGGTCCAGGCCGAAATCGAGAAGATGAAGGCCGAGGCCAAGGAAAAGCAGGCCGACCAGCAGGCCGAGGCCGAGCGCAAGAAGGAGATGGCCGAGCTCGAAGAGCGCAAGGCCGAGCTCAACGCCCAGGTCGAGAAGTTGAAGGCCCAGAGCGGCGAGGCGTGGAACGACGTCCGCGCCGGGGTCCAGAAGGCCTGGGACAACATGGAAGAGTCCTTCACCAAGGCCCGTGCCCGCTTTTAAACCGTCTCATAAGCCCGCGTGAAAGCGCGGGCTTTTCTTTTCTTCTGCACTCGCATAAGCTTTTTGAAAGATGTGAACCCTATGGGGAGGGGGAGCCCGTGGCAGATACCGAAAAGCCGCTTCTGATCAAGCGCTACGCGAGCCGCCGGCTCTACAACACCGAGACCAGCGACTACGTCACGCTCGAGGATATCGCGGGCTTCATCCGCGATGGCCGCGAGGTCAAGATCGTCGACCTCAAGTCGGGCGATGACCTCACCCGGCAGTACCTTCTTCAGATCGTCGCCGAGCACGAGAGCAAGGGCGAAAGCGTCCTGCCCATCAGCGTGCTGACCGATCTCGTGCGCAGCTACACCACGCAGGCCACCAGCATGGTGCCGGAGTTCCTCGCCGCCAGCTTCGAGGCGCTGCGCGACAGCCAGAGCAAGTGGGTCGAGAGCATGAACGTCGTGAACCCGATGACCAAGGTCCCGGGCTTCGAGGCCGTGCAGGCGCAGCAGGAGGCCTTTCTGAAGGCCATGACCGGCCAGATGGGCAACCAGTGGTCGGGGCCGACGCAGGAAGGCGCCGAAGGCGACGACAAGGAAGACCTCGACGCGATCAAGCGTCAGCTTGCGGAGCTTCAGGCCAAGCTCAACAAGATGGGCAAATAGGCCGGGCAATTGTGCCCGGCAGGTGGCTCGGCGCCTCGCTTTTTCGGGGCGTAGCGGCGTTTGATGCGCGTCTGACAGCGTGACGCCAGATGCAAATTCTTAACGTTACTTTTCCGAATTATATAAGGATTTTGACATGAAGAAATTGATCGCCGCGGCTTTGATCGCCGCGGGTTTGCCGCTTGCCAGCGCGGCTCAACAGCTTGATTTTCCGATCGATGACAGCTGCGTCGACGATCAGGCCGCCTGCTATGCCTCGTCCAGAGTGGCGGGGCTTGACCCGAATGGCGACGGCTTTCTGGCCGTGCGCAAAGGGCCGGGCTCTGGCCATGCCATGATCGATCGCCTGCACAACGGCGATGTCGTCGAGGTCATCACAAGCCAAGGCAAGTGGTTCGGAGTGCGCTACGGCAACGATCGGCTTGGCTGGGTGCATTCCAACTGGTTGCGGGACCTCGCGGGGTAAGGTCAGGTCCCGTAGGCGCGCAGCGGTCCCATGACCTGCTCGGCCGCGTGCGTGAGGATCTCTGCGACGGTGCCGCATTCGTCCTCGGTCAGGCGGGCGGGCAGGCGGGTGTCGCAGGCGCGCATGAGCATGGCGCGGGTCTTGGGAAGCTCGGGCAGCTCAGACAGGAACTGCCAGTTCCAGAAGGCCCGCGCGTTGTCGGCATGCAGCCCGAAGACCTGCACCTTGACGCCTGCGGCCCCGGCGGCGGCGGCAAACCCCTCGACCTCGTCATCGGACATGCCCGAGAGGTTGAACTGCAGCGAATCCGGCGCGCGCTCCTCGGGCGGCAGTTTCGCCGGCACCTCGATCCAGGGGCTGCGGGCGATGAGCCCAGCGACAAGGTCATGGTTGCGGCGCCCGTCGGCCACGCGCCGGGCCAGATGTGGCAGCTGCGGGCGGATGACGGCGGCGGCGAGGTTCGACATGCGCAGGTTGTAGAGCGGCAGGCGGTTCTGCCACTTGGCAAAGGCCTCCTGCAAAACGGGGTGCTTCTTCCAGTTGTGCTCGTAGGCGCCTGAGAGGATCACCGCGCGGGCCACCAGATCCGCGTCGTCGGTGACGAGGATGCCGCCTTCGCCGGCGTTGATCATCTTGTAGGACTGGAAGCTGAAGCAGCCGATCCGCCCGATGGTGCCGATGTTCTGCCCGTGCCAGGTGGTCCCGAGGCTGTGGGCCGCGTCCTCGATCACGGGCACGCCGGCCGCGTTGCAGAGCGCCATGATGGCGTCCATGTCCGAGGTGTGACCGCGCATGTGGCTGATGATCACCGCCTGGCAGGACGGCAGCTTGGCGGCGAAATCGCCCATGTCGATGCGGTAGTTGTCGCCCACCTCGCACAGCACCGGGACGCAGTCGGCATGCACCACCGAGGAGGGCACCGCGGCGAAGGTGAAGCCGGGGATCATCACGCGCGCGTCGCGGGGCAGGTCCAGCGCCTTCAGCGACAGGAAGAGCGCGGCCGAGCAGCTCGACACCGCCAGAGCGTACTTGCTGCCCAGCAGCTCCGCGAATTCCGCCTCGAGCAGAGAGACCGGCGCATCCTCGGGCGCGGTGTAGCGGAAGAGATCGCCGGAGCGCAGCAGCCGGTCGATCTCGGCGCGGGCGTCCTCGGGGATGGGCTCGGCATCGTGCATGTTTGGAAGCATGGTTTCCAGAATCCTGAAGCGAGGTTTCCAGAAACGTAAAACAAGCGACTGTGACAGCCAAGCGACAATGGCGGGATGCGCGCTGCGCCCCGCTGTCGCGGTCGCCCCCGTGTCTTTGATGTCTCAGATGCCGAGGCGATCGCGCAGGGAGAACCAGCTCATCGCGAGGGTGAGCAGCGGGCTGCGCAGGCGGGCGCCGCCGGGAAAGGCGGGCGAGGGCAGGGCCGCGAAGGTGTCGAACCCTTCCGAACGCCCGCGCACCGCCTCGGCCAGAAGCCTGCCCGCCTGCACCGCGTTGCCGACACCATGGCCGGAATATCCCGAGGCCGACAGCACATTGGGCGCCACGCGGGCGAGATGCGGCAGGCGCTGCCGCGTGATGGCCAGCGTGCCGCCCCAGGCGTAGTCGAGCTTCACGTTCGCAAGATGCGGGAAGGTCTGCAGCAGCGGCTTGCGGACCTTGGCGCGGATGTCGGCGGGAAAGCGGTAGCCGTAGCTTTCGCCGCCGCCGAAGATCAGCCGCTTGTCATGCGAGAGGCGGAAGTAGTTGACCACGAAGCGGTCGTCGCAGACCGCCACGTCGCGGGTCAGCACCTCGTCGGCGCGGTCGCCCAGCGGTTCGGTGGCCACGACGAAGTTGTTGATCGGCATGACGCGGGCGCCCACGCGGTCGTCGAGCCGCCCGAGATAGCCGTTGGTCGCCAGGATCACGTGGTCGGCGCGCACCGTGCCCCTGTCGATGCGCACCACGGTCGGCGTGCCCTCGTCCCAGCCGGTGACCTGCGCGCGCTCGAAGATCCGCACGCCCGCGTCCCGCGCGGCGCGGGCCAGCCCCAGGGCCAGCTTCAGCGGATGCAGATGCGCCGCCCCCATGTCGAGCACCCCGCCGCGGTAGTCCGGCGCGCGGCAGAGCGCCTGCATGGCGGCCGCATCGAGCCGCTCCAGCGGGTAATCGTAGTGACGCGCCATGTGCGCGGCATACTCGTCGAGATGCCGCGCCGAGCCGTCCGAGGTCGCGGCCCAGGCGATGCCGTCGGTCAGGTGGCAGTCGATGCCATGCCGCGCCACGAGATCGCGCACCAGCTGCTTGGCGTCCTGCCCGAGCTCCCAGAACCGGCGCGCCCTGTCGCGGCCCACCATGGCCTCCAGCTCCTGCTGGTCACGCCGCTGGCCCGAGCCCAGCTGCCCACCGTTGCGTCCCGAGGCGCCGAAGCCCACACGGTGCGCCTCGAGCAGCACCACCGAAAGCCCGGCTTCGGCCAGGTGCAGCGCCGCCGACAGCCCGGTGTAGCCGCCGCCCACGACGCAGACATCGGCGCGGGCCTCGCCCTCGAGCGCCGGAAAGGGCGGCAGGGCCTCCGTCGTCGCGGCATACCAGCTCTCGGGATATTCGCCCGTGCGATCATTGGCGTGCAGCAGGTCCACCCGCGTTGCTCCTCTTGTCGTGTTTCTTCTCGCCCCAAATACCTCGGGGTGAATTGGCCGAAGGCCAAGAGGGGCAGCGCCCCTCCGGACGGGGCTCCGGGGGCGCAGCCCCCGGCGCAGGGGACGCGCGCCGCAAGGCGCACATCGGGATCAGACGTTGGTCAGCAGGTGCTCGCGCTCCCAGGGGCTGATGACCTGCAGGAATTCCTCGTATTCGGTGCGCTTCACGATGCTGTAGACCCGCGCGAAATCGGGGCCCAGTACCTCGTGCAGGCCCTCGGCCTCGTCGAAAAGATCCAGCGCCTGTCCCAGCACGCGGGGGATGTCGCCCTCGCCGGCATAGGCGTCGCCGCGGAACTCGGGCGAGGGTTTGCGCGCCTCCATGAGGCCCAGATACCCGCAGGCGAGCGAGGCCGCGATGCCGAGGTAGGGGTTGCAGTCCATGCCTGCGAGCCGGTTCTCGACCCGCCGCGCCTCGGGTTCGGAAATCGGGATCCGGATGCCGGTGGTGCGGTTGTCCTGCGCCCATTCGAGGTTGATGGGCGCAGCGTGGTCGCGGACGTAGCGGCGATAGGAGTTCACGTAGGGCGCCTGCACCGCGATGGCCGAGGGCAGGTGCGTCTGAAGCCCGCCGATGAAGTGGTAGAAGGCATCGGTCTCGCTGCCGTCGGGCGAGGAAAACAGGTTCTCCCCCGTGGCCTTGTCCAGCACCGAGTGGTGGATGTGCATGGCGCTGCCCGGCTCGTCGGCGATGGGCTTGGCCATGAAGGTGGCGTAGCAGTCGTGCCGCATCGCCGCCTCGCGGATCAGCCGCTTGAAGTAGAAGACCTCGTCGGCGAGCTTCACCGGGTCGCCGTGGCGCAGGTTGATCTCGAGCTGGCCGGCACCGCCTTCCTGCGTGATGCCGTCGATCTCGAAGCCCTGCGCCTCGGCAAAGTCGTAGATGTCGTCGATGACGGGGCCGAATTCGTCCACCGCGGTCATCGAATAGCTCTGCCGCGCGGCCGCGGGGCGACCCGAGCGGCCCACCATGGGCTCGATGTCGCGGGCGGGGTCGAGGTTGCGGGCGATGAGATAGAATTCCATCTCGGGCGCCACGACCGGTTTCCAGCCCTGCGCCGCGTAGAGCGCGCAGACCCGCTTGAGCACATTGCGCGGCGAGAAGGGCACCGGTTCGCCCTGGCGGTCGAAGGCGTCGTGGATCACCTGCAGCGTCCAGTCGCCGGTCCAGGGCGCGGCGCTTGCGGTGGTCATGTCGGGCCGCAGGATCATGTCCTTCTCGATGAAGCCGTCCTCGTCGGCAGCATCCGACCAGTCGCCGGTGATGGTCTGGAAGAAGATCGAATCCGGCAGGTGGAAGTGCTTCATCCGGGCGAATTTCGAAGCAGGCACCGCCTTGCCGCGCGCGATACCCGGCAGGTCCGAGATGATGCATTCCACCTCGTCGAGCCTGCGGTTCTCGAGGTAGGCCTGCGCGGCCTCGGGCAGGCCCTTGATCCAGTCGTCGCTCATAAAAGCTCTCCTGTCCGGAAGAAATGCGCGAAGCGCGCCGAGAGCTTTTCGCGGTCGAGCTTGCCGCCCAGTTCCGCCTGTGCCCCGGCCAGCAGATCGTCCGGTACGACCCCCTTGCCGCGATAGGTGATGAGTCCCTGCGTGATCGCATCGTCGAACTCGGGGTGTGCCTGCACCGTGTAGGTGGCCTTGCCCGGGTAGTGCAGGGCGGCGTAGCGGCAGAAATCGCTCTGACCGGTGACCTCGGCCCCCTCGGGCAGTTCGGTCACCTGGTCCTGGTGCCAGGCCTGCAGCCGCGTGGGCGTGCCCGCGAAGTCGTAGACCTGCGGGCCGACCGACCAGCCGCCGCCGTATTTTTCAACTTTGCCCCCCAGCGCCTGCGCGATGATCTGGTGGCCGAAGCACACGCCGATCAGCGGCTTGCCCGAGGCGGTGATGTCGCGGATGAGCTGTTCCAGCGGCGGGATCCAGGGGTGATCCTCGTAGGCGCCGTGCTTGGAGCCGGTGATGAGCCAGCCGTCCGCCGCCTCGGGCCCCTCGGGGAAGTCGCCGTCGACCACGGCCCATGTCTGGAAGTCGAAGCCATGCGGGGCCAGCAGCCGCTCGAACATGGCCGGGTACTCGCCGGTCTGAGGCGCCAGCTCAGGCGCCATCTTCCCGGTTTGCAGAATGCCGATTTTCATGAAGCACCGATTGTTGCCGTGCGGACCCTAGAAGGGGTGGCGGGGCGCCGCAAGCGGGCGGCGCGCCCGGCGTGTCTCAGACCGTGTCGAGGTAGATTTCCACCTGCTCGTGGGGTTCGAGCTCGGCCATGTAGTGCAGCTCCTGCCGCTTGGTGAGGAGCATGTTGCGGATGAGCTCCTCGGGGAAGATGCGCGGCATGATCTTGCTGGCCTCGAAGGCCTCGATCGCGGCGCCCCAGGTGTCGGGGATGCGCGGCAGGTCCTGTGCATAGGCGTTGCCGGTGATCGGCTCGGGCGGCTCCACGCCGTCCTCGATCCCGTTCAGCGCCGCGCCCAGAATGGCCGAGAGCGCGAGGTAGGGGTTCACGTCCCCGCCCGACACGCGGTGTTCGATCCGGCGTGCGGGCGGTGGCCCCGAGGGCACGCGGATCGCCACGGTGCGGTTCTCGTAGGCCCAGCAGAGCCCCGAGGGCGCGTGCGCCTCGGGCACCAGCCGGTCGTAGGAGTTGAGGTGTGGGGCAAAGATCAGCGCGCTGTCGGACATCGCGTCGAGGCAGCCGGCGATAGCGTGGCGCAGGGTGTCGGTGCCCTTCGGGCCGCCATCGTCGAAGATGTTGCGCCCCTGCTCGTCAAGTACCGAGAAATGCGCGTGCATGCCGCTGCCAGCGTAATCCTCGTAGGGTTTCGCCATGAAGGAGGCAGCAAAGCCGTGGCGCCGGGCCAGACCCTTGACCAGCATCTTGAAAAGCCAGGCGTCGTCGGCGGCGCGCAGCGCGTCGTCGCAATGCACGAGGTTGATCTCGAACTGGCCAAGGCCCGCCTCGGAAATCGCGGTCTCGGCCGGGATGTCCATGGCCTCGCAGGCCTCGTAGAGGTCGGTGAAGAACTGGTCGAAGGCATCGAGCGCGCGAATCGACAGGATCTCGGCCGCCTTGCGGCGCTTGTTCGACCGCGGGCTGATCGGCACCTGCAGCGTCCGGCTGCTGTCGTCGATCAGGAAGAATTCGAGCTCCACCGCCACCACGGGGGTGAGGCCCTTGGCCTTGTAGCGTTCGACCACGCGGCGCAGGCAGTGGCGCGGATCGCCATCATAGGGGCGGCCATCCTCGCGGAACATCCAGATCGGCAGCAGGGCGCTGGGCGCCTCGAGCCAGGGCATCGGCACGAAGCCGCGCTCGGTCGGTCGCAGCACGCCGTCGCGGTCGCCGGTCTCGAAGACCAGCGGGCTGTCGTCGATGTCCTCGCCCCAGATGTCGAGGCTGAGCGCCGAAATGGGAAAGCGGGTGCCGTCCGTCGCGACCTTCTCGGCGTAGCGGGCCGGCATGCGCTTGCCGCGTGCGACACCGTTCAGGTCGCAGGCGGCGGCGCGAATGGTGCGCACCTGGGGATGTTCGCGAAGCCACACGGGCGAGGGGGCGGGCATGGGAAACCTCTGAAATTTGATCAAAAGAGGAATAGCTGGGCGCCGGAGGGGTTGTCCAGCCTCAATGGTCTTTGCGTCAGGCTGTCCTCTTGCAGTGACGAAGTGGCAGGCAGAGAAGGTGTCTCATGACACCCAAGATCCTCACCACGCTGCGCGGCTATCGCGCAGGCGACCTGGCCCGCGACAGTGCCGCGGGCGTGACCGTGGCCATGGTGGCGCTGCCGCTGAGCATGGCGATCGCCATCGCCTCGGGGGCCGACCCGGGCGTGGGGCTGGTCACCGCCATCGTGGGCGGCTTCCTGATTTCCCTGCTGGGCGGCAGCCGGGTGCAGATCGGCGGACCCACCGGGGCCTTCATCGTGGTGGTTTACGGCGTCATTGCCGAGCACGGCTACGACGGGCTGGTGCTGGCGACGCTGATGGCGGGGCTGATCCTCGTGGCGGCGGGGCTCGCGCGCGCCGGCAGCCTCGTGCGCTACGTGCCCGAGCCGGTCATCAACGGCTTCACCATCGGCATCGCGGTGATCATCGCGGCAAGCCAGCTCAAGGACGCCATGGGCCTGCAGATGGGCGAGGTGCCGGCGGATTTCCTCGAAAAGATCCCCGCGCTCTGGGCGGCGCGGGGCAGTCTGCACTGGCCGAGCCTCGCGGTGGCCGCGGTCACCATGGCGCTGATCGTGGTACTGCGCCGCGCCTTCCCGCGCTTTCCCGGTCTGATCGTGGCGGTGGCGGCGGGTTCGGCACTGGCGGCGCTGCCCGGCATGGACGTCGAGACCATCGGCGACCGCTTCGGCGCGCTGCCCGACCGCCTGCCCATGCCCGCGCTGCCCGAGATCACCCTGGCCCGCGTGGTCGAGTTGCTGCCCTCGGCGCTGGTGATCGCCTTCCTCGCCGGAATCGAATCGCTGCTCTCGGCCATGGTGGCCGACCGGATGATCGCGGGGCAGCACCGCTCCAACGCCGAGGTCATCGCCCAGGGCGTGGCCAACATGGGCTCGGCGCTGTTCGGCGGGCTTCCGGCCACGGGGGCCATCGCGCGCACCGCGACCAACGTGCGCGCGGGGGGGCGGACGCCGGTGGCGGGGCTCGTGCACGCGCTGACCATCCTCGTGGTGATGATGGTGGCCGCGCCCCTGGCGGGGCTCCTGGCGATGCCGGCGCTGGCGGGGCTGCTGATCCTGACCGCCTGGAACATGAGCGAACCGGGACGCTGGCCGGGCTACCTGCACGACCGGCGCTCGGACCTGGTGCTGCTTCTGCTCACGCTGGTGCTGACGGTCGTGGCGGACCTGACGGTGGCCATCGGCGTTGGCGTGGCGCTGGGGATGGCCCTGCGCCTGCGCCGCCGGGCGCTGCCCGAGGCGGACTGGACCCCGCCAGAACACTGAGTGCTCAGCGCAGAAGGTTGGGCCTGAAACGGATCTTTCCGCGCGCCGCCTGCGGCAGGTGGCGGTTGAGCCGCCGGTTCACCAGCCCGAACAAGCTGATGATCACCAGCGTCAGCAGGATGAAATACCCCGCGAGGATCGGGTAGGGCACGAAGGGGTTGAAGGTCTTGTCGGCGAAGTAGTTCGCGTAATAGAGCGCGTCACCCTTCTGCTGCCAGGCCGGGAAGCCGCTGAAATAGACCAGCGTCGTGGCATGAAACAGGAAGATCGCCTCGTTGGTATAGGCGGGCCAGGCCAGCCGCAGCAGCGTCGGCCAGGTGATCCGCCGGAAGCGCGTCCAGCCGGTGAAGCCATAGGCATCCGCCGCCTCCAGATCGCCGCGCGGGATCGCCTGCAGTGCACCGTAGAAGATCTCGCCCGAATAGGCGGCGGTGTTCAGGAACAGCACGATCAGCGCCCCGAGCCAGGCCGCCGTGAAGGGATCGAAGATCGGCGACACGCCCTTGAGCGACAGGAAGGCGAAGTAGGCGAAGAAGAACTGGATGAAGAGCGGCGAGCCTCGGAAGACGAAGATGAACCAGGTGCTGAGCTTGCGCGCGACCGGGTTCTTCGCCGCCTTGCCGAGCGCCACGGTCGTGGCCAGGAAAAAGCCCGTCAGCAGCGCCACGGCGCCGAAGTAGACGTTCCAGATCATGCCCGAGCCGATCAGCACGACCTGCTTGCAGAGCGTGAAATCGTCCCGCGGCAGCAGCCGCTCGCCGATGCCGACCGACCGCAGGCCGTAATCGGCGATGACCTCCCAGCAGCTCACGCGCGCCCGTCCTTCTTCTTGGCTGAAATACTCCGGGGGGGCCGCGCTTCAGCGCGGCGGGGGCAGCGCCCCCGGCCCGGCCCGCAAGACAGATCCCCGCTCATGCGGTCGTCCTCTGCGCGTCGCCGCCCGAGGTCGCCTGCCCGTGGTTCAGGCGCGCCATGATCCGGTCGAGCGCCAGCTCCGAGACCCGCGTGAAGGCGAGGTAGAAGATCAGCAGCGCCAGGAAATACCACATGCGCCAGTCGCCGTGGGGATAGTCGGTGAACTGCGGGGTCTTGGTCCCGCCCAGGTCGCGCGCCCAGTAGACGATGTCCTCGACCCCCAGCAGGAACAGCAGCGGCGTGGCCTTGATCAGCACCATCCAGAGGTTCGACAGGCCCGGCAGCGCGTAGACCCACATCTGCGGCACGAGGATGCGCCAGAAGCACTGGCGCTGCGACATGCCATAGGCCTCGGCGGTTTCGAGCTGCGCGCGCGGCACGGCCCGCATGGCGCCGTATAGCACGTTGGCGGCGAAGGCGCCGAAGACGATGGCGAAGGTGAGGACCGCGAGGAAAAAGCCGTAGACCTCGTGCACCCACTGCGGCGCCGACGAAAGCGGCAGCTTGGCGACCTGGCAGACGACGAAATCGTTGCCCTGACGGACCGGCTGGTCCCAGTCGGGGCAGAGCGCCTGGTGTCGAAGCCACTCGAACCCCTGGTCGAGCGCGATCACGAAGAACAGGAAAAAGGCAATGTCGGGCACGCCGCGCACGATGGAGATGTAGCTCTTGCCGAACCAGCGCAGCGGCGCAAAGCCCGAGCGCGCGGCGCTTGCGCCGCCGAAGCCGAAGGCCAGCGCCGTGGGCGCGGTGATCGCCAGAAGCATCAGCACGGTGCCGAAAGCGCCGTAGAAGGCCATGTGCTTGCCTGTGGTCAGGTAGCACGACAGCCAGGTCAGGCCGTTCAGCGTTTGTGGATCTGCGCAGTAGGAGAACATCGGGCAGGCTCCGGCGGACGCGCCGCCCGGACGGGCGGCGGTCGGTCAGGCGTCGGGGCGCGCAGGGTTGCGCGCCCCCTCAAAGGCCTCAGTACTGGCCGATGTCCTCGCCGAACCACTCGACAAGCAGTTCGTTGAGCGAGCCGTCTTCCTTCATCGAGGTGATGGCGGCGTCGAACTTCTCTTTCAGCTCGGTGTCGCTTTCGCGCAGACCCATGCCGATGCCGCCGCCCAGCGGAACCGGATCGCCCACGAACATCAGCTCGCCGCCCGAGGCATCGACGATGGGCTTGAGGTAGTCGTAGTCCGCAAAGACCGCGTCCGCCTCGCCGTTGCGCATGGCCGAGACGGTTTCCTCGGGGGTGGCGAACTCGATCAGGGCTGCGTCGCCCTCGGCCACGTGGGCGGCCTGGATGGTCGAGGCCTGCGCCGCCACCACGCCGCTTTCGAAGTCGGCCTCTTCGGACATGGCGACATAGGCGCTTTCGGTCGGCGGGTAGTAGTCCTGCGTGAAGTCGATGACCTCGTCACGCTCGTCGGTGATGCTCATGCCGGCCATGATCGTGTCGTAGTTCGACGACACCAGGTTGGGGATGATCGAATCCCAGTCGGTGGTGACCCACTCACAGGTCAGCTCGGCGCGGGCGCAGAGCTCGTTGCCAAGCACGATCTCGAAACCCGCGACATTGCCGCTGTCGTCGATGAAGTTGTACGGAGGGTAGGCGCCCTCGGTGCCCATGCGGACGGTGTCCTGGGCCATGGCGGCGCCGGCGGTCAGCGCCAGAGCGGCGGTGCCGAGAATGATCTTCTTCATGTGGTACTCCCTGTCGATGCGCCGCTGTCCGGCGCTTTCATGGGCCCGAGCCTTATGCGTTCGAACAGACTTGGCAAGAGTTGGCGTGCCGTCACCTGCTCAATCGCTGCGCAGATGCCCCCGAAAGGGGCGCGCCACACAGGTTACGGGACATGGCTCTGCCGGGTCAGGGTGACGCCCCGCCCCCAGACCCGCGCCCGGCGTTTCTTCTCGCTCGAAATACCTCGGGGTGAATGCCGCGCGGAACGCGCGGCAGAGGGGCAGCGCCCCTTTGCCCGGGCCGGGGCAGGTCGCGACGGTCAGGCGTGCTGCGTGGCCGAAAGGAACCCGCGCAGGCGATCGGTCTGCGGGTTGCCGAAAAGCGTCTCGGGCGCGCCTTCCTCCTCGATCTTTCCCTTGTGGAGAAAGACCACGTGGTCGCTCACGTCGGCGGCCATCTTCATGTCGTGGGTCACAATGAGCATGGTGCGGCCCTCCTCGGCGAGGGACTTGATGACACGCACCACCTCCTGCTCAAGCTCGGGATCGAGCGCCGAGGTCGGCTCGTCGAAGAGCAGCGCCTCGGGCTCCATGCAGAGCGCGCGGGCGATGGCGGCGCGCTGCTGCTGGCCGCCCGAAAGCTGCGCGGGGTAGGCCTCGCACTTGTCGCCGATGCCGACCTTGTCGAGGTAGCCGCGGGCGGCCTCCTCGACTTGGGCGCGGTCGCGGCCAAGCACGGTCACCGGCGCCTCCATCACGTTCTGCAGGATGGTCATATGGGCCCACAGGTTGAACTGCTGGAAGACCATCGACAGGTTCGTGCGGATGCGAAGCACCTGCTTCGCGTCCGCCGGCCGGCGGTCATGGCCGCTGCCTTTCCAGTGCACCGGTTCGCCCTTGAAGAGGATCTCGCCCTGCTGGCTGTCCTCAAGCAGGTTGCAGCAGCGCAAAAGCGTCGACTTGCCCGATCCCGAGGATCCGATGAGCGAGACCACGTCGCCGCGCCGTGCGGTGATGTCCACGCCCTTGAGCACTTCGAGCGATCCGTAGGCCTTGTGAAGGTCCTTGATCGCGATGACCGGGTCGTCCTGCGTCACTGTCCCATCCGTTCGTTGCAACGCCGGAAACGATGGCGGCTCGGGGCGCGCGATGCAATGCGCAATCGCCCCGGCTCGCGCTCACGCCGCGTCGCGCGCCGGAGGGTTGGGCAGGTTGAGGTAGGCCGCCTCGTCCAGCACGGCGAGGTCCTGGAGCGAGATCGCCGCGCGGTGGTCGTCGGGCAGGGCGGCGATGGCCCCCGAAAGCGCCGCGCGCAACGCCACCACATCCGTGTCGGGGCCTGTGATGTAGGGCGTGGCGGGGGTGGGCGCGGTGCGCCCGACCTCTCGCAGGCGGGTGGCCACCGGGTCGTGGCGTTCGATCAGGCGCCAGCTCAGCGCGTCGATGCAGGCCAGATCGGCCGCGCCTTCGGCCACCATGGGGGCCGAATTCACGTGCCCGCCGCTTTCGGCGACGATCGTGGGCGTGATGCCGTGGTCGGCCAGGTGATACCAGAGCGCGCCGTAGCCCGACTGGCTGTGCGGCTGGTTGATCACGCTGCGCGCCGCAAGGTCGGGCAGGGCGCGGTCGTCATCGGCGCGGGCGACCAGCACAGAGTTGTAGTAGCCGGGCGGACAGCCGGGCAGTTCGTAGTCGGGACTGCCTACAAGCTGAACGTGGCCGTGCAGGCGCAGGCGGTAGGGCAGGTTGCAGGTCTGCGAGAGCAACAGGTCCGGGGCAAGCCAGGCCTCCCAGAGGCCGATGTCGCGGTCGAGCGTTTCGGGCCCGTAGCCGAGCCGGGCGCGCACGCCCTGCCACAGGGCATCGTTCGCCGCCGCCGTTTCGGCGCGGTCGTACATCGGAAGCGAGGCGTTCATCCCCCGACGCGCTGCCGGGCGAGAGCCGAGTCGCGGTCGTTGATGCCCAGAAGGCTGGAGACGAGCCGCAGGAGCGCGTCCTCTTCCTCGTCGCGTTCGCCGTCGGCGAGGGCCACCTGCCAGAGCGCCTCGATCACGGCGATGCGCTCCTCGTAGGGGACCACGTCCTTGATGGCGCGGGTGAAACGGACGGTGTCGGGCGCCTCGGCCTCGACCCCTTCGGCCTCGCCGCGCAGCTTGGAGGCCTCGAAGGGCGACAGGCCGTAGCGGGTGGCGATGATGCGGTCGATGCGGGACTGCTCAGCCGCCTCGTAATCGCCGTCTGAACGGGCGACGCGGACCAGAAGCGCGCTGAGCGCGAGGCGGGCGTCCTCGTCGGCGAACTGGTCGTCTTCGGGCTGGAACAGGCGGTTCAGGAAGTTCTCGAACATGGGACGGATATAACCTCTCGGGCGGGTAAGGCTAGGGGCGCGGCGCGCGGTCGGGGTCAACGCCCGAAACGCCAAGGCGATCCGTGACGTGTTCGATGATGTCGGCCTGCGCGTCGGCCGTGCTGCCGTCGGCCATCGCGACATCGCGCAGCGCCTGCGCCGCGGCGATGCGCTTTGCCTCGGGCACGCTGTCGCGGATCAGGGCCGCAAGCGCGTCTTCGTCGGCCAGGGCCTTGGAAAGCTTTTCGCAGGTGGCGCGCATGCGGGCGGCCTCGACCGGGTTCAGGTCGAAGCTCGCCGCGAGGATTTCGTCGATGCGCGCGATTTCCTCGAAGCGGTAGACGTGGTCGGCCTGCGCGACGCGCACCAGCAGGACGCCGAGGGCGAGGTTCTCGTCCAGCGGCGGCAGTGGCTCTTCGTGGTGACGGAAGAGGGCGGTGAGACGTTCGAGCATGGATCTAGCCTTTCAGGCGGGCGAAGCGGGCGGTGAGCTCTTTCAGCCGTGCCTCCAGCCCCCAGGGCGGGTTCACGATGAAAAGCCCCGAGCCGGTCATGCGGTGGCCCTGGCGGACAGGGGGAAAGCGGACCTCGTGGCGCAGGCCTTCGGGGATGGCGTCCTGAAGCTGGCGCAGCATGGGCACGTGCGGGCCGTCTTGCAGGATGGGATACCAGAGGATCTGGATGCCGACGTTCCACTTGGCGTGCAGCTTCTGCATCGCGGCGGGGATCGCGGCGTAGTCGGTCTTGATCTCCCAGCTGGGGTCGATGAGCATCAGGCCCCGCCGCGGATCGGGCGGCGTGAGGCTTTGCGCCAGTTCCAGACCGTCCTGCCGGTAGTGGCGGATGTTGGGGCCGCGCAGGGCGGCGCGCAGGGCCTCGTGCTCCTGCGGGTGCAGCTCGGCCAGATGCAGGCTGTCGGAGGGGCGCAGCAGATGCGCGGCGATGGCGGGGGATCCGGGGTAGGTGTCGGGCCCGTGGGCCTGCCGCAGGGCATCGAGCGCCTGCCGGTAGGGATCGTCGGGCTTGAACCAGTCCGCGTGGGCGCCGATGCCGCCCGCCGCCTCGCCGGTCTTGGTGGCCTCGGCGCTGGTCAGGTCGTAGAGCCCGCGTCCGGCGTGGGTCTCGATATAGCTGAGCGGCTTGTCCTTGCGGGTGAGGTAGGCCAGCACCCAGGCGAGCGTCGCATGCTTGTGCAGGTCGGCCAGGTTCCCGGCGTGGTAGGCGTGCTGGTAGGAAAGCATCTGGTCTCGCTGGCTTGGGCTGCGCCAGAGGCGCATATCACCCCGCGCTGTTGGCGTCGATCCAGTCGAGGAAACTTGTCGAGCCGCGCACCGTCTGCGTCGCCCAGAGCGCGGGTTCGTCGTAGGGATGCTCGGACAGGATGTAGTCGGCGAGCCGGTGATAGCCCTCGTCCGAGGTCTTGAACATCAGCCGGATCTCGCTGTCCTGCTGGATACCGTCCCATTCGTAGAAGCTCTCGATCCGGTCCATCTGGACGCAGGCGGCAAGCTTCTGCTCCACCGCGCCGCGGGCGATGCGGCGGGCGGTGTCCTCGTCGGCGAGCGTGGTGAAGACGGAGAGGGCCATGCCCGGAGCCTAGGGGCGCCGGGCTGTCGTCGCAAGCTGTTCCGCGCCCTCAGACCAGCCGGCTGGATTCCTTGGCGGCACGCACGAAGTCGCGGAAGAGGGGGTGGGGGGCGAAGGGTTTGGACTTGAGTTCCGGGTGGAACTGGACGCCCACGAACCATGGGTGGTCGGGCCATTCGACGATCTCGGGCAGCTTGCCGTCGGGCGACATGCCGGAGAAGAGCATGCCGCATTCCTCGAGCGGCTTGCGATACTTCACGTCCACCTCGTAGCGGTGGCGGTGGCGTTCGTCGATAGTGGTGGTGCCGTAGATGCCGGCCACGCGGGAGCCCTCGGAGAGCACTGCGTCATAGGCACCAAGGCGCATGGTGCCGCCCTTGGCGTCGTCGGGGCGGCGGTTGACCTTCTTGTTGCCCTGCACCCATTCCTTGAGGTGGTAGACGACCGGCTCGAACCGCTTTTCGCCGGCCTCGTGGTCGAATTCCTCGGACCCCGCGGTGGAGAAGCCGGCGAGGTTCCGCGCGGCCTCGATCACGGCCATCTGCATCCCGAGGCAGATGCCGAGGTAGGGCACCTTGTGTTCGCGGGCGAACTGGGCGGCCTTGATCTTGCCCTCGGTGCCGCGCTCGCCGAAGCCGCCGGGTACGAGGATGGCGTCATAGCCCTCGAGGTGCGGGGCAGGGTCCTCGCGCTCGAAGAGCTCGCTGTCGACCCATTCAACGATGACCTTCACCCGGTTGGCCATGCCGCCGTGGGTGAGGGCCTCCTTGATCGACTTGTAGGCGTCTTCCAGCTGGACGTACTTGCCGACGATGGCGACCTTGACCTCGCCCTCGGGGTTCTCGACCCGGTCGGCCACGTCGTACCAGCTGTCGAGGTTCGGGCGCGGCGCGGGCGAGATGCCGAAGGCGTCCAGAACGGCCTGGTCCAGCCCTTCGCGGTGATAGGCCAGCGGCGCCTCGTAGATCGACTTGAGGTCGTAGGCCGGCACCACGGAATCGGGCCGCACGTTGCAGAAGAGCGCGATCTTCTCGCGCTCCTTCTGGGGGATCGGCTGCTCGGACCGGCAGACCAGGATGTCGGGCGCGATGCCGATGGACTGCAGTTCCTTGACCGAGTGCTGGGTCGGCTTGGTCTTCAGCTCTCCGCTCGCGGCGAGGTAGGGCAGCAGCGTCAGGTGCATGAAGATCGACTCGCCGCGGGGCTTGTCATGGCTGAACTGGCGGATCGCCTCGAAGAAGGGCAGGCCCTCGATGTCGCCGACGGTGCCGCCGA
>CAYNKL010000066.1:0-21229 GCA_964397775.1 uncultured Rhodobacterales bacterium | reverse complement strand
ACATGGAAACGCTCAGTCTGCTTGGCTGGGTTCGCGAGGCGGCCCCGTTCACCGCATCTCAGAAAATGCAGGGCAGCGGCAGCTTTGACAAGGTCATCCTTGCGACGCTTGCACAGATCGCGACGGGCAATCAGTTCAAGATCGTGGAGAGCGCGATCGAGGCGCTGCGCGGGCTGGCCGACGATGACAGCAAGATAAAGCTCTTTGACTTCGAAACCTCGCAGACCACCGGTGGCAATTTCCAAATTGGCAGCGCCGAGGCAGCGGGTGATGTGATTAACGTGGCGCTTGGAGCCTTCAGTTTCACTCGCAAAGACGCGAAGAAGAACATCCTCTTCGTGTCATGGGGCGCAAACGAACTCGATTATTGGCTATCAGCCCAGAAGCTATCACTCAGCCCGGCTATCTATGACGGCGTGCGTGAACTGGTTAAATCCTGGCTCGACGACGCTCGCAAGAGGCTCATTCTCGACATAGATCTGGGATAGAATCAGGCATCTCGATTTTCTTTTTGTGGTACCGAGGCACTCCGGGCTTTGCTGTGGTGCCCGGCATCGCCCGGAGGTGCGCGATCACGCGCTGAGAACGTTCGATGCCAGTCCTGTCCGCTCCGCCATAATCCTTCACAGTTCAATTGGCACTGACTGAGTGCGCCGTCTGGGCGAGCGCGCCTGCGAGGGCTGCGGCGGTCAGGTGGTCGCGGAGCGAGGTCGGGTGCGCCAGTCCCATGCGGTCGAGTTCGTCTCCGTAGGCACTGCGCTGGCGTAGGCCCCGGGCGGCGAGGGTGAGAAGCTGCCTGCGCGAGCCTTGCGACCGCGCCAATAGCTCCAGCGCGGGCAGCAGGCGGCGCTCGGTTGCGTCGAAATCCGTGCCGAAGGGGAAGTCGGGCAGCCGTGTGCCGCGGAAGGGCCGGAGCCAGCTGTTGACGGTCTCGGGCAGGTTCGTGCGATGCGCCTCCGGGATCTCGTGGCCGGAGGGGATCTTCCCGGCCGCTTTTGCCTGTTCCAGGAGCCTGTCCTGAAACCGGCTGTCGGCCACGTTCAGCAGCGCTGCCACGACCTCGGCATCGCTGCGGCCGCGCAGGTCGGCGATGCCGTATTCCGTCACGACCACGTCGCGCAGGTGGCGCGGCACGGTTTCGGGGAGGTTGTCCCAGACGATGTTGCTCTCGAGGCCACCGGAGCCCCGCCGCGTGGCGGGAAGAGTGATGATCGACCGCCCGTCTTCGAGCGCATGGGCCTGCGTGACGAAGTCGTGTTGCCCGCCGACACCGCTGACGACCTGGCCCTCGGCGCGCGTGTCGGAGTTCACCGCGCCCAGCAGCGTGACCTTCATCGCCGAATTGACGAAGCGGGCGCCCTGCCGGGCCGCCCTGCGGTCCGCCTCGCCACCGAGCAGGGTGTTGGTGTAGCTCACCGGGGCCATGGCGATCTTCGCGCGCTTCTCAGGCGGCATCTTGCGCAGCCGGGCGTAGAAATCGCGGCTTTCCACGAAGAAGCCCGCGTGGATTGCCGCACCCTCCGCCTCGCGTCGGATCACGCCGGCCTCGAAAAGCTGCAGCAGCCCGTCGACCAGCATTTCGGTCACCCCGTAGAGCCCGGTCTCGAAGGGCGCGTCCTCGGCGAAGCCGCCGCCGGGGAAGGGGCTCGCCGCGTGGATCTCCGCCACCTCGCCCCGGTCGCGCAGCAGCAGGGCCTGGGCCACGTCATCGCCGATGGCGCCGATGCCGATCTGCAGCGTGCCACCGTCGGGCACCAGCCGCGAGACATGCAGCCCGATGGCGTGGGAGGCGTCGTCCACCGGCCGCTTGACCGCCGAGAACAGCTCGAAGGGTTCGGGCGGATCGAGCAGCAGGTCCGCCTCGTGGCCCGGGAAGGCGGCCTTGCCCTCCATGAAGGGCAGCTCGAGGTTCACCTCGCCGGCGAAGAGCGCGGTCAGCCGTCCGTCGCGGCGCATCCCCATGAGATCGGCGGTGATGTCGGGGTTGCAGGACATGCTCAGCCGGTCTTCGTCCTCCGCGACAAGTTGCAGGATCAGGTTCGGCTCATGCGCCAGCAAGACATCGCGGGCGTGGCTGTAGTTGACCGAGATGTAATCCTGCTGCGCAGGCGCGACGCCCAGCCAGCGCCCGGCAAGGAAGAAGAACTCCCGCACCTCGATATTGGCGGGCAGGGTGCCCGCGCGCAGCATGGCGGCGTAGTCGATCTGCGGATAGGCGCCGAACAGCCGGTCGAGCGCCGGTTCGAGAAAGCGCTTCTGCATGTCGCCCGAGGGCGCGGGCCGTTCCAGCGTCAGCGCGGTGAAGATGGTGAGCTTGAGCTCCGGGTCCTCGACGGCGAGGCGGGTCAGCGCGTTCAGCAGCGTGACCGGCTTGCCAAGCCCCAGGGGCAGGCCGATCCGCAGGTCCTTGCCGAGGCGTGCGACGATCTCGCGCGCCATGGCCTCGGCATCGGTGAAGCGGGTCGGGGCCTCAGGCAAGTGTCGACCATCCCGCATCGGGGGCAAAGCGCGGGCCGTGACGATCCGCCAGCCCTTGCAGCGTGTCGCGGACTTCTTCGATGCCACGGCTGCGGGCGTAGTGCATCGGGCCGCCGCGGAAGGGGGCAAAGCCGGTGCCGAAGATCATCGCGCCATCCACCTGATCCGCGTCGCGCGCCACGCCAAGCCGCAGGCACTCGACGCAGGCATCCAGCATGGGCAGGATCAGCCGGTCGGTCAGGGCGGCGTCGTCCCCTTCGCCCGTCCCGGGCTCGGACGCACCGTCCGACCAGTCGTAGAAGCCCTGGCCCGCCTTCTTGCCGGTCTCGCCGCGGTCCACCTTCTCGCGCAGCCAACCAGGGATCTCGGCCATGGGCTTGTCGAGATCGGCCTGCAGGCTTTCGGCCACGTGCAGGCAGATGTCGAGCCCAACCTGGTCGGCCAGCGTCACCGGCCCCATGGGCATGCCGAAGCGCAGCGCGGCGCGGTCGATCTCTTCCTTCGCCACGCCTTCGTCGATCAGCGTCATGGCCTCCATCAGGTAGGGCGTCAGCGCGCGGTTCACGAGAAAGCCGGGATGGTCGGTCACGCGCGCCGGCAGGCGGCTGATCTCGGTGCAGAAGGCGGCAAGCCGGTCCGCAATCTTCGGGTCCGTACCACTGTGCGAGACCACTTCGACAAGCTGCATCTTCGCGACCGGATTGAAGAAATGAAGCCCGGCAAAGCGCGCGGCCTCGGGCACCTTGTCGGCCAGCTTGGCAAGCCGGAGGCTCGAGGTATTGCTGGCAAGGATCGCACCGGGTTTCAGGCGCTCCGCGATGTCTGCGTAGATCTTCGCCTTGAGCGCCGCATCCTCCGGCCCCGCCTCGATCACGAGGTCGGCCTTGGCCACGCCGTATCCCTTCGGATCGGGCATCAGCCGGTCGAGCGCATCGCGTGTTTCGGCGTCGGAGAGGTGCGCGCCCTTGCACGTCTCGCGCGCCCGCTTGATCGCCGCGCCAAGCGGGGCGGTCTCGACGTCGCCCAGCGTCACGGTCCGGCCCTTTACCGCCGCCCAGGCGGCGATGTCGGCGCCCATCGCGCCCGCGCCGATGACATGCACGTGGTCGATGCCGCTTGTGCCGGGCCCGTCCGCCTTGAGGCCCTGCCGCAGGAAGAAGACGCGCATCAGGTTGCGGGCGGTATCGGTTTCCAGAAGACGCGCAAAGCTCTCGATCTCGGCGGCCTGCATGGCCTTGGGATCGTCGCCGTGCTCTTCCCACATGTCGATCAGCGCATAGGGGGCGGGGTAATGCTCCTGCGGCGCCTGTTTCGTGGTTTCGGCGCGCATGCGCTTGGCCGCGAACCCGCGCGCGGACTTGAGCGACAGCGCCCGTGCTTTCAGCCCAGTGTCGCGCTTGGGTGGACCCTTAGACGCCAGGGTCCGAACCGCGGCGGCCACGTGCCGTTCCTCGGTCACCTCGTCGGCGATGCCGAGCTTCCTGGCCTTGCCGGTGTGCGCCGTCTTGCCGGAAAGCATGAGCGTCATTGCCTCGAGCGGGTCGATCAGCGCGGGCAGGCGGAAGGTGCCGCCAAGCCCCGGGTGCAGGCCAAGCTGTACCTCGGGAAAGCCGAAAGAGCCGCCATCGACCAGGATCCGCGCGTCGCAGGCAAGCGCCAGCTCGAACCCGGCACCAAGCGCCGCACCGTGCACCACCGCGATGGTCGGGCAGGGCAGGGCGGCCAGCCGGTCGAGCACATCGTGCCCCTGCTTCAGCAGGTCCGCGGCGCCATCGTCGGCCATGTCCGCAAAGCCCGAGATATCCGCCCCCGCGGCAAAGCCCTTGAGCTTGGCCGAGCGGATCACCACAGCCTTCGGCGTTGCCATCTCAAGCCGCGCCACATGCGCTTCAAGCTCGCGGATCACCTCGGCCGAGATCGTGTTGGTGCCGCTGTCGACCACGTCCAGCACCAGCCAGGCCACGCCGTCGGCATCCGTCGCGCTGCGCCAGTTGTCCTTGGGGGCAAGCCCCTCGGTGGGCCCGAGCTCGAGCTTCGTTTCGCCCAGGAATGTCAGAACCGGTCCCGTCATGCGGCCTCCAGCAGCATGGCGCCGCCCAGGCCGCCGCCGATGCATTCGGTGGCGATGCCGCGGCGGGCGCCGCGCTGTTTCAATGCGTTGGCAAGATGCAGCACGATGCGGTTGCCGCTGGTGCCCACAGGGTGGCCCAGCGAGATCGCGCCGCCGTCGACGTTGAGCCTGTCGCGGGCGATCCGCCCGAAGGCGCTCTCGTAGCCCAGAAGCTCGCGGCAGAAGGCATCGTCCTCCCAGGCCGCGAGGCAGGACAGCACCTGCGCGGCGAAGGCTTCGTTGATTTCCCACAGGTCGATGTCATCGGGTCCGAAGCCGTGGCGCTGTGCGAGGGGCGTCGCCGACAGCACAGGCCCCAGCCCCATGATCGACGGGTCGAGCGCGGCCCAGTCGCTGTCGGCGATCCGCGCGATGGGGGTAAGCCCGTGCGCCTCGACAGCCTTTTCCGAGGCGAGCAGCGTCCACGACGCCCCGTCGGTGATCTGCGAGGCATTGCCCGCCGTCACCTTGCCGTGCGGTTTCTCGAAAACCGGCTTCAGCTTGGCGAGAGAGGCCATGTCGCTGTTCGGGCGCACGCCATCGTCCCGTTCGTGCACCCCGCCGTCGGTATCGAAGGCAGGCTCCACCTCGCCGTCGAGCAGCCCCGCCTCCTGCGCGCGGGCCAGCCGGTGATGGCTTTCGACGGCATAGGCGTCGGCGTCCTCGCGCGAGATGCCGAAGCGGTGGGCCAGCACCTCGGCGGTCTGGCCCATGTTGAGCTCGGTGATCGGATCGGTCAGCCCGCGCTCCAACCCGATGACGGGCTTGAAGAAGTCGGGCCGCAGTCCGCCCATGCGGCGCGCGGTGTCGACCGGCCCCTTGGCCTGCGCCATGCCCGCGTACCATTCCACGGCCTTCTCGCGCAGTACCAGCGGCGAATGGCTCAGTGCTTCGGCGCCGCCGGCCAGGATCATCTCGTGCGATCCATCGCGGATGTAGCGGTAGGCGGTGTCGATGCTCTGCATGCCCGATCCGCAGTTGATCTGCATGGTAAAGGCGACCGTCTGTTCCGGCAGGCCGAGCCGCAGCGCGGCGACGCGGGCCGGGTTCATCTCGTCGGCGATCACGTTCACGCAGCCCAGCACAACAAGGTCGATGGCCTCGCGCGGGATCGGCTGGCGGGCCAGCAGAGGGCGCCCGCACTGCACGGCCAGGTCGACCGGCGTGAAGGGTCCCGGCCCCCCGCGGGCCTTGAGGAACGGCGTTCTTGCGCCATCCACGATGTAGACGGGTCGTCCTGTCATTCCGCGGCCTCCGGTCTGGATTTGTGGTCATGCGTATAGGCCGGGAAGTGCCGTCCCAGCGCCTCGGGTGTGAAATCGTCCACCGCGATCACCTTCGCGACGGCCTTCTGCATGGCGTCGAGCTGGGTTTTCTCGGCCTCGCTGATGCGCCCCTCGGCCAGCCCCTGTTCCGGCGTCTGCTTGACCTCGCGCAGCCGCTTGCGGATGGGCTCGGCCTCGATCACGCGGGCAAAGGCATCCTCGAGCGCGCCAAGATCGTCGCGCCGACCGCTGGAATGAAGCCGCCCGACGATCCGGTCACGTGTCTTGGAGGGCTTGAGCAGCAGTTCCGCGCAGGCCTGCGTGACATTGTCATTCGGCCCGCGCGCCGCGCGCCCGGTGCGTGTCACCGCGCGCAGCAGCCAGGCCGCCCAGCGGGCGGGCAGGTTGGCCAGCACCTCGTCCATTGAGCGGTGGATGCGCGCCAGCGCCGAATGCGCCGAATGCTCCAGCAGCGGAAGATCCGCCGAGGGCCGCCCGTCGTCCTGCCAGCGCTTCAGCGCGGCCGTGAGGATGTAGAGATCCGACAGGATGTCGCCCATCCGGGCCGAGATCATCTCCTTGCGCTTCAGCCCGCCGCCCATGGTGAGAAAGGCGAAATCCGCCGTCAGCGCGTAGGCCGCCGACCACCGCGCCACCTGCCGGTAGATCCAGGTGGCCCCGCCCGCGTCGGGCGCCGGAGCGAAAAGCCCGCCGGTCCAGCCACGGCCGAGCGCGCGGAAGAAGGTCTTCGTCGAATGGCCCACGTGCGCCCAGAAATGGCGGTCGAAGGCCTCGATGGTCTTTTCCTCGTCCTCTTCCTCGAGCGCCTGCATCTCGTCCAGAAGGTGCGGATGCGCCCGGATCGACCCCTGTCCAAAGACGATCAGGTTGCGGGTGACGATATTGGCGCCCTCCACCGTGATCCCGATCGGCATCGCCTTGTAGAGCGGCATCAGGTAGTTCTTCGGCCCGTCGATCACCGCCTTGCCCGAGTGGATGTCCATCGCGTGGTTCAGCCCCTCGCGCATCCGGTTGGTGCCGTGCAGCTTCATGATCGCCGAGATCACCGCCAGCGACCGGCCCTCGTCGAGCCCCGCGCAGGTGAGCCGCCGCGCGGCGTCAAGCTCGTAGGCCCCTGCCGCAAGCGCCCCGAGCGGCGCCTGGATGCCCTCGAACTTGCCGATGGGCAGGCCGAACTGCTCGCGCACCCGGGCATAGGCACCAGAGCTGTGCGCGCAAAGCGACATGGCCGCCGCCGAAAGCGAGGGCAGCGAGATGCCCCGCCCGGCCGCCAGCGCGCTCATCAGCATCATCCAGCCCTGTCCGGCACGCTCGGCGCCGCCGATGATGTTGTCGAGCGGGATGAAGACATCGTGCCCCTCGGTCGGCCCGTTCTGGAACATCGTCGAGGACGGAATATGCCGCCGCCCGGTCACGACACCGGGCAGGTCTGTGGGCACCAGCGCGCAGGTGATGCCGATCTCGGCCTCATCGCCCAGAAGCCCGTCGGGATCGCGCAGCTTGAAGGCCAGCCCCAGCACGGTGCAGACGGGCGCGAGCGTGATGTAGCGCTTGGCCCAGTTCAGGCGGATGCCGAGCACCTCTTCGCCGTTCCAGGTGCCGCGACAGATAACGCCCTCGTCCACCATGGCCGAGGCATCCGACCCGGCCTCGGCGCTGGTCAGCCCGAAGGCCGGCAGCTCGCGCCCGTCGGCGAGGCGGGGCAGCCAGTGCTTCTGCTGGTCTTTCGTGCCGAACTGCAGCAGCAATTCCCCGGGCCCGAGCGAGTTGGGTACCATGACGGTCACCGCCGCCGCGACCGAGCGGGTGGAGATGTAGCGCACCACCTCGGAGTGGCCGAAGGCGGAAAACCCGAGGCCCCCGTGGTCCTTCGGGATGATCATCCCGAAAAAGCCCTGGTCGCCCATGAACTTCCAGACTTCGGGCGGCAGGTCGGCGGTTTCGTGGTTGATGGCCCAGTCGTCGAGCATCTCGCAGAGCGCGACGCAGGGCCCGTCGATGAAGGCCTGCTCGTCCGGTGAAAGCTTGGGCGCCTTAACCTCGGACAGCTTGCTCCAGTCGGGGTTGCCCGAGAAGAGCTCCGCCTCCCACCAGACGTCCCCGGCCGAAAGCGCCTCGGACTCGGTCTTGGATAGCCGTGGCAGGGCGCCCCGCGCCCAACGATGGATCGGTTTCGTGAGATATTTCTGCCGCAACGTGGTCATATCGCGCGCCCTCCCTTGGTGCGGATACCAGTGTACCCGAATAACGGTCAGGGGATGGGGAGGGGTTCCCGTCACGTTGCGTCGCGACGGTCAGGAAAGGGCAATCCCGGAGGCGCCGCGTGCCCCTGCATGCTGGGTTGCATGAACGCTCGGCCGCGCCTTCCCGTGGAAGAACCAACACGGCACTGCCATCAAGGCCATGGTCTGCGGTCTGCCGGCGGCTGCCAGCAATCCGGGCGTCTGTGCCGGGGGCTGACGGACGGAGCTCGGTCTGCCTATGCGGTGATCGCCGGCAGAGGGTTCACGCAGCGGCATCGGGGGCGGCATGCGCTCGCGCCTTTTCTTTGCCCCAGTCCTGCGTAGGTTTGCGCCAGCGCGGCGGGCCGGTTCGGAAACGGGCCGGAGGGTCGCGACGGAACCGGAGAATCCGCGATGATCGAGAACGAGCAGCCGGCCCTCGCCGCTTCGCTCTGGACAACCACAGCCGCCCCGGGCCCCGAGGCACCCGCCCTGTCGGGGGAGGTCGAGGCCGACCTTTGTGTCGTCGGCGGCGGCTTCACGGGGCTCTCCACCGCGCTGCACGCGGCCGAGGCCGGGCTGAGCGTCGTGCTGATCGAAGCCGAGTCCCTCGGCTGGGGGGCCTCGGGCCGCAATGGCGGGCAGGTCCTGCCCGGGCTCAAGGAAAACCCGCGCGAGGTCGAGGCCCGCTTCGGCTCGCAGGGCACCCGCATGATCGAATGCGCGGGCGCGGCGCCGGATCTCGTCTTCGATCTGATCGAGCGCCATGGCATCTCCTGCGGCGCCATGCGCGCGGGCTGGATCAGCGCCGCGATGCCCGACGGTCTGACCGCCGCCCGCGACCGCGGGGCCCAATGGCGGGCCCTCGGTGCCGATGTCCGTGACCTTTCCGGCCCCGAGACGCGCGAGATGCTGGGCGGGGGATATTACGCGGGGGCGCTCTGGGACCGGCGCGGCGGTGGCGTTCAGCCGCTGTCCTATGCCCGCGGTCTCGCCCGCGCCGCGGTCTCCGCTGGCGTCCGCCTGTATTCGCACACCCCTGCGCGCCGCATCGCGCACGACGGTCAATGGCGCATCGAGACGCCCTCGGGCCGTGTCTCTGCGCAACGGGTCGCGCTCTGCACCAACGGTTATTCCGGACCACTGCTGCCCGAGCTGCAGCGCAACGTGGTCCCGGTCGTCTCGATCCAGATCGCCACGGACCGGCTGCCCCGCGACCTCACCCCCGATATCCTGCCCCAGCGGCAGGTGGTCTCGGACACGCGGCGCCAGCTCATCTATTTCCGACGCGATGCCGAGGGCCGTTTTGTCATCGGCGGGGCAGGGGCCTACGGCGGGGTGGGGCTGTCCCGCGCCTTCCGGCGGCTCGAGGCCGAGGCCCTGAGACTTTTCCCGCAACTCGGCGGCCTGGCCTGGCACCATGGCTGGGGCGGCCGCGTGGCCGTGACCACCGACCACATGCCGCACCTCGCCGAACCGGCGCCGGGGCTCTTCACCGCAGCCGGATTCAACGGGCGCGGCCTCGCCATGGCCACCATGATGGGCCGTATCCTCGCCCGGCGCCTCGCCGGCGACGCGGAGGCCGAGGCAGACTGGCCGCTCGAGCCGCTGCGCCCCATCCCGCTGCACCGCTTCCACCGCCTCGGCGTCCGCGCCGTCATCGCCACCGGAGGCCTGCGCGACCGCCTGCGCATCCCCTGACCGCGGCCCTCAGCGCGCCGGTTACGGTCGGGGGCCAGTGGCGCGAGGACGTCCTCAAGCCCATGCCGTCATGCGGGTGAAATCACGGGTCGGTCTGCGGCATTCCTCCACCGCGAGGAAGGGCGCGCGCATGGGTCACGCAGGGGAAGTTGAGCATGACTTTTGCCGCCATTTCTGAAATAACACGGTGGAATCGTTTCGATACTTTGCACAGTTCATTTCCAACATCCCGGCAGTCGCGTGCCGGTCATTCCGAGCGACCAGACCATTGTTTCAGGTATTTACGAAGCGTCTCCGTTCCGCCGCCCTGCTGCTCGCCATGGGCCTTGCCGCCGGTCCCGTCCTGGCTCGCGACTGCAGCCCCCGCGACTTCCTCGCCGAACCGCTGCCCGCGGACACCTCCGGACAGCACTGGATCACCGCCCTCTCCGAGGCCTATCCCCAGCTGCGCCTGACCGAGACCGCAGACGCCGGGATCGTCATTAGCGACGGCGCGGCCACCATCACGGCCCGCGGCCCAACCGGGCGCACCACGCCCGAGATCATCGCCTCCGCCACCCTGGGCGACCAGTTCGCCGTGACCTATCCGCTCTCGCGCAGCCTCGACGACCGGCTGATGCCCTTCTTCGATCCCGGCCGCGCCCGCAACGACGCCTTCTTCCAGCTGCTCTACGGGCCCGAGGCCGGCGCCGTCGAGCCGCAGCTCGTGACCGTCACCGCCGGGCCCGCCCGCTTCCGCGTCACGGCGCGGCAGGGGGTGGCCTGCCAGCTTGCCGCGGCCTTCGGCGATCTCGATCTTTCCGATCCCGCCATCGCCCCGCTGCTCGAGGAGGTCGGCGGCGGCTACCTCTGGCGCCGGATCGCGGGCACCGACCGGCTGAGCCCGCATTCCTACGGCATCGCCATCGACCTGAATGCCGCGCTGGGCGGCTACTGGCGCTGGACCGGCGCCGACGAGGGTGCGGTCGGCGCCTTCGACAACAACCTGCCCTGGACGCTGGTCGAAAGCCTGGAACGGCGCGGTTTCATCTGGGGCGGCAAATGGCACCACTTCGACGGGATGCACTTCGAATACCGGCCCGAACTGATCCTCTACAGCCGGATGTCGCGGAACCTGGGACAGTAGGCAACCGAATGCGAAGGGCCTGCTAGATCGGATACCGGGTCGAGACCGAAGGCCACCCGCGGATCGTTCAATTTTCGCTGGGGAAGGTTTGGTAGCGGAGGAGGGACTTGAACCCCCGACACGCGGATTATGATTCCGCTGCTCTAACCACCTGAGCTACTCCGCCAAACCGTGCGGGGTGATTAAGGGGATGGCCGCGGGGCGTCAAGCGTGAATTTCCCGCTTTTTTCACCCGGCTCACGGCGCAGCGCGGCACCGGCGAAACCGACCATCGCGGGCCACAGCCCGCACGACGAAAAGCGCCGGATCGCCCGCCGACACGGGGCGTTCAGGGCGCTTGGTAACAGAATCTTAAGTTGCCTCTGCAACCCGTGGCGGTATCTGTGGCGCGCTCGGCGTGAACAGCGGCTTGCTCTCTGGCAGGGACGCTTGGACGGGGCCATGGTCACGGCCGCCGGCGGTTACTCAAATCCGCAACAGGTCAGCGTTTCAGGGCCGAATCCGGGCGCGAAACCGTTGTTTCCGGCGGGCCGGACTGATACCCGCACCCACTAAAACCGAGGGCCCCGACGTTGCGAAAGATCTGGTCAGACTACATAGCGCCCATCCTGCGGCGCCCTTCCCACTATCAGCTGGCCGCTCTGTGTTACCGACGTCACGAGGGCCGTCTCGAGATCCTGCTGATCACCTCGCGCGAAACCCGGCGCTGGGTCCTGCCCAAGGGCTGGCCCAAGAGCGGCTTCGACGCGGGCGGCACCGCGCTCGAGGAAGCCTGGGAAGAAGCGGGCGTGAAGCCGCGCGGCGGGGCGCCGCGCCGGGTCGGGCGCTACAGCTACCGCAAGCGGCTCAAGGGGGGGCTTCCGGTCCCGACCGACGTGGACGTGTACGCGATCGAGATCGCGAAGCTCTACGATTCCTATCCCGAGGCAGGCCAGCGCGAGCGCCGCTGGGTGACACCGGCAGAAGCTTCCGAGATGGTGGACGAGCCCGATCTCAAGGCTCTGCTCGCCGATGCCGAGGCGCTGGTCGCCGCGCCGGCCCGGAAATGATCTGCGCGAAAGAACGACTGGGCAGCACATGAGCAATCAGGACGGGGCCTACGACTGGCCGACCCTTGACCGCGATCTCAACCGGCTGTCACGGCTCGAGATCGCGACCATGTACGCCGCGCGGCCCCTGATCGGGGTCGGGCTTTCGCTGGTTTTCGTCGCGGTGGCGGCGCTGGCGGCGGGCCTCATCGTCGGGCAGGCGCCGGGTGGGCTCTTCGTCATCGTGGCGGCGGCCTTCGGTGCCTACATGGCGCTCAATATCGGCGCCAACGACGTGGCCAACAACATGGGACCGGCGGTGGGCGCGCGCGCCCTGTCGCTGGCCGGGGCCATCGCCATCGCGGCGGTCTTCGAAAGCGCCGGTGCGCTTCTCGCCGGGGGGGATGTGGTCGACACGATCTCCAAGGGGATCGTCGCGCCCGAAAGCCTTGCCGACGGGCATGTTTTCGTCACCGCGATGCTCGCCGCGCTGCTGTCGGCGGCGCTCTGGGTGAACCTCGCGACCTTCATCGGCGCGCCGGTCGCGACGACGCATTCCGTCGTCGGCGGCGTCATGGGGGCAGGGGTGGCCGCAGCCGGCCTCGGGGCGGTCAGCTGGTCCACCATGGGGGCCATCGCGGCAAGCTGGGTGGTCTCGCCCGCGCTGGGCGGGGTCATCGCGGCGGCCATGCTGGCCTTCATCAAGTGGAAGATCATCTACGTCGAGGACAAGATCACCGCTGCGCGTCGCTGGGTGCCGGTCCTGATCGGCGTCATGGCGGCGGCCTTCTCCGCCTATCTCGCGCTCAAGGGGCTCAAGCGCGTCCTCGACATCGACCTCGGCGCCGCGGTGCTGATCGGCGTTGCCGTGGGGCTGCTGGTCGGCGCGGTCTCGGTGCCACTTATCCGTCTTCAGTCCGCCGGGCTCGAGAACCGCAACCGCTCGCTCAAGATCCTCTTCCGCATGCCTCTGGTGATCTCGGCGGCGCTGCTCTCCTTCGCCCACGGTGCCAACGACGTGGCCAATGCCGTGGGCCCGCTCGCCGCCATCGTCTATGCGCAGCAGACCGGCGGCGGCGCGGCCGAGGTCGCGATCCCGGTCTGGGTCATGGCCATCGGGGCCATCGGCATCTCGGTCGGGCTCGTGCTCTTCGGGCCCAAGCTGATCCAGATGGTCGGCAGCCAGATCACCAAGCTCAACCCCATGCGGGCCTACTGCGTGGCGCTCTCGGCGGCTGTGACGGTGATCGCGGCCTCCTGGCTGGGCCTGCCGGTCAGCTCCACCCATATCGCCGTGGGCGGGGTCTTCGGTGTGGGCTTCTTCCGGGAATGGCATTCCGAGCGCCGCGCACGCCGGCTCCAGCAGAACCGCCCGCCCGCCAAGCGCATCCCCGCCGAGGAACGCAAGCGCCGCAAGCTCGTGCGCCGCTCGCACTTCCTGACCATCGCGGCGGCCTGGATCATCACCGTGCCGGCAGCCGCTGTGCTCTCTGCGATCTGCTACTACGCGCTGTCGCTTCTGCCGGGCTGAGAGGGGCCTGACCGCGGGACATTCCTAACGGTTGGTTAATCCACCTATTTAAGTCGTTGATTTATATAAGACGCCAGGATGTCCCGGCCCGGGACACCCAATCAGGCAGTTTCGCGGGACACCCGATCGAGCCGCGCTGCGGCCGCCGCCAGCGCCCCGTCGGCCAGCGGGTAGGCCAGGCATTCCCCGGCCCCAGCCCGTCCGAGCCGCGCCAGGGTGACCGGGGTCACGTCCTCGGCGACGGTGACCACAGGAACACCGGCCGCCCGCGCGGCCGCCACCACCTCTTCAAGCTGGTCCACCTCGTCCTCGTCGAAGGCATCGATCGCCATGACGATGAAATCGAGCCCCCCGGCCTCGGCCTCCGCCAGAAAGTGAAGCCCTTCCTCGAACCCAAGGTCCCCCCAGGCTTCGCCAAGCAGACTTTCCATGTCCTCGATGAGCAGGTCGAAATTCTGGACGTCACGGCTGATCGTGCAGGCCCTGAGCGCCACCTCGCTCTCGCTGTCAGTCATGGTCCGAAATCCTTGATGCCGACGAACAAGGGTGTCGTCCGGGGACTCAGTTTTCCGGGAGGCTCCCGGCCTCGGCCGCGAGAGAAGTCAGGTCAAACAGAGGGGCGGCCTTGTTGTGAAAAATCGAATGCCCGGCAACGAGCAGCCCGACAATGGCAGCGGTCAGCACCACCCAATCCACGGAAATGGCACTCTCATCCGAGTCGCGAAAGGTCTTGAGAAATTTCATGTCGGCCTCTCTCTCGCTTTCTCTTCTGCCTCGGATGTCTTTCCGGAACCTTTGACCACCCGCGCATCAAGCCGGATGATCCCGCCCACGCCTTCAACGGAGCGGGCCAACCTCAGAATACTGACAAAAGGCATCGCCGTGTGCCGCAGAGCGCATGCGCAGTGCATACAATGATGTCACGCTAAAATCGACCATTTTTTCGCGTTTGACTGGAGGGGCCGACGTATGAATTGTGACAAGATGCGATCCTCTGTCCCCTATTGAGAGACAATAGAAGTGTCGTGGCTGCTATGTTTATAGACCCCGAAGGTTAACGAATTGATGCTCCGGCTCGGCACTGGTGGCGGTACACTGCCTGGAAGAAACGATCAGGGTATGTCGGTAAGTCGGCTCCGAGTTGAAACAAGTCCAAATGATGTCAGGCGACTTGGGTCGCCGCGAAGCGAAGACGCCTCTTCCGAAATCAAGTTGACCGCGTTTGCCTGGCGAAAACTCCGCAACGCGCGTGTTTCGCACCATATTGTCTGCGGTTGATGGTCAAAGGGCTTGCTTTTCTCCACAATCGGGAAACAGAATATGGAGCTTGCGTACCCGACAGGGACGTTTGGCCCGTTGATACAGACGAAGAGAGGCGGAGATGGCGATGCAGACGCAGCTCGAATGGGTCGGGCCAGTGCTGGAAGATCTTCGCAGATTTCTTGAGCAGGCGGATCAGGACGAGATCGCCAGCGATATCCAGGATATTCTGGATCGGTACGCCGACAGGCTGCAGACCCAGCGACACGATCCCCGGCGGCAAGGCGCCCTCGCGACGTCCAGCCTTCCCGACAACGCCGTGCCCTTCCCGCTCCATCGCCGCCGTCGCGGGTGACGAACCTCAGCGGGCCCGGAGGACGGCGCCCGGGTTGAGGATGCCCTGCGGGTCCAGCGCCAACTTGATCGAGCGCATGGCAGCGAGCTTCGTCGGATCTGCATAGGTCTCGAGATCCCCCACCTTGAGACGCCCCACACCATGCTCTGCGCTGACCGATCCGCCGAGATCGTGGACGATATCGTGCACGCAGGACTTGATTGCCTCGCGGTTTCCGGCGTGATCGTCGCGGCTCTGACCGGCGACGGGAAAGACGTTGTAGTGAAGATTGCCGTCGCCCACGTGGCCGAAGCAGTTCACGCGGTAGGCGCCGATCTTTTCCAGGGCAGGGCCGGCTGTCGCGATGAATTCCGGAATCGCGCCGAGGGGGACCGAGATGTCGTGGCTCGAGATGGCGCCGATCCGGCGGTTGGCCTCGGGGATGTGTTCGCGCAGCGTCCAGAAGTCCTGCGCCTGCTGGGCGCTCTGGGCGATGAGACCGTCGCTGACGTGACCGGCCTCGAACCCCTCGGCAAAGAGTGTTTCCAGCGCTTCGGTCGGATCGAGGCCGCGGGCGAGGCCGAGCTCGATCAGGACGGACCACTCGGGCGGTGTGTCCCAGGGTTGGCGGATATCGGGCAGCTTCTCGGAGAGGAAGTCGAAGCCGGTGCGGTGCATGAGCTCGAAGGCGGAGATGCCCTCGGCAAGCTGGCTGCGGGCGAGGGAGAGGAGCTTCAGCGCCGCCTCGGGCGAGGGGACCGTCAGAAGGGCGGTGCCGGTTGCGGCGGGGCGGGGCGAGAGCTTGAGGCTCGCGGCGGTGATGATCCCCAGCGTGCCCTCGGAGCCTATGAGGAGGTGGCGCAGGTCGTAACCGGTGTTGTCCTTCCGCAGCCGCGAGAGGCCGTTCCAGATGCTGCCGTCGGCCATGACCGCCTCGAGCCCGAGTGTGAGATCGCGGGCGTTGCCGTATCGGAGGGTATTCACGCCGCCGGCGTTGGTAGCGAGCAGGCCGCCGATGCGGGCGGACCCTTCCGAGGCGAGGGAGAGGGGGAAGAGGCGGTCGGCCTCCTCGGCGGCGGCCTGGATGTCGGCGAGGATGGTACCCGCGCCGGCGATCAGGGCGTTTTCCTCGGGGTAGATCTCGCGGACGCCGGCGAGGCGTTCGAGGGAGAGGAGCAGGGGGGCGGGACCGTCCGGGGCGAGCTGGCCGCCGACGAGGCCGGTGCCGCCGCCGTAGGGGACGATGGGGACGCAAGCATCGTGGCAGGCCTTCACGATGGTCGCGACCTGGTCGGTCGTCCGGGGCAGGGCGAGCCATTCGGAGGCGCCTTTCCAGCGGCCTCTGGGTTCTTCGAGGTGGCGCGGCTCGGGGCGACGCAGGGTGCCCTCGGGCAGCTCGGGGCGGAGGGTCTCGGCGAAACGGTCGTCGGCGGGATTGAGGCTCATGCCCCGGTTATAAGCCCCTGCCGGGCGCTGCCAAGGGGTGGCTTTAGGCGGGACGGTTCGGGTGTCCCGGGCCGGGACATATTGTCGGACATTATAAATCAATGGGTTAGATGCATCGATTAACCAACTCTTAGGACTGTCCCGCAGGACGGGCCGGTTCAGGCCTCCCGTTTGCGGGTCGGCCAGACCTCGAGAATCCCGGCCGCCAGGACCAGAGCCCCGCCCGCAATCTCGACCCCCGAGAGGTGTTCGCCCGCCAGCAGGGCGGCCGAGAGCGCACCAACTAGAACCTCGGTCATCAGCAGGATGCCGACGCGGGCGGGCTCCAGCCGGAGCGTCGCCCACATGAGCGCGGCGATGGAGAGCCCCCACCAGAGCGCGCCGGTGCCGAGCGCCACCGCCCCTGCCCGCAGGATGCTTCCCTCCGCCCCGCCAGGTAGCGGCGCGAGCAGCGGGGCGAGGACCAGCGCCGTCACCGCGGCCCCGGCGGCGAAGACGAAGGCCGAGGGACCGGGGGCGAGGGTGGAGCTGGTGCGCATGCCTGTGGTGCCGATGGACCAGAGGAGCCCCGCCACCAGCGCCATCCATTCGCCGATGCCCTGAGGTCGCGGCAGGGTGCCGTCGGCGCCGAGCATGATGCCGAGGCCCGCGAGCCCCAGAAGGATGGCCGCCACGCGCAGGGGTGTTGCGGGCCAGCCCATGACATAGCGTCCGATCAGGGTGCTCCAGACCGGGGTCAGGAAGTAGAGCAGAATGACGATGGCCACCCGACCGTAGACGAGGCTCATGGAATAGAGCGCGAAGGCCGCGCCGCCGGTGGCGATGGCAAGCAGCGCGGGCAGGGGCGTCGCGGCAAGATCGCGGCGCCGGGCGACGGCGAGGGGTGCGAGCAGAAGCGTCGCCGCGAGGGTGATGGCCACCGTGCCCCAGGCGCCGGGCAGCCCGAGCCCGTCGAGCGCCCGAACCGGCAGCCAGTAGAGTCCCCAGAGGAGACCTGCCCCGGCCACAATGCCCGTGGCGATGGAGATGCTGCGCTGCGTCGTCATTATTCTCAGGTAGGCGCAGGTCTGGACGTGGCAACGATTGAGAGCGGTGTGTTGGGGGCTCTGCCCCCGGCCCTGCGGGCCTCCCCCGGGGTATTTGGGCCAAGAAGAAGGGCGGGGGCGGTTGTCCCCGTGCCTGGGACTGTGTTCGTAGATGTCTGTCGCCCGACGAGGGGCTGGGCTTGTGAGCCTGGTGGTTCCTGGCGCGCCGTTGGGCAGGTGGGGCGCCTTTTGGTTGCGGCAGGTGGGGCTTGCCGGGCGCGTCTGGCCTGACCCGGGAGCGTTCGGCTTCGGTCGATGGGGCGTGCGCAGCGTTGGAGCGGGCTGATCCCCGGCCGGGTGTGGGACCGTCGGGGGCTCTGCCCCCGGCCCTGCGGGCTTTCCCCCGGGGTATTGGGGGCGAGAAGACGGGATGGGAGGGCGGTTGTGCTCGGGCGCGGCGGGCTTTGCGGGCGCGGGCGGCGTGTCCGGCGGAGCTTGGGGTGTGAGGTGATGTGTCCTCTGGGCGCTTCGGGGGCGCGATGGTGGGGGAGGACCACTGTCGGCCGCGCGGGTCATGTCGGCGTGGGTCTGATCCGGCCGGGGCCGGGGAGGGGCGCGTGTCGACCGGTTCAGGCCCGGGGCGGGTCAGTCGGCCGCGTCGGAGAGGTAGCGCGGTTGCAGGACCATGATGGTCGGTTGCGGGGGCAGGTCGCGCAGGCTCACCTCGAGCGAGGGCTGGCCTGTTTGTTCCACCGCGAAGGTGGTGCCGATCTCGTCGAGGAACTGGGTGAGGGCGTAGCCTGAGAACCAGTGCATGGGGATGATGACCGAGCTGCGCAGCCGTTCGATCACGTTGATCATGTTGGTGCGGTTCATGGTGTAGCCGCCGTCCACCGGCACCATGACCACGTCGAGCCGGCCGAGGGCGGCATATTGTTCCTCGTTGGGTTCGTGGTGCAGGTGGCCGAGGTGGCCGATGCAGAGGCCCGCCGTCTCGAAGACGAAGATCGAATTGCCGTTCTCCTCGGTGCCGCCGAAGGAGGAGCGGATGTCGGTGGAGACGTTGCGGACGAGCATGCCGCCGAGGTCGATGTAATGGTCGGCGGGGGTGCCGAACTGCTCTTCGTTCCAGCCGCGCAGGACGTTGGGGATGCGCGGGTCGGGTGTCATCGTCCAGTGGCTGCCGTGGGCGTGGTTCATGGTGACCACGTCCGGCACGAGGTCGGTGTTGCCCAGCGAGCCGGTATAGTCGGTCACCGCCGTCATGCCGTCGGGCGTCTGGATCAGGAAGGAGGCATGGGCGATGTAGTGGATGCGCACGGTGTAGTCGGCGAGCGGTTCGGTCCAGTTCGCCTGCCAGAGCCGGTCCGGTGTCGTGGTGCCGGCGAAGCGCAGGCCGGGGGTGTTTTCAGCCACGGCGATGCAGTGGCTGGGGCGGCGGCCCTCCTGCGCGGTGGCGGCCTGGGTGATGGCGAGCATGGCCCCGAGGGCGAGGATCAGGCGAAGCATGGGCGTCTTCCTCCGGCTGTTCGGGACAGGATAGCGGAGGTGACGCTGCGTCGGGCTGACAATTGCGTGGGGTGCGAGGTGCGCAGTTGGTGAACGGCGCCCGCCGTGTGGACGGGCGCCGGGGTGGGTCAGTCGAAGAGCGGGATCTCGGTGTCCGCGGCCTCGAACAGGTGGTCGCGCGAGGCGGTGATGCGGTCGGTGAGGGCCGCGATGTCGTGGCCGACCATGGCGCCCTGCCACTTGCGGATCTGGCCCGCGACCATGACGGTCTCGACGTTGGAGCGGTCCATCAGCGTGACCACGGCGCCGGGCACGTTGTTGAGCGGGGCCACGTTCAGCGCGTCGGCCGAGAGCAGGATCACGTCGGCCTGCTTGCCGGGGGTGAGGCTGCCGGTCTTGTGGTCGAGTTTCAGGCCTTTGGCGCCGTTGATGGTGGCCATCTCGAGCACGTCGCGCGAGGAGAGCAGCGCGGGCGCGTTCTCGGGGCCCTGTTCCAGCGCCTGCTGGTTGGCGAGCGCGCGTTGCAGGGTCATGGCGCCGCGCATCTGGGTGAAGAAGTCGGCACTCATGGTGCATTCCACGTCGACCGAGAGCGAGGGCTGCATGTTCATGTCCAGCGCCTTCTGGATCGGCGGCATGCCGTGGCGCATCTGCATCTCGATCGGGACCGAAAGGGAGATGTGGGCGCCGACCTCTTGCGCGCGGTTCCAGGCGGCATCGCTCATGCCGGTCATGTGGATGAAGAGGTGCTTGTCCGTGTAGTGCGGGATCAGCTTGTCCATCGTCTCCTGCATGCCGAGGCTGCCGACCACGTGAAGGCCGATCATGAGGTCGAGCTCCTTGCCGAGGTTCCACAGCTCCAGCGGGTCGACGCCGGGCAGGTAGGCCTCGCCACCCATGAGCATGGTCAGCAGCTGGTCGTCGCTGGCGAAGTGCTCGTCGCGAATGCGGCGGGCGTCCTGCGGGTATTGCACGTCGGGGCCGTAGCCTTCGAAGTAGCCGAAGACGCCGCGACGGCCCGCGGCCTTCATGCCTTCGATCACGGCGTCGGAGTGTTCGGGCGAGTGGTGGATCTGGCTCACGTCGAGGACGGTGGTCACGCCCGCGTCGAGCTGCGAGAGGCCGCCGAAGAGTTCGGCGATGTAGACGTCCTCGGGGCGGAAGGCCTTGGAGAACTTGCCGAGGATGTCGTCGAGGTAGTTGCGCGCGCCCGGGCGTGTCGGGTCGGGGAACATGATGCCGTTGGGCAGATAGGAGCGCAGCGAGGTCTCGAACTGGTGGTGGTGGGTGTCGACGAAGCCGGGCATGACGATGCGGCCCTCGGCGTCGATCACCTCGGCGTCGGGGGCGTCGATGGACTGGCCGACCTCGACGATGCGGTCGCCTTCGAGCAGGACGTCGCCGCCCTCGAAGTCACCCACCGAGGGGTCCATGGACATGACGTGGCCGCCCCGGATCAGGGTGCGGCGGCCGGGCTGGCCGACGCCCGCGGGCAGTTCGGCGGCGGCGGCGGGTTTTGCGAGGAAGCCGGGAAGGAAGGCGGCCGCGGCGGTGCCGCCAAGCGCGGTGCGCAGGAAATTGCGGCGCGACAGGCCGGCGGATCTGCAAATCTCACACATTGGGTCTTATCTCCGTTGTACGCACTCTTGGTGCCCTGCATACTGATGGTGCGTTGCGGACCATAGGGATGCAGAGAATCCCGGCAAGGAGGCACATTCATGAAGCTTGGGAACATGTCTGTTCCTGGTGATTGCGCGCGGATCTCGCCGATCCTGTCGCGCATCGGGGACAAGTGGGCGACGCTGGTGATCCTGGTGCTGTCCGAGGGGCCGAAGCGTTACGGCGTGCTGCGGCGCGAGATCGAGAGCATCTCGCAACGGATGCTGACGGTGACGCTGCGCGCGCTGGAACGCGACGGGCTGGTGAGCCGCCGGGTGCTGGCCGAGAAGAACCCGCCGCAGGTGGAATACAGCCTGACGGAGCTGGGCGAGTCGCTGATCGAGCCGCTGTTCGCGCTTTGCCAGTGGTCGGCGCTGAACGTGGATGAGATCGAGCGCCGGCGCGCCGCGCATGATGCGCTGGCCGAAGGGGAAGAGGTAGGGTAGGGGCCTGTCCCTTGGCGCCATGGAGCGATTCGAGCGCGAAGCTCCCTGCGCGGAATCAAGGGCCGCAG
>CAYNKL010000065.1:0-22089 GCA_964397775.1 uncultured Rhodobacterales bacterium | reverse complement strand
GATCATCCTGCCGAACTCCGAGATCTGGAACCAGGTGATCACCAACTACTCGGTCTACGACACGCGCCGGGCCGAGTGGACCTTCGGCGTGGGCTACGGCAGCAACCTGGCCGAGGCCGAGCGCGTGATCCGCGACACGATCCTGTCGGACGAACGGTCGAAGACCGAACCCGAGCCCTTCATCCAGGTGAACAACCTTGGCGAATCCTCGGTGGATTTCCTCGTGCGGGTCTGGGTCTCGTCCGCCGATCACTTCCAGTACCAGGCCGACATGAAGCGCAAGGTGAAAGAGGCGCTCGACGCCAACGGGATCGAGATCCCCTTCCCCGCGCGCACGCTTTACCAGGTCGGGCCCGAATAACGCCTCAGGCCGGGTCCTCGAAGGTCACGGGCCCGGCCAGTTCCACCCCCTCGGGCGAGATCGTGCAGCCCAGCGCGATGACCTCCACGCCCGCGTCACGGGCCGCCTTGAAGGCCGCCGCATAGGCCGGGTCGAGATCGGCGGCGAGCGTCAGGCGCGCGCAGTCGGTGCGCTGGACCAGATAAAGCATCACCGCCCGATGCCCCTCGCCCACCATCTGCGCCAGATCGGCAAGGTGGCGGGCACCGCGGGCGGTGAGGCTGTCGGGAAACTCCGCCAGCCCCGGCTGCCGCGACAGCGTCACGGATTTCACCTCGACGTAGATGTCCTGAGGGCCGCCGCTCAGCAGGAAATCCACGCGGCTCTTCTCGGCATACTTCACCTCGGGCCGCACCGTGTCGTACCCAGTCAGCCCCGGCACCGCATGCGCCTCAAGCGCGGCGCGCAGCACGCGGTTGGGCACGCCCGTGTCGACCCCGGTGAAATGGCCGCTTTCGTGTTCGACCAGCCGCCAAGCGTACTTGAGCTTGCGCTTGGGGTCGTCGTTGGGCTCGAGCCAGATCGCCTCGCCCGGCTCGGCCAGCCCCAGCATGGAGCCGGGGTTCGCCACATGCGCCGTGATCTCCTGCCCATCGGGCAGCAGGCAGTCGGCCAGAAAACGTTTGTATCGGCGGATCAGCCGTGCCGGGATCAGATCGGTTTGAAAGCGCATGACACGGCGCCTATACCGATCCCTACGGAGCCTTCAAGGAGCGCCCATGCCCAACCCCACCGCCGCGATGCTGGTGATCGGTGACGAGATCCTCTCGGGCCGCACACGCGATTCCAACCTTCACCACCTGGCCGGCGAGCTGAACCGCCACGGCATCGACCTGCGCGAGGCCCGCGTGGTCGCCGACGACCCCGCCGCCATCACCGAGGCCGTCAAGGCGCTGAGCGCCGCCTATGACCACGTCTTCACCTCGGGCGGGATCGGCCCGACGCATGACGACATCACCGCCGACTGCGTGGCCGCGGCCTTTGACGCCCACATCAACGTGCGCGACGACGCCCGCGAACTGCTCGAGGCGCATTACGCGCGCACCGGGGCCGAGATCAACGAGGCGCGCCTGCGCATGGCGCGCATTCCCGACGGCGCTACGCTGATCGACAACCCGGTGTCCGTCGCGCCCGGCTTCACCATCGGCAACGTGCACGTCATGGCCGGCGTGCCCGCCGTGTTCGAGGCGATGGTCGCCAGCGTCTTGCCCACGCTCACCGGCGGCGCGCCGCTGCTGTCGCAAAGCCTGCGGATCATGCGGGGCGAGGGCCAGATCGCGGGTCCGCTGCGCGAACTTGCCGCCGCGTTTCCCGACCTGCAGATGGGCTCCTACCCCTTCCAGAAGGACGGTGCCTTCGGGGCGAACGTGGTGATCCGGGGCGAAGACGGCGCCCGCATCGACGCCGCCATGACGCGGCTCGCGGGGCTCTTCCCGGAATGACCCTGGCGCCGGCCCGGCTTTTCGACGCGATCGACACGACATGGCCCGCCGCGGCCAGGGTCACGACCGGGCCATGGGTGCTGCGCGAGGGGCGCGGCGGCGGCAAGCGGGTCTCGGCGGCCACCCTCTCGGGCGCGCTGCGCGAGGGCGACATCCCCGCCGCAGAAGAGGCCATGCGCCGCATGGGACAGGTGCCGCTCTTCATGCTCCGGCCGGGAGAAGAGACGCTCGACAGCGCCCTCGCAGACCTCGGCTACGAGACCGTGGACGTGACGCGACTGCGGGTCTGTCCCGTCGGGAAACTCACCGACCGCGAGATCCCGCGGGTCACGACCTTCACCCTCTGGGAGCCGCTCGCCATCATGCGAGAGATCTGGGCCGAGGGCGGGATCGGGCCGGATCGTCTTGCCGTGATGGAACGGGTCAGCGCACCGAAGACGGCGATCCTGGGCCGCATCGACGATCATCCGGCCGGCACCGCCTTCTGCGCGCTCGACGGCGATGTCGCCATGGTGCACGCGCTCGAGATCCGCGCGGCGCACCGGGGCAAGGGGCTGGGCGGCTGGATGATGCGCGCCGCCGCCGCCTGGGCCGAGGCGCAGGGCGCGGCATGGATGACCTGCCTGCACACGCAACAAAACGCCGGCGCCGAGGCGCTCTATTCCTCGCTCGGCATGACCGACATCGGCAGCTATCACTACCGGATCCAGCCAAGCTCCGGCGCGGGGGCGACATGATCCGCGCGCGCCCTGCCTGTCCTCTCTCCGCCCTGCTCGTGCTGCTGACGGGCGCGGCCCAGGCGCTGGAACTGCCCTTCGGCGCCGTGCAGACCTACGACGAGGTCACCGACCCCGGCAGCTACGCCGTCCCCACCGGCCCCTGGCAGGAGGAGGGCGGCCTTCCCCATCGCTCGGTCGAGGGCGCGATCCTCCGCGAAGCCTGGCGCATCGACGCCACCCGCCTGACACCCCTGCAGATCGTCGCCCCTATACGCCGCCAGCTGACCGAGGCCGGCTATGAAGTCGAGTTGAGCTGCGCCGATCGCGGCTGCGGCGGCTTCGATTTCCGCTTCGCCATCGAGGTGCTGCCCGCGCCCGATATGTTCGTGGACCTAACCGCCTTCCACTTTCTGGCCGCGCACAACCCCGGGGGCGGCAGCGTCACCGTGCTGGCCAGCAGCACCGACAATGCCGCCTGGCTTCAGATCATCACCGCGGGCGAGGCGTCTGACGCCGTCACTGCCGAACCCGAGGCGCCCCCTGTCGTGCCCGAGGCGGGCGAGGGGGAGGTCCTTCAGCGGCTTCTCGACGACGGTCATGTGGTGCTTTCGGATCTCGATTTCGCCAGCGGGGCCGCCGGGCTCGGAGGCGGGCCCATCGCCTCGCTCGACGTCCTGGCCGAATATCTGCAGGACCGGCCCGGCGCCGAGATCGCCTTTGTCGGCCATACCGACACCACCGGGTCGCTCGCCGTGAACCGGGACCTGTCGCGCCGCCGCGCGCAGGCCGCCGTCGACTATCTGCGCGACCGGCACGGCATCCCCGCCTCACGCATCAGCGCCGAGGGCGTCGGCTACCTCGCCCCGCGCACCGGCAACCGGACCGAAGCGGGCCGCGAGGCGAACCGGCGGATCGAGGCGGTGCTGGTGCGGGCCGAGTAGCCCGGCGCCACCGCATAAACCCCCGGCCACAAACGAAAATCGCCCCCGGCCATGACCGGAGGCGCAGTTGCCTGAATTGGGACCAGGCTGGGGAAACACCCGGGACGTCGTGCGGGTCAGGCCTCCTCGGTGGCAGAGGTCCAGTTGTAGGGCCCCTTCTCCGCGAAGGCGTGCACGAGAAAATCGATAAAGGCCCGCACCTTGGGCTGCGTGAAGCGGCCCGGAGGGTAGACGGCGTAGATGCCCTGCGTCTCGACCGGCAGGTCGGGGATCACGTCCTCGACCAGCCCTTTCCGCATGGCGTCGTAGTAGAGGTAGGACGGCAGGTAGGCGATGCCGAGCCCCGCGATGCAAGCGTTCAGCAGCGACTGACCGTCGTTGACCGTCAGCCACCCCGCCGTGCGGACCTGCCGCTTTTCACCCGAGGGCGCGGTCAGCTTCCAGACGTTGCCCGACGACTGGTTCGAATAGTGCAGCAGCTTGTGCTCGTTCAGGTCGTCGATGCGTTGCGGGCGGCCGAATTTCTGGAAATAGCTCGGCGCGGCGATCATGCGCTTGGTGGTCTCGGTCAGCTTGCGGGCGCGCAGCGTGCTGTCTTCCAGCTCGCCGATCCGGATTGCCATGTCGAAGCCCTCGGAAATCAGCTCCACGTAGCGGTTGTTGAGCACCATGTTCACGGTGATGTCGGGATATTCGGACAGGAAGTCGCCCAGCACCGGGCTCAGATGATTCACGCCGAAATCGGTCGCGACCGAGATGCGCAGCAGCCCCGAGGGCGCCGACTGCATCGAGGTCACGAGCGCGTCGGCCTCTCCGGCGTCGTTGAGCACGCGGCGGGCGCGGTCGTAGTAGGCAAGGCCGATTTCGGTCGGGCTCACGCGGCGGGTGGTCCGGTTCAGTAGGCGCGCCCCGAGGCGCGCTTCGAGGCTGGAGACATGCTTGGAGACGGCGGACTTCGAGATGCCCATCTTCTTGGCGGCGTCGGTAAATCCGCCCTGATCCACGACCGTGGCAAAGGCCTCCATCTCGGTCAGACGATCCATGCATGTCTCCTTCGGGCTTTCTCGCTCCGAGCCGGTATCGTCATCAAGTTGGGCTGAACTTGGGCGTTGGACCGACAATATAGCGTTATATGCCCACTCTGTGGACAATCAGGAAACACGGAAACAGGCCGTTTCAGTGGCCAAGCTGCCTGCGCGCGCTTGCCCGGAGCGTCTCGACCAGTTCGGGATGTGTGGCTTCCCAGGCCTTGAAGCCGCGATAGCCCAGCCGGTTCTGGGCGATCCTCTCGGGCGTGCCCAGCCGGGCCCGCGGCTCGTCAAGAAAGGCGATCTTGATACTGTTGTAGAGCTGCGCGCAGGCCATCGCCTCGTCGACGGGCAGCGCGCGCTCGGCGGCGGAGGCCTCGCAGAAATAGTAGAGGCTCATCATTGCAAGAATCTTCGTCATGGGGAGGCCCTCCGGCTTGGGTGCCAAGGTCGGGCGACCTCCCCTTCCGCCCGGTGAGACAGTTCCTGCGCGGCTCGCAGGCGCCCTCAGGATACACCGGATCCGTGGATTGCGGTGCCGGTAACGTCACCAGCCCCCGGGCTTTGCACAATCAGGCGGCGGTTCAGCCCAGAATGCCCGGCCAGTACTCACGCGCCTTGGCGATGTTGGCCTCCATATCCTCGAGCCAAAGCTCGCGCGCCCGCAGGCTGGCGTTGAGGAAAAGTTGGTCGCGGTGCAGCGTCCAGGCCTCGGGCACGCTGGGCGCAAGCGATCCCTTCGACAGCGCGTAGGCGCAGTATCCGCCGAACTGCGGCGCATGGGCGGTCGGATCGGCGGCGAAGGTTTCGGCATTCGCGGGATCGGCGAAGTGCCATTCGGCGCCGCGCCACTCGACCTTGTGCGCCTTCTGGCCGGGCACGGGGCCATCCCCGGCGAAATAGGCCACGGTGTCCGTGCCACCGATGGCGGCGCCCCGGCGGGTGAAGATCTCGGGCTCGGCGGCCAACAGGGGACGCGCGGTCAGCAGGGCGGGCGCGGCAAGGCCGGCGAGCAGCAACTTGCGACGGGTCGGGGCGGTCATGGCGGGGCTCCTCGTGGGACAGACGACACCACGAGAATGCGCGAGCCGCCGCATTCGGGGAAGATGCCCTTACGGCAACGTGAGCCATCGGGGCCCCATTGTCCGGAATACCTTACCCGAACGTCATATGTTTGTTACATTCCCTTCATGATCCGTCTCGCCGCCGCCTGCCTGATGCTGCTGCCCCTGCCCCTTCGGGCCCAAAGCCCGATTGCCGAGGTCGTCTGCGCGCCCACGCAGCAGATGACGCAGAAGCTGTCGCGCCAGTACGGCGGCAGCCGACGGGCCACCGGCTTGCGCGCCCCCGAGGAGATGGTCGAGATCTGGGCCAACGAGGGCGGCGACTGGACCATGGTCATCACCTACGCCTCGGGCCGCTCCTGTATCGTCGCCATGGGCGAACACTGGACCGCAGAGGGCCCTCCCGCCTGAGCAGGCGCCCCGAAATAGGCCGCATTGCGCGCGCATGGCCGCCTTCGGCCCCTTTTCTTTCAGCCTCACCCCGCGTATGACCGCGCCCTGATCCAGCCACCGGGGAGCCTTCCATGCAGGGCAGCGCGAATCTCAACATCATGATCAAGGCCGCACGCAAGGCGGGCCGTTCGCTTGTGAAGGATTTCCGCGAGGTCGAGAACCTGCAGGTCTCCATGAAGGGCGCCGGCGACTTCGTCAGCCGCGCCGACATCGCCGCCGAGAAGATCCTCAAGGAAGAGCTGATGGGCGCGCGTCCGAACTACGGCTGGATGGCCGAGGAAAGCGCCGAGGAAGAGGGCACCGACCCCACCCGCCGCTGGATCGTCGATCCGCTGGACGGCACCACCAACTTCCTGCACGGCCTGCCGCACTTCGCGATCTCCATCGCGCTCGAGCACAAGGGCCAGATCGTCGCCGGCGTCGTCTACGACCCCGCCAAGGACGAGATGTTCTATGCCGAACGCGGCACCGGCGCCTGGCTAAACGACAGCAAGCGCCTGCGCGTCTCCGGCCGCCACAAGATGATCGAGGCGGTCTTTGCCACCGGCATCCCCTTCGCCGCCAAGAACACCCTGCCCGCCACCCTGCGGGACCTGGCCAAGATCATGCCCGAATGCGCCGGCGTGCGCCGCTTCGGTTCGGCCGCGCTGGACCTCGCCTACGTGGCGGCGGGCCGCTACGACGGCTACTGGGAACGCGAGCTGAACCTCTGGGACGTGGCCGCGGGCTACCTCATCGCGAAAGAGGCCGGCGCCCTGATCGACGGCATGCGCGAGGACCAGGACCCGCTCGAATCGGGCAGCATCCTCTGCGCCAGCAACCAGCTCTTCGACCGGATGGCGAAGACCCTGCGCAGCGAATAGCGCCCCCGGCCTTGGCGGGGGTGATCCCCCGACAAGAAGGCCATTTCCGATGAAGCACCCCCGCATCCTGCTGACCGGCTGTTCCGGCGGCGGCAAATCCACGCTTCTGGACGAGCTCGAGCGGCGCGGCTACCGCACCGTTCCCGAACCCGGTCGGCGCATCGTCGCGGCCGAGAGCGACCCCGACAGCCCCCGCCTGCCCTGGAACGACCTCGCGTGCTTTGCCCGCACGGCAATCGCGCTGGCCATCGAGGATTACGAGGCGGTGCGCGATCACCCGGGGCCGGTGTTCTTCGACCGCGGCCTATTCGACGCGCAGGTGGCACTCGCCCACGCGGTGGGAGAGGCGCCGGATGCGGCCCTCGCCGCGCGCCATCCCTATGACAGCACGCTGGTCTTCCTGCCGCCCTGGCCCGAGATCTACGTGGGCGACGCGGAGCGCCGCCATGGGTTCGAGGCCGAACGCGCCGAATACGACCGCTTGCGCGCCGCCTGCCCCGGCCTTGGCTACAAGGCGCAGGTCCTCCCCCGCGACACGGTGGCCGCGCGCGCCGAAATGCTGCTGGCGCCGCTCGGCTAGTCCGCCGCTCCGGCATCCGAGGGGTGATTGACGCCGTCGACCCAGCCGATCGGCTCCAGATCCTTGGGCTCAGCCCCTTCGATCGCGTAGAGGTTCACCCCGTACTGGTTCGGATCCGACCGGCGGCGGTGGAACATGTAGATCCCGCAGACCGAGCAGAAGTGGTGCTGCGCGGTGTTCGTCCCGAACTGGTAGAGCGTCAGCTTCTCGCGGCCCTTCACGATCTCCACACCGTCGAGCGGCGCCGAGACGGCGGGCGCCCCGCGCCTGCGGCAGAAGGAACAGTCGCAGCGGCGGGCGGTGGCGAAACCGTCTGTCAGGGACACGCGCAGTTCGACGGCGCCGCAGTGGCAGGTGGCTTTCACGGGCCGGCTGGTATCTTTCATTTTCGGGGCACCTTCGGGATTCGGGTTCGGGACATGGGATAACGGGCCTCGGGATGCGGCGGATGGCCGTGGGTGAGGCTCCAGTAGGCCGGACCGCCGCGACGCAGCCAGACCGGCACCGTCATGACAAGACCGGCAAGAAAGCCTCCGGCATGGGCCCAATAGGCGACGCCGCCCTCGTCCGAGGGGGTGCCGAGCCCGCCGAAGATCTGCATGGCGAACCAGGCCGCCAGGATGATCCAGGCCGGGATCGGGATTACGCGGAATATGAAGACGAGGATCACCAGGATGTCCACACGCGCCCGCGGGTAGAGCAGCAGGTAGCCCCCCATCACCCCGGCGATGGCCCCCGAGGCCCCAACCATCGGTGCGGGCGACAGCGGCGCAGAGAGATACTGCGCCGCGGCCGCCGCCAGCCCAGAGACGAGGTAGAACAGCAGGAAGCCGCCATGGCCCATCTCGTCCTCGATGTTGTCGCCGAAGATGAAGAGGAACAGCATGTTGCCGCCGAGATGGGCGATCCCGCCATGCAGGAACATGGAGGTGACAAAGCCGGTCCAGCCCCGCCCCTCGCTCACCAGCGCGGGGATCAGCGCCCAGTCGAAGAAGAACTCATTGATGGCGCGCGGCTGCTCGAAAAGCTGCCAGTAGCTCAGGAAGATGACGACATTCGCCGCGATCAGCCCGTAGGTGACGAATGGCGTGCGGCCTGACGGGTTGTGATCGCGGATCGGGAACATCCGTCGGACCTTGGCACGGATTGGCCTGTCGTCAAGCGCAGGCGCGCCGTCACGTGCGGGGATGGTTGAAAGCCCCGCGCTTTCTTGTCATTGAGATCGCGTTTCCTTTCACATCCGGGACCGACTTTTGCCCATGGCCAAGCTCTATCACGTGCCGCTGTCACCCTTCTGCCGCAAGGTGCGGCTGAGCCTCGCCGAGAAGAAGATCGACTGCGAGCTGGTGGAGGAGCGCTACTGGGAGAAGGACGCCGACTTCCTGCGCCGCAACCCGGCCGCCAAGGTGCCGGTGCTGCGGGTCGACGGCATGGTCATGGCCGAAAGCGTCGCGATCTGCGAGTATCTCGAGGAATGCTACCCCGAGCCCTCTCTCATGCCCAAGACACCGGAGGCCCGCTACGAGGTGCGCCGGCTCATCGGCTGGTTCGACGACAAGTTCCATTCCGAGGTGACCTCGAAGCTGCTCTACGAGCGGGTGAACAAGAAGGTCATGAAGCTGGGCTTCCCCGACAGCACCAACGTCAAGGCCGGGGCCAAGGCGATCAAGTATCACCTCGACTACATGGCCTGGCTGCTGGATCACCGCCGCTGGCTGGCGGGCGACGCCATGACGCTCGCCGATTTCGCCGCCGCGGCGCATCTGTCCTCGCTCGACTACATCTCGGACGTGGACTGGCACCGGCAGGAGTCGGTCAAGGACTGGTACGCCAAGATCAAGTCACGGCCCGCCTTCCGCTCGATCCTCGCCGACCAAATCCCCGGCTTCCCGCCGCCGGCGCACTACGCGGACCTCGATTTCTGATCCAGCGGTCCGGAGCCGGCATGAGGCTGCGGCTTTCCTGCGGAAACCCGGTGGGGGCTCTGCCCCCGGCCCTGCGGGCCTCCCCCGAGGTATTTTCAGCGAGAAGAAACGGGGGCGCGGCATGGAGCGGCTGAAGGCGCGACTGGTGGCGCAGGCCGCGGAAGAGGGGTTCGACGACTGCCGCATCTGCCGGCCCGGCGACGTGCCACAGGTCATGGCGCGGCTGCAGAAGTTCCTGCGCGAGGGGTATCACGGGCAGATGGACTGGCTCGCCGAGCGCAGCCACTGGCGCGGCGATCCCACCGCGCTCTGGCCCGAGGCGCGCAGCGTCATCATGCTGGCCGAGAACTACGGCCCCGCGCATGATCCGCTGGAGGTGCTGGGTCATCCCGACCGGGCGGCGATTTCGGTCTATGCCCAGAACCGCGACTACCACGACGTGGTCAAGAAACGGCTGAAGCGGCTGGGCCGCTGGTTGATCGCAGAGGCGGAAAAGCAGGGCGAGGCGCCCGAGATCAAGGTCTTTGTCGACACGGCGCCGGTGCCGGAAAAGCCGCTGGCGCAGGCCGCCGGGCTGGGCTGGCAGGGCAAGCACACCAACCTGCTGAGCCGGCGGCTGGGGTCGTGGTTTTTCCTGGGCTCGATCTTCACCACGCTGGAGCTGCCCACGGACGCGCCCGAGGGCGAACACTGCGGATCGTGCCGCGCCTGTCTCGACATCTGTCCGACCGATGCCTTTCCGGCGCCCTTCCAGCTCGATGCGACGCGCTGCATCTCGTACCTGACGATCGAGCATCGCGGGCCGGTGGACGAGGCGTTGCGCACGAAGATGGGCAACCGGATCTACGGCTGCGACGACTGCCTGGCGGTCTGCCCTTGGAACAAGTTCGCAAGCGAGGCGCGCGAGGTGAAATACCATGCCCGCGAGGATCTGCTGGCACCGCCGCTGGAGGAGCTGGCGGGACTGGACGACGCGGGCTTCCGGGCGCGGTTCTCGGGCAGCCCGATCAAGCGGATCGGGCGCGACCGCTTCGTGCGCAACGTGCTCTATGCCATCGGCAACTCGGGGGCGGCGCGGCTGCGACCAGTGGCGCAGGGGCTTTGCGAGGACGTGGACGAGACGGTGCGCGACGCGGCCCGCTGGGCGGCGGTTCGGCTGCCTGAGGGAGGTGTCTGAGGGGGCATGACGGGCGGGACTGCCTGAGAGCGCGCCGGAGACACGAAGGGCGCCGGCTGAGCCGACGCCCCGATTCGTGCCTTGGGTGCGAGAGAAAACCGCTCTCCCAGATCACAATGACCGCAACCGTGATCCGGCGCAAGCCTCCTGCCCCTTTTCCTTTGAAGATTCCTGCCCCATCTTAAGGGCCAAGACCATAGGAGGGAGATCATGGCCAGTTACGAACGCCGCCCGGAGGTCATCGACAGCCTCGACCCCGAGCAATACCGGGTCACCCAGCAGAACGGGACCGAGCGTCCCGGCACGGGCAAGTACCTCTCGAACAAGGAGCCGGGGATCTACGTCGACGTGGTCTCGGGCGAGCCGCTGTTCGCGAGCTCGGACAAGTACGAGTCCGGCTGCGGCTGGCCGAGCTTTACCAAGCCGATCGAAAAAACCTATGTGCAGGAGCTGCGGGACACCACCCACGGGATGGTCCGCACCGAGGTGCGCAGCACCCATGGCGACAGCCACCTGGGCCACGTCTTTCCCGACGGGCCCATGGACCGCGGCGGCCTGCGCTATTGCATCAACTCCGCCAGCCTTCGCTTCGTCCACCGCGACGACATGGAAGCCGAGGGCTACGGCGCCTATCTGGACCAGGTCGAGGAGGTCACATGAATCTCGAACGCGCAGTGCTCGCAGGGGGCTGTTTCTGGGGTATGGAAGAACTGATCCGCCGCATGGACGGGGTCGAGAAGACCCGCGTCGGCTATACCGGCGGTGACGTGAAGAATGCCACCTACCGCAACCACGGCACCCATGCCGAGGGGATCGAGATCATGTTCGATCCCGCCCGCATCAGCTATCGCGAGATCCTGGAATTCTTCTTCCAGATCCACGATCCCACGACGCTGAACCGGCAGGGCAACGACATCGGCATGAGCTACCGCTCGGCCATCTACTACGTGGACGAGGACCAGCGTCAGTGCGCGCTGGACACCATCGCCGACGTGGAGGCCTCGGGGCTCTGGCCCGGCAAGGTCGTGACCGAGGTCGAGCCGGTGGGCGACTTCTGGGAGGCCGAGCCCGAGCACCAGGATTACCTGCAGCGCTACCCCGGCGGCTACACCTGCCACTTCCCGCGCGCCGACTGGGTCCTGCCCCGCCGCGACGCCGCCGAATAGGCGTTCCGGCACGACCGAACGGATCACGGCCCTCGGCGGAAACGCCGGGGGTCTTTTTCGTGGTTTCGCCTTGCCGCCCGCGCGGGAGCCGCTATCCCGCCGGCAGAGGTTGAAGGAGGTGACCGATGACACGCAGGGAAGCTTACTGGGACAAGGCGGCGCCCCAATACGCCACCCAGCCGGTCAAGGACGTGGTCTCCTACGAGGCCCGGCTCGAACGTGTCCGCGCCTGGCTCACCCCCGGTATGGAGGTGCTGGAGCTTGCCTGCGGCACCGGCGAGACGGCGCTCAGGCTCACCGGGACCGGCGCCCGCATCGAGGGCACAGATTTCTCGGGCGAGATGATCCGCGTCGCGCAGGAAAAGGCCGCCGAGGCGGGCGCCGACAATGTGAGTTTCCGCAAGTCGGATCTGGCCGAGGCCGCCGCGGGCCGCCGCTACGACGCGGTCATGGCCTTCAACATCTTCCACCTGATCGACGACGTCGAAGGCACGCTGGCGCAGATCCGCGGCGCGCTGAACGACGGCGGGCTGCTGCTCTCCGTGACCCCCTGCCTCGCCCGCAACCTCAAGATCCGGCTGAGCCTGCTGCCCATGCGCCTGATGGGCAAGGAGCCGAAGATGCGCTTCTTCACGGTCGAGAAGCTGGACCGGATGATCCGCGACGCCGGCTTCGAGATCCTGGAAACCGGCGACTACCCCAAGTGGCTGCCCAACCACTTCGTCGTGGCCCGCGCGGTCTGAACGGGACGCATGTGTATCCCTGAGGGGGTGGGGGCGCTGCCCCCGCCGCGGCTGCGCCGCGTCTCCCCCGAGGTATTTTCGGGCGAGAAGAAACCGGGGGCGGCGCGCTCTGACGTCACGTTTGACGGTGACAGGCCGGGGTGGATCATGTGTGATCCGCCCCAAAGGGAGGGCCTGCCATGAGTGATTATCCGCACCTGTTCCAGCCGCTGGACCTGGGCTTCACCACGCTGAAGAACCGCGTGATCATGGGGTCCATGCACACCAACCTCGAAGAGGTGGGCGACTGGACCCGGGTGGAGGAATTCTACGCCACGCGGGCGCGCGGCGGCGTGGGGCTCATGGTGACCGGCGGCATGGCGCCCAACCGCGAGGGCGGCGTCTTTCCCGGCGCGGCGGGGCTCTTTTCCGACGAGGATATCGCAAGGCATCGGGGCGTGACCGACAAGGTGCACGCGGCGGGCGGCAAGATCGCCATGCAGATCCTGCACGCGGGTCGCTATGCCTACAGCCCCGAGTGCGTGGCGCCCTCTGCCATCAAGTCGCCGATCTCGCCCTTCCCGCCCAAGGAGCTGGACGAGGCGGGCATCGAGAAGCAGATTGCCGACATCGCCACCGCCGCAACGCGGGCACGCGAGGCCGGCTACGACGGGGTCGAGGTGATGGGGTCGGAGGGCTATTTCCTCAACCAGTTCCTCGTCACCCATACCAACAAACGCACCGATCGCTGGGGCGGCTCCTACGAGAACCGCATGCGCCTGCCGCTGGAGGTGCTGCGCCGGGTGCGCGCGGCGGTGGGCCCGGATTTCATCGTGATCTACCGCCTGTCGATGATCGACCTCGTGCCCGGCGGGTCGAGCTTCGAGGAGGTGGTGCAGCTTGCGCAGGAGGTCGAAAAGGCCGGCGCGACGCTCATCAACACCGGCATCGGCTGGCACGAGGCGCGGGTGCCGACCATCGTGACCTCGGTCCCCCGGGCGGGGTTCGCCTGGGTGACGAAGAAGCTCATGGGCCAGGTGGGCCTCCCGGTCATCACCTCGAACCGGATCAACACGCCAGAGGTGGCCGAGGGGCTGCTGGCCGACGGCGTGGCCGACATGGTGAGCCTCGCGCGGCCCTTCCTTGCCGATCCGGATTTCGTGGCCAAGGCCGAGGCGGGCCGCGCCGACACGATCGCGCCCTGCATCGCCTGCAACCAGGCCTGTCTCGACCACACCTTCCAGGGCAAGGTCTCGACCTGCCTTGTGAACCCCAAGGCCTGCTACGAGACCGAGATCGTGGTGACCCCCACGGATGAGGCCAAGCGCGTGGCCGTGGTGGGCGCGGGACCCGCGGGGCTGTCCGCCGCGATCACGGCGGCCGAGCGGGGCCACGCGGTGACGCTCTTCGATCGCGATACGGTCATCGGCGGGCAGCTCAACATGGCGCGCGTGATCCCCGGCAAGGAGGAGTTCCACGGGCTGGTCGACTGGTTCGACACCATGCTGACCGAGCGCGGCGTGACGCGGGCGCTGGGACAGACGGTCACAGCCGGGGACCTTGAGGGCTTTGACGAGGTCATCGTCGCCACCGGCGTCATACCCCGCGATCCGCAGATCCCGGGGCAGGATCACCCCATGGTGAAGGGCTACGTGGACGTGCTGAAGCGGGGCGCCGAGGTCGGCCCCCGCGTGGCGGTGGTGGGCGCCGGGGGCATCGGCTTCGATGTCTCGGAGTTTCTCGTGACCGGCGACAGTCCGACGCTCGATCTGACCGAGTGGATGCGTGAATGGGGCGTGACGGACCCGGCCGAGGCACGCGCGGGGCTCGCCCCCGAGGGCCCGCAGCCGCACCCCGCCATTCGCGAGGTCACGCTCTTGCAGCGCAAGAAGGAGAAGCCGGGCAAGCGGCTGGGCAAGACCACCGGCTGGATCCACCGCGCGGGGCTTCAGATGAAGGCCGTGACCATGAAGACCGGCGTGAACTACGAGCGGATCGACGATGCGGGCCTGCATGTGTCCTACGGCGAGGCGCGCGAGAATCCCGAGGTCATCGCCTGCGACACGGTGGTGCTTTGTGCCGGGCAGCTGAGCGAGCGCAGCCTGGCCGACGCACTCGCCGCGAAGGGCATCCCGGCGCATGTGATCGGCGGGGCCGACGTGGCGGCGGAGCTCGACGCCAAGCGGGCCATCGACCAGGGCACGCGGCTTGCCGCGACGTTGTGAGAGCGGCGGGAACTTCCCCGCCCCCCTTCCGAGTTGTGGGGATGAAGGCGGGCGGCCAAGCCCGCCCGCCACAAGAACGGAAGGAGACACGCAATGCCCGTCATTCAAGACTCCAAGATCCTCATCATCTCCACCAACGGCTTCGAGCAATCGGAGCTGGAAGTCCCCCGCGACGCCCTGCGCGAGACCAAGGCGACCGTCCATGTCGCCAGCCTCGACGGCAAGTCGATCAAGGGCTGGGACGGCGACGACTGGGGTGACACCATCGAAGTCGACACCTCGCTCGACCAGGTGAAATCGCGCGACTACGACGCGCTGGTGATCCCGGGCGGCCAGATCAACCCCGACATCCTGCGCGTCAATCCGGACGTGCTGAACCTCGTCAAGGATTTCCACAACGAGGGCAAGGTGGTCGCCGCGATCTGCCATGGTCCCTGGCTGCTGGTCGAGACCGGCATCGCTAAGGGCCGCAAGATGACCTCCTACAAGTCGATCAAGACCGACGTCGAGAACGCCGGCGGACATTGGGTCGATGAGGAGGTCATGGCCGACAAGGGCATCGTGACCAGCCGCAGCCCCGCCGATCTCAAGGCCTTTGTCGCCAAGATCATCGAGGAAGTGCAGGAAGGCCTGCACGACCGTCAGGCCGCGTAAGGCCCTGTCCCGAGGGTGTCCCGGGCCGGGACACCCTTTGGCACATGGAAAATCCACGGGTTACAGATACGGTTTAACCATTTCTTAGGTTTGCCTCTGTGTGACCCGCTTTGAAGACGCCCGCCGGACCTGCTCTGGCGGGCGTTTTTCGTGGCGCGCGCAGGCGCTGGCCACGTCGAGGCGCCTCCGCGCTGGTCGGGCGTAGGGAGCGAACCTCCGAGCCATGTCCTGCGAGGCCCGGAATAAGGGGCGTCAGCCCCGCCGGGCCAGCGCCGGACCGACCCCGCGGTCTGGCGCTTTGGCAATTGCAGGGCATCGTTCAGAGGTCATCCGGGCTTGGCCGAGATAAAGCGCTCCGATCAACCGTCGTGGCGCCACACCACGGTCCGGCGCTGGCCCGGCTTGCGTCGCGCTGTCGCCAAACGTGAGATGGGCTCGCAACCCCTCTCAATGCGGCCCTGCCGGGTCTCGGTCTCCAGACGGAAAACGACGGCGCCGTTCTCGCGCACGCGAAAATAGAGACCCGGCAGGGACGCGGTCAGCTCAACCCGGCCACGAAGGCCGCGATGCGGTTGCAGGCGTCTTCGAGCACCTCGTCCGCCGTGGCATAGCTGATGCGGAAGGCGGGCGAGAGGCCGAAGGCCGCGCCGAAGACCACCGCGACGCCCTGTTCCTCGAGCAGGGCCGAGGCGAAGGCCTCGTCACTGTCGATGATGCGGCCGCCGCTGCTGGTCGCGCCGATCAGCCCCTTGATCGAGGGGTAGACGTAGAAGGCGCCCTCGGGACGGGGGCATTCGATCCCCTCGATGGCGTTCAGCCGGTCCACCACCAGATCGCGGCGGCGGCGGAAGACCTCGGCGCGCTCGGCCAGGAAGTCCTGCGGGCCGTTCAGCGCCGCGACCGAGGCCCACTGGCTGATCGAGGTGGGGTTCGAGGTCGACTGCGTCTGCAGCTTGCGCATGGCGGCGATCAGTTCCTCCGGGCCGCCGGCATAGCCGATGCGCCAGCCGGTCATGGCATAGGCCTTGGAGACGCCGTTCACGGTGAGCGTGCGGTCGTAGAGCCCCGGTTCGACCTGCGCGGGCGACACGAAGCGGAAGCCGTCGTAGGCGAGGTGTTCGTACATGTCGTCGCTCATGACATGCACCTGCGAGTGCCGCATCAGCACATCGGTCAGCGCCTTGAGCTGCGGTTCGGTGTAGCCGGCGCCGGTAGGGTTCGAGGGCGAGTTGAAGATCAGCCACTTGGTGCGGGGCGTGATCGCCGCCTCAAGCGCCTCTGCCGTGATCTTGTAGCCGTCCTCGGGGCGGCTCTCGATCACCACGGGCTCGCCACCGGCAAGCTTGACCATGTCGGGATAGCTCACCCAGTAGGGCGCGGGGATGATGACCTCGTCGCCCGGGTCCAGCGTCGCCATGAGCGCGTTATAGAGCACCTGCTTGCCGCCGGTGCCGACGTTGATCTGCGCGGGCGTGTAGCTCAGCCCGTTCTCGCGCTTGAACTTGTCGCAGATCGCCTGTTTCAGTTCGGGAATGCCATCGGGGGCCGTGTACTTCGTTTTCCCTTCTTCGATTGCCGCAATCGCCGCGTCCTTGATATGCTCGGGCGTGTCAAAGTCGGGCTCGCCGGCGCTGAGACTCAGGATGTCCCGCCCCGCAGCGGCCAGTTCGCGTGCCGTCTGAGAGATGGCAACCGTGGGCGACGGCGCGATGCGGTCGAGTTTCTGGGAAAGAAAGGTCATGGGCCCCCGCCGGTTTGAACAAGATCGCCATTTGTCTTAGGGACGTGGCACCCAGCGCGCAAGCGGCCCCAGGGGCCCAAGGGAGGAAAGATGGACGACACCACCGACTGGTACGGACCCGAGGCCGCCACCTTCGGCGACAGGCTCGCCGCCGCCCGCGAAGCCGCCGCAATGAGCCAGGAGGATCTGGCCCGGCGCCTCGGCGTCAAGCTAGAGACCCTGCGCCGCTGGGAAGAGGACCTTGCCGAGCCGCGCGCCAACCGGCTCAACATGGTCTCGGGGCTGCTGAACGTGTCGATGATCTGGCTGATCACCGGCGAGGGCGAGGGCGTCGCTTCTCCGGACGAGGACCCGCTGCCCTCGGACATCGACCGGGCGCTGGTGGAACTGCGCGCGATGCAGACCCAGATGAAGCGCCAGGCCGAGAAGATCGGCAAACTCGAGAAGCACCTGCGCACGCTGCTCAAGGAGCACAACGCATGACCACCGAACCGCGCGAGATCCGCCTCAAGCGCCTGACCATGCGGTCGATGCGCCGGGGCATCAAGGAAATGGACATCCTGCTCTCGCGCTTCGCCGCGGCACGGCTTTCCGCGATGGATGCCGCGGCGCTCGATCTCTACGAGGCCTTGCTCGAGGAAAGCGACCAGGATCTCTACCAGTGGGTGTCGGGCCAGGTGCCCGCCCCCGACGTCTATGCGCCGCTGATCGCCGAGATCGCCGAGACCTCGCAGGAGCGGGCCGCGAAATAGTTTCAATTTTCGCAGTCTATCTCGACACTTAAGGTATTATTTGCGTTTTCCGCCGAGAACCGTCCTCCAAGACGATCCAAGGCGGAGACGGCAGATGAGCATCCATGCGTCCGTGAACAAGCGCGGCGACCAGGGCTTCATGACGGGCTACCTGGAGGCGCTGGGGCTTGTCGAACGGCTTCACCGTCTGCTGCTCGACGTGATCAAGGACGAATTCGAACGGGTCGGCGTCATCGACATCAACGCCGTGCAGGCGCTGCTGCTGTTCAACATCGGCGACAACGAGGTGACGGCGGGCGAGCTCAAGACCCGCGGCTACTACCAGGGCAGCAACGTCTCCTACAATCTGAAGAAACTTGTCGAAACCGGCTACATGCACCACCAGCGGTGCGAGATCGACCGCCGCTCGGTCCGGGTGCGCCTGACGCAGCGTGGGCGCGAGATCCGCGATCTCGTCGGCGATCTCTTCAACCGCCACGCCGAAGGCCTGCAGAGCCGGGGGGTGATCGATCACGCGGGCCTCGAAGAGATCACCGTGGCCCTGCGGCGGCTCGAACGCTACTGGACCGACCAGATCCGCTACATCTACTGACTGCTGACCCCTGACGGCCCGATGCCCCCGGCATTGCCGATCACCATGGCCTGCAGCTCCTTCTTGAGCTTGCGCACCATGGCCTCGCGGTAGGCCTCGAACCCCATCGCGGTTTCGACAAAGGCGCCCGGCCCCTCGATCACATAGGCCCGATAGTAGGCGATCAACTCGCCGATGCCCGGCGTGCCGCCCCGGTCGTCGCGCAGCACCTCTCCGATCACCAGCCCGTTCACCGTGATCCCCTCGGGGCGGACCTGCTGCGGCCGGGGCCCGCTGTTGGACTTGCCGTCGCCCGAGATATCAAGCACCTGCCGCCAGCACTCCTCACGCCGGGCCAGCAGCGCCGCGCCATAGGCCTTGGCCTCGCCCAGCGCGGTGGCGGGATCGCCCTCGACCCGGCCCACGCCGCGCAGCCGGGTCACCACGCGCTCCAGCGCCGCGTCGGAAGTGATGTCGGTCCAGTCCAGCAGCAGCCGCTGCACGCCAGGCCCGCTCCACTCGAAGACCGCCAGCGTCACCGGCGCCTGCGGCATCTGCAGGAGCGTGTCGCGCACGCCGGGGTCCGACAGCGCATCGGCGAGGCCGTCCATCTGCAACCGGTACTCGCGCCCGTCGACCGAGCCCGAGACATCGAGCCCCAGCGCCAGCGCCATCCGGCAGGCCGCCTGCGCCGGCGCCGCCGCCAGCAGCGCCAGGACCAGCAGAAGCGCCCTCACCCGGGCTGATCCGAAGGCAGCGCGCCACCGCCCACCTGCACATCGTTGATCTCACGGAACAGCTTGCGCTCCATGGCGCGGCGGTAGCCGGCATAGCCCGGCGCGGTCTCGACAAAGGCGCCGGGGCCGTACTGCACCTCGAACTCGTAGTGGTCGAGCACGTCGGGATCGGCACCCAGCACCGCCAGCCCGTTCACCGTCACGCCCTCGAAGGGGAAGTTGCGGTAGGCCAGCGTCGGCCAGAACCCGTCGTTGGTGACCCCATCGCCCGACACGTCGATCACCCGCCGCAGGCAATCGGGCCCGCGCGCCAGCAGCCCCGCGCCGTAGCCCAGCGCATAGCCCATGGCAGTGGGAAAACGGCTGTAGGAGCGCTGCGCCCCGCCGATCCGGCGTGCGGCCGCCGTGATCGCCGCCTCGCTGTCGAGCCTCACCCAGTCGAGCACCACGGTGTTCTGCCGCCGGCCGCTCCACTCGTAGACGCCAAGCGCCACCACGCCCTGTCCTGACAGGATCGCGCGGCGCACGTCGGGGGACAGCAGCGCCGCCGCCACCCCCTCTTTCTGGAGCCGGTATTCCTCGGGATCGACCGAGGAGGACACATCCAGCGCCAGCAGCAGCGCAAGGCGGCAATCGCCCTGCGCCAGGGCCCCTCCCGGCGCGACAAGCGCCAGGCAGAGGGCCAGGAGCCTTACCAATGGCCCGTGTTTTCCATGCTCGCCCAGGGCTCCTGCGGGGGCTTCGGGTCGCCCTGCTGCAGAAGCTCGACCGAGATGTTGTCGGGGCTGCGCACGAAGGCCATGTTGCCGTCGCGCGGCGGGCGGTTGATGGTCACGCCGTTGTCCATCAGGTGCTGGCACATCTCGTAGATGTCGGGCACCGTGTAGGCGAGGTGGCCGAAATGGCGGCTGTCGCTGGGCAGACCCTCGTCGCCGTCCCAGTTGTAGGTCAGCTCCACGTCGGCGGTGCCGTCGTCCTGCTCGGGCGGGCAGAGGAAGACCAGCGTGAAGCGGCCCTTCTCGTTCTCCGACCGGCGGCGTTCCTTCAGGCCCAGCAGCTCATAGAAGGCGATGGACTTGTCGAGGTCCTTCACGCGCACCATGGTGTGGATGTAGCGAATACCCATGTGTTCCTCATCTTTCTCGGTGATGACCGGGGAGGCCCCGGACTTGGTCCCAAGACTAGAGGCCCCGGCGCGCTTGTCGAGGGGCCAGAGCGCCCCCTGCCCCACACTCCCCGAAAGCTACCGCATCTGGTGGTTGGCCCCGGCGCGCGCGGCCATATAAGGTGGCCTCTGACTCAGATCCCCGGGAAAGGATTCGCCATGCCCCTGTCGCCCGAGCAAGAGGCCGAGATCGCGGCCCAGCGCAGTGAAAGCCACCAGACCCTGCGCGCCACCGCGCCGGGGATGGAGCAGCACCTCTACACCGCGCACTCCGTGCTCGACCACGGATTTGTCCGGGTGATCGACTACATGGGCGACGATTCCGCCATCACCCAGGCCGCGCGGGTCAGCTATGGCCGCGGCACCAAGAGCGTCAGCAACGACGAGGGCCTGATCCGCTACCTCATGCGGCACTGGCATTCGACCCCCTTCGAGATGTGCGAGATCAAGCTGCACGTGAAGCTGCCGGTCTTCGTCGCGCGCCAGTGGATCCGCCACCGCACCGCCAACGTGAACGAATATTCCGCGCGCTATTCGATCCTCGACCGCGAATTCTACATCCCCGCCCCCGACAGCCTCGCCGCGCAGAGCACGACCAACAACCAGGGCCGGGGCGACGTTCTGGAAGGCGCCGAGGCGCAGCGCGTGCTCGACATCCTGCGCGACGATTCCATGCGCGCCTACGATCATTACGAGGAGATGATCTCGCAGGACGGCCAGCAGGGCCTTGCCCGCGAATTGGCCCGCATGAACCTGCCCGCCAATATCTACACCCAGTGGTATTGGAAGGTGGACCTGCACAACCTTCTGCATTTCCTGCGCCTGCGCGCCGATGCCCACGCCCAGTACGAGATCCGCGTCTATGCCGAGGCCATCGCGAAACTCGTCGCCGACTGGGTGCCCGCGACCTACAAGGCCTTCGAGGACTACCGCATGGGCGGCGCGACGCTCAGCGCCACGGGGCTTGAGTGCATACGCCGAATGCTCAAGGGTGAGACGGTGACACAGGAAAACTCCGGCATGTCCAAGGGCGAATGGCGGGAGTTTGAGGGACTGTTGGGGTGAGTTGATGCCGTGGATCGATTGCTGCGCCAATTCACGCTTTTAGAACATCGAAATTTGATGTCGATCCAAGTGGGCGGCCTCTGGATACACGCGAAAGAGGTAAGCCAAGCTCTTTCGCGGCACGCCGACCCTCTACTATTCTACACTGATTTTGAGGGGCACGAGATCACGCTGCGAGGAACCGGGACTTTTCTTAGGTATCGCGATCACTATCTGGTTGTTTGCTGCCGCCATCAGGTGAAGGGGTTCAATCCAGAATACATCTCAATCTTGGCGGAAAAAGAAAAACTATACTCGACAGCTGGACGTTACTTTGGCCCCATACAAACGGATGGTGACTTCGGGTATGATCAGGATTTCTGCGCATTTGACTTCACAGAGCCCGTAAAGTCAGGAACAATCAGCCCCCGCCGTTTCTTCAACCTCAACATGTCATCACGAATAAGAGATAGAGACAAAATAAAACTTTCCTTCTCATACGGCTATGCAATTGACGATCAGCGGCTATCATACTCAATTTGTGATGACATTGGGCAGAAACTGGAACACCTAGGGTTCCAAAAAAGAGAAATCAGTTGCGTTTATGAAGGTCCCCTCTCTGACCCGGCACTTGTAAGATGGAGCTACGATCCACCACCGAATTTTGATCCAAATGGTCTAAGCGGCTCTCCCATATTTTCGATTGTAGAGGAAGGCACA